>LS998015.1:1670666-2045247 GCA_900498245.1 Candidatus Zixiibacteriota bacterium
GACAAATCGCCGCAAATGGCGGAGGCTATCTTGACGGCGATACCTATGTTACATCGGGAAGTTTCGAAGCTGCCTGGGAGACCGCCGCGGCCGCGGCCGAGGGAGTGGGTGAAATAATCTCGGGTAAAATCAAAAGAATCATGTTGGCAGGGCGCCCCCCGGGGCATCATGCGGAACATCAGCGTGGAATGGGCTTCTGCCTTATAAACAATACAGCTGTTGCCGCCGAAGCGGCGGTTGTTAATTATCATTTGGAAAGGGTCGCGGTTATCGATTGGGATGTCCATCATGGGAACGGCACGCAACATATGTTTTATGACAGGCCGGACGTTTTTTATATTTCTCTGCACCGCTTTCCATTTTATCCCGGTTCCGGAGCGACATCAGAAAGGGGTTCGGGAAAGGGGGAAGGTTATACATTGAATATTCCCCTGCCGCAGGGAACAGGAGGAGATGCGTATATGTATGCATTTACTGAGATTATATCTCCGGCACTGAAGAAGTACGAGCCGCAAATCATTATTATCACGGCCGGATTTGATGCGCACCGCGATGACCCTCTGGGCGGAATGAACCTTGGAGGGGAGACTTTCGGAGAAATGACCAAAATCCTGGTCGGTCTGGCAGAAAAATATTGCGACGGGAAAATATTTTCGCTTTTCGAAGGGGGATACAGCCCTTCGGGGAATGCGGAATCATTATATTTTCATTTGATGGAATTGTCGAGGAAATGATGGAAAGATATGTAAGATTTGATACTGCCGAAGGAATCCGCTGGGGAGTTCTCGGCGAGGGCCATATCACGGAAATAACCTGTAATCCGGCGTTAGGATACGAATTAACCGACATTTATCATCAACCATCACAAATCAAGCTTTTGGCGCCGGTGGAGCCGAGCAAGATTGTATGTGTGGGATTGAATTATCGGGAACATGTCAAGGAGTCGCAATCGGCTACCAAAGAGCCGGATGAACCGGTGCTATTTCTCAAGCCTCCGTCGGCGCTTCTTGGACCCGGGGAGAAAATAATCTACCCCGAAATGGCCCAGAGAGTCGATTATGAAGCGGAATTGGGAGTTATAATCGGCCGGGAATGCAGCAATATCGCCGAAGTTGAAGCCGAAGATTATATTTTCGGTTTTACTTGTGTCAATGATGTCACCGCCCGGGATCTTCAGAAGAAAGATGTCCAGTGGACACGGGCCAAGGGCTTCAATACTTTCTGCCCTGTCGGTCCGTGGATTGTCGATAAATTGAAATATAATGATCTCCTGGTCGAGTCATATCTGAATGGGGAACTGAAACAATCCTCTCGAACCTCCATGATGATTTTTCCGGTGGCCGTCCTGATCAGTTTCATTTCGAAGGTTATGACCCTTATGCCGGGCGATTTAATTTCGACCGGGACTCCGGCGGGAATCGCGCCGATGCAGGTCGGCGATAGAATCGAGGTCCGCATTGAGGGGATTGGATCACTGGCGAATGACATTGCGTAAGACCATCTTAAACCTATCAGCGGTGGTAATAATATTAAGTCCGAAAATCCGGGCATTTGATACGCTTAAAGTTGCCGCCGCTTTAGATACTGCCAATAAGGAAGTATACGGGGCGGTCGAATATCAACTGCCCGCAACTCCCCCATTGAGATCCGTCGAATTTCAATTGTTTGCTAACGTCTATTCCTCCGACACGACCCCCTATATGCGCGAGATTAGAGGAATGGCGGATTATTTTCGCCAGAAGAAGCAATTTTTCGGCATTAGAATTGATTCCTTTTTTATCGACGGCGCCGATCGCAGTGCCGAACTAAAAATCAATTATACAAACGCGACACTTCCCGGATCAAACGATGAAATATTCAACAACAAAAGGGTAAAGATCTATTTCCACACCATGATACCTGAGCCCGGTGACAGATTGTCGTATTTGCGCGGAAATTACCTCCTTGACGGTTGGTTCCCGTCGCCGGCAATCATTAAAAGTGACGGGAGTTGGTACAACCCGTATTATGGGGGATTTACGGAATTGGTAGGGGAATATTACATATTCGATGTCACATTCGACGCTCCGGCGGGCCTGTCATGCATCGCTCCCGTACCTCCGGCCGAATCAACTCTAACCGAGGGCATATTATCATATCATTATCAATTCGGACCGGCGCACGATTTTGCCTTGATCCTGTCGTCTGAATACATTTCGGATAGTGCCGTTGTCGGCGGGACTACTATCAGATATTATTACCGGGATTTTGAAAGATCGGCTGTGCCGGCCCTGAAAGAATCGGTTCGAAGGGCGATGGAGTATATGACGGATCACGTCGGACCTTATAAATACAAATATCTGAATTACGCTTATATCGATTTTTCTTTCGTAGGCGGATTGGAACTTCCGGCCTTGATATCGATTTCATCGCCGCGCGGATCCGGCCTGGTTTCCAGATTGGGGTCATTAACCGCAACCCATGAGACGGTTCATCAGTGGTTCTACGGCATGATCGGTTCCGATCAGTGCCGGGCGCCGTGGATGGATGAATCAATATCGGATTTCTTTACGCAGAAAATCCTGAATTTTCGTCGAAGCGGGCCCTACCAATTATTGGATTTCTGGAACATTACATTTTCGGAGCGGGATTATCTTCGCCTTGGCGCGGCAATGGCTTCCGATGGACTGACTGTCACCGCCCCGGCCTATTCATTTACGAATGACTTGGATTATTTCGGAACAATCTACAGCCGGGGAGCACTGACAATCGAGACTTTCGAGAATATCATGGGGGAGGGAGCCGCTCAAATATTCTGGCGGCATTATTATGACAAATTTCTATTCAAGCATCCCGATTATGATGCTTTTATGCAAACGGTTGGGGAAATTGCCGGCGACAATATGGTTGATATGATCGGACCGCTCTTTAACAGTAATGAGAAAATCGATTATTCTGTTTCCGAACTCGAAAATCGTAAATTGGATTCGGTCTCTTATGAAATTTCATTTATTTTGCGGAAGACGGTGAATCTTGAATATTCCGTGCCTTACCGGATTATTCTCTATGACGGCGGAGTGCTTGACTATCACTGGGCTTCGGAATTTTCCTCGGAGCGAGTAGTGAAGCGATTGCCTTACCCGGCCCGGGTTGTCATAGTGGATCCAGACAGCAAATTGACAATTGATACCGATCTGATGAATAATTCCGAGCTATATAGCGGCGACAATCGACCGGGGTTGCGTTTATCATCGGGCCTGACATTTCTATTAGAATCTTTTTTAAGCATGTTGGGGGGAATTTAAATGCTCAAGATTTTCGGCAACTTCTCCCGACTTCTAAGGTACCGCTCGCTGTGGCTATATCTTTTCCTTATGAAACTGATATTTTCGTTCTTATTGGTAGTTCCGTTCTTTCTGGAATCCAATGGCCGGCTGGCCTCGTCGGTGCATTCCGGTTCCCTCATTACTGATTGGAATATCGGTGTTCTGGTAGAGCTATTCACAAAGCAAAGTGAATTACCTGTGGCCTTTTTGCTTTTCATTTTTGCCGGAGGTACAATTTTTGCGGTTCTCATGCAGTTTTTGAACGGCGGCATTTATTTCCAGATAGTCTCCGGCGAGAAGGAGGTCATTGGCAGGCGCGAATTTTTCGCCGAATGCGGGGCGAATTTTGCGATGCATTTGAAAATAGCCCTTTTCATGATGGTCGTATATCTGGTTTTGCTCCCGGCGTCGCTATTTTTAATTAATATGATTGGTGTGGCGGGACAGAGTCTCATGGGCGCGGCCGCTCTCGTTTTCCTGCTTATAAAGGGGGGGATAATTTTCCTGATATTCCTGGCGGCGTCCATATTTTCCGATTCGGTGAGGGCAGCATCGGCCGCCCACCCGGACTGGCCGTTCAAAGAGATTCTAAAATCGGGCTCCGTTTTCTTTCGGCCGAATATGACAAAAGCTCTCGGGATATTTTTGGTCACTTATGTTCCGTTTGTCCTGATATGGATAGCGGCGGAATCTCTCTCATGGGGGGCCGTAGGTCTTTTTGGGGGAATGGCTGGAATAGTTGTCGAATTTCTGCTTTTTCAAGTTTCATCATTTGCCAGGACCGGTCAGAAATTGTGGTATCTAATCAATTTCGGATTAAAATATAAAGATGCCGATCCGGGGCGGTTCCTTCCCGAACAGGTGCAGCTTGAACTCGATTGATTGAGCCAAATCAACAGTGTTGATTATCTTATCAAGTTTTGCGATATTCTTTCCGAGGATGCCAGGATGACGGAAAGACTCTATCTGAACGATGCTTATCTTTATGATTTCAGGGCCGCCGTGGTGGGGGTGAGGTCGACGGACCGCGGGTTTGAAGTTCTGCTGGACAGGACCGCCTTTTATCCGGAAGCCGGGGGGCAATTGTTCGACCGGGGGTTTATGGACCAAATTCCGGTCTCGGCGGCGTACGAAACCGATTCCGATGATATTGTTCATATCCTTGATACGTGGTCGGTGCCGATTGGTACGATTGTGCATGGAGTTATTGATGAGAAAAGAAGACGGGAAAATCGCTGCAAACATACCGGTCAGCATATTTTGTCACGGGCCTTTATTGAGACGGTGGGGGCGGAGACGGTCAGTTCGAGATTGGGGGAAATTGAATCAACGATAGAACTTTCGGCCAGTGATCTCAGCGATACGGTTATAAGAAATGCGGAGGATCTGGCAAACGACATAATCTTAAAGAATCTGCCGGTAAATATCGCATACTACAATTTGGAGGAATTGAAGAGTCTCCCGGTCCGCAAAATTCCGGATAGAGAAGGAAAATTCCGAATAATACAAATAGGTGACTTTGACTTTACGGCCTGCGGAGGAACCCACTGCCGAAATACGGGTGAAGTCGGATTGGTCAAAATAGTAGGACAGGAGAAACTTCGGGGACATCTGCGAGTGATTTTTCTGGCGGGGGGGAAGGCCATCGAAGATTATGGCGAAAAGAATCAGGTTATTGAAGGGCTGACGGGGAAATTCACGTGCCATTTTCGGGATCTGCCGGCCGCTGTCGACAGACTAATGGAACAGGAAAAGACGCTGCGGCGAGAGGTAAATCGCCTTCGTACTATCAATCTCTATAATGATATTTCGAAAAGACTACTATCCGCGCCAAAAGTCGGAGACACAATCTTATTTTATGGGGAATATGACGAGAGCGACCCCAAAATCTTGAAAGAAACGGGACTTAAATTATGTCAGGAGCAACCGGCTCTTTTGATTCTTGCGTTTGAAGATAAGGTCCTGATAGTTTCATCGGAAAGGACCGGATTCCCGGCATCGAAAGTTGCGCAGAGGCTCATGGGGGCATGCGGCGGTAAGGGAGGTGGCAGTAGTTCATTTGCCCAAGTCGGAGGATTACCCAGGGAAAAAAGGGAGGAGATAAAAAGGGCTTTTATGGAAATGATTCGGGATGAAATCGATCGTTAATAATATTCGGTTTATTTTTGCCGCAATAATCATCTATAGTGGTACAGTCGCGGCGCAGGAAGATAAGGCTTTTTACCTGGATCATTCCGATGTTTTTGAAATTATAAGGGGCGCGGTCAAGGATACCATTTATATTTCCGGTGCGGTGGCCTTTTCCCGCGAAGGGGGCAAACTTCTGGCCGATTCGGCTGTCTGGGTTAGAGGGGAAACCATAATTCTTCGCGGGCACGTGTATGTGCAAGATTCATCGTATGAACTGACAGCCGACCGGGTTGACTATGATATTAAAAATGATCTGGCCTATGCCAGGGGCAAGGAAGTTACCATAATCTCCGGTAAGGATTCGGTCAGAGCGATCGGGACAAATGCATATTTTTCGCGAGACTCATCATTATTCAGAATGAAAGAAAGACCGTCGCTTTATTTTCATTATCCCGACACTGCCCGGATGATCCGAGTCGATGCGGACAGAGTTGCTCTGGATGCAAAGGATCGTATTGGGTACGCGGATGGCAAAGTTATTATTAAACAGGCCGAGACCGAATCACACTCAGGGCATGCCATTATGTACGCCGCTAATGATGTTCTGGCTCTGACCGATCATCCTTCTGCTAAGAGAAAAGATTCGGAGGTGCAAGGTGATACACTAGTCATAACATCGGATCAGTCGGCCGTAAAGGAAATTTATGTAATCGGCGATGCGCAGGGAGATTTCAAGGAGCCGGCAGGAAAGGATACGACCATTAGCGATGTATCTCAATTGAAAGGAAACGAGATCATTTTCGGGTTTGAGAAGGGGGAAATAACGAATATTCAGGCCGCCGGGCAAGCTTACTCCTTTTACTCGCCGGGGACAAAAGACAGCACTGAAATTGTCAAAAATAATGTTTCGGGAGATACCATCAATTTATTTATCGAAAGCAAAAAACTTAATGTGGTCAATGTTATCGGCGGGGCGGAAGGGGAATATCTAAGCGGGAAATTCAAGCCGGGCGATTCGGGGGTGGTTTTTGTCGAAGATACCGTGAAATACAGAGCGAATGAAATAACTTACGCCGTCAAGGATTCCACCATCACCCTTTTAGGTAATGGGGCGGTTGAAAATCGCAATATGTCCCTGACTGCGGCTAAGGTGAACTACAATGTGGCCAATCAACTGGTGACCGCGCATGACGATTCCGCACGTGTCGATACCACCCTGACTTATATTCCCGTGATATTAAAAGATGGTTCGGAACAGCTTCTGGGCTCATACCTGGAATACTCCATAAAAACCGAGAGGGGCATGATTTGGAAGTCAAAGTCCGAATATCAGGAGGCCTATTATCGCGGGAAGGAGCTGTTTCGCGAAAATAAGGAAGTTTATTTTGTCGAAAATGGTACTTATACCAGCTGTAATGAAGAGGAGCCACATTATCATTTCCTGGCGCACAATATGAAAATGATGCAAAATAATAAGATCATCGCACGACCGGTAATATTTTATATTGAAAAAGTCCCCATTCTGATCGCCCCCTATTATATTTTTTCTATCAAAACCGGGCGGCACTCCGGATTTCTGCCCTTTCGGCTGGGGAATTTCGAGCGGGGCGCCGGTTCAATTAGCAACGTCGGCTACTATTGGGCCGCTTCTCAATATTGGGATATTCAGGCGTCGCTCGACTACTATGAAAATTTCGGTTTTGCTTATCACAGCACGATGAATTACAACTGGCGCTATCATCTTGCGGGTTCGGTCTCCGGTTCATATGCCAATCAATCCAATCTAACGGCGCTCGGGGAAAACACTGTTAAGCGGTGGCAAATTCGGTTCACACACAGTCAGACCGTTTCGCCGACCTTTGATATTCGCGCCGACGGTACATTTTTATCAGACAGGAGTTACTATTCCGATTTCTCGACTGATTTGAATGAGCGGCTCAACCGCAACCTGCGTAGCCAGATTTCTTTGAATAAGAGGTGGAGCGGGGCCTCTTTGAGCGCCCAATTTGTGCATACCGTCAACCTTGACCAAGACTCTCGCAGTGATGATTACCCGACCGCGACATTCTCTATCCCGTCCCGCGCCATATTCGCCGCTCCTACGAGTGTTGGGACAGGAGAAGTCACGCGGAAATGGTACAACAACTTCTATTTCGGGTATTCGTCGTCTATTCATAATTTTGCCTCCCGCGTGACTAATGCCGACAGTACCCACAGCCGGAAAGCATATTTGACTGTCGATCATTATCCCAGTTTGTCAATGTCCCCGATAAGCATATTTCACTATCTCAGAATCGGTCCATCGTTCCGCTATCAGGAAACCTGGTATAAGGTATTTCCGACGGACCAGAGTCGTCTTGCCGGGATTAATACTTCACCCTGGTATCGCCGATATGCCTACGGAGCATCGATATCTGCGGCTACCGATATTTATGGGACAGTATACCCCAAAATCCTCGGTCTGGAAGGGTTGCGGCATGTTCTCACGCCGAGCGTGACATATTCGTGGGCCCCGGAAATAACTAAGAATGATAACGTTAGAAACTACACCGGCGCGGGCGGCGGCGGCGCCAAGTCGAGAACGATAACCTATAGCCTGAATCAGCTGTTTCAGGCCAAAATCAAAAAGGGTGAGGCCACGCGCAATATCGATCTTCTTTCCATTTCCAGTTCGTTGAGTTATAATCATGAAGCGATCGGTCGGAAGTATTCCGCGCTGAGCACTTCGGCGCAGACATCGCTTTTGGGAAATCTGCGAATTTCCGCGCAAATGGTGCATAGTCTGTATAAACCGGGAACCGATGAACTTCACTGGACTTCCCCATATTTGGAGAGTTTCACCATTCAATCGACTTTCAGCACGGGCGGCAGTCTTAACGATTACGGTATTCCCGACACCGCTATCGCGTCATCGTCATTTCCGGCAACCCCTTTGCCCGGCAAAACTTCATCGCGCAAGGGAGGGAATTGGAGNCTGTCGCTGTCCCATTATTATTCAGAAAGCGGGAGGGGGGCCCAGTTCGTGAAGTCGCACTCGCTCAGTTTCAGTGTCAAGGTGGAATTGACATCGAACTGGCAAATAAGTTACTGGCAGAGTTATGATGTTGTTCGGGATCAGACGGTATCCCGGCGGATTGAAATCGAGCGGAAATTGCATTGCTGGCAGGGATATTTTTACTGGATTCCCGACGGCTCCAATAAGGGCTATTATTTCCGTCTCAATGTCATCACGATTCCGGATATAAAGTTTGAAAAGTCGGAATCGGGACTCAAAAGCGCCTTTTATTGATTCGAAGCATGACCCGGGAGATGCTCGCGCCGATAAGCCATTTTCGCGGGATTGGGACTTTTTTATATTGACAAGCGCATTAGAAAAATAGTTGCTTCTGACTATAATGAGTGACAACCTTAAACTCCTTATGAAAGGGATCCTCTCATGACCAAGGAAGAAATGATTGCCATGATTGCGCGCGATGCCAAAATCAGTAGGCGTCAGGCCACGCAGGCGCTCGGTTCCTTCTTCAACAATGTCACCAGCAATCTTAAGAAGGGAAAGAGGGTCAGTTTTGTCGGTTTCGGAACCTTCACGGTCAGCAGGAGAAAGGCCCGGGTCGGTCGGAATCCTCAGACCGGAGCCAAAATAAATATCCCGGCGGCCAAGGTTCCTCATTTCCGCGCCGGTAAGGCTCTGAAGGAAGCGGTCCGCAAGTAGTTTATTTGTCGATTATATTGATGTAAGGCAGAGGATTCCTCTGCCTTATTTTATTATCATACATCATTTGCAGGAAAAGGATAAAATCATTATTATATAATCAATATTATGGCCAATAAAAGAAAAAATGGGTCCGACTCTCGTAAGAGGAAAATCCTGGGAATTTTGCTGGTTTTGCTGGCGGTTCTAATTGTGATATCGCTCGGATCCCACACCGCCTGGGATGATCAGCAGCTTTTGAGTCGTGACAATCCCTTCAGGATCGACTTTCAGAATCAAGCCGGGACCGCGGGCGCTTATTCCTCTTATCTTCTTTTCTTCTTTTTTGGCTGGCTGTCGTTTTTTATTCCGGTTGGCCTGGTTCTTCTGGCACTGCATTATTTTCCGGGAAAATGGAAGCGAAAAATTACTCCCGCGCTATGGTTTGTTCTTTCGGCCGGTATTCTGGTGACTATGATTTTAAATGTCGTTCTTATTAGGAACGAAATGGGGGCAGTTGATTTTACAAATACGCACGGCGGTTTTGTATTCTATTACTTGACCCGTTTCTTGATGAAAATCACGGGTAGCGCCGGGTCGATCGCGCTATTGGGAGCGGGAATCTTAGCGGCCCTTGTCATATTGGGATATTCATATACCGCACTTACTTCAAAGATTGCAGTTCCGAGAATTCTTGGCCCGCTCAATATTTTAAAAGCGATTGGACGAGGCTTGATGAGCATAATCCTGTCGCTGACCGAATTGTTTCGTCAAAGAAGAGAACGAAGAAAAGCCGAAAAGGCCGAAAGGTGCCGCCAAGAGGAAAAAGATAGAGCCGAGAAGGCGGCCGAAATGTCCGTACAGAGTTCAATTGATTCTGAGGATGAAATACCGGGTGATGAAACTAAGCCAAAAAAGGAAAGCAATGCGGCTAAAAGTAAGGTCGTTTTGAAAAAGACGGCGCCCCCTATCGGGCGCGTGACGGAAGATTATAGATTCCCCGGTCTGGAATTGCTTTTGGATAATCCCGAAGCCGGAGCTATGGTGAACGCCGATGAACTGGCGATGACGGCAAAAGCATTGAAAGAAACCCTGGAAACTTTCGGAGTCAATATCGACGGTCCGATTGACAAGTACCCCGGACCAGTGATCACGCGCTTTGAATTCAAGCCGGCGGCAGGAGTTAAGGTCAATCAGATTACGAACCTGGCTGATGATTTGGCGTTGGCACTTCGAGCCAAAAGGATTAGAATAATTGCCCCCATTCCGGGAAAGGCGGCCGTCGGGGTCGAAATACCGAATCTCAAATCGCAGATGGTCTATCTGAAAGAAATTATCGGCTCCGAAGTTTATTCAGACAATCGCCTCAGACTTCCTCTGGCATTCGGCAAAACCACCGGCGGCAAACCATTTATTGCCGATTTGGCCAAAATGCCTCATCTTTTAATCGCCGGTGCGACCGGATCGGGGAAATCGGTCTGTATTAATATCCTGATTACGTCGCTTCTCTACCGATTGCACCCGAACCAGATTAAATTTATTTTCATTGATCCCAAAATGCTGGAGCTTTCCGTGTATGCCGGAATGCCGCATCTGGCACGGCCGGTCGTAACCAATCCCAAACGGGCCGAAAAGGTTCTGGCCGATGCGGTCATTGAGATGGAAAATCGCTACAAAAAACTGGCCGCTCAATCAGTTCGCAATATCGAGGACTATAATTCCCGCCAAAAGGATCCGATCGAAAAGATGCCGTATATCGTGATTATTGTCGATGAATTGGCGGACATGATGATTGCGGCTTCATCGTCGCGGATCGAAATGTTAATCACCCGCCTGGCGCAAATGGCGCGGGCGGTTGGCATCCATTTGATATTGGCCACCCAGAGGCCGTCGGTGGATGTCATTACCGGTCTAATTAAGGCAAATTTTTCGGCCAGAATTGCTTTTCAAGTGGCGTCAAAAATCGATTCCCGCACCATACTTGACGCCAACGGCGCCGAAAAGCTTCTGGGAAATGGGGATATGTTGTTTCTCCAGCCGGGCCAGCCCGAAGCGATTCGCCTGCACGGGGCCTTTATTTCGGGAGAGGAAACGGAGCGACTGGTAAAATTCATAAAGGATCAATTTCCGGCACCTGAAAAAATAGAAGGGGAAAAGGAAGAATCTCCGGAGGCGGAATCGGATGAAGATGAAGTCGATCTGGATGACCCCTTATTTCATGAGGCGGCCGAAACCGTAATCCGTCACAAACAGGGTTCGGTATCTTTGTTGCAGAGAAAATTGGGCATAGGTTATCAGCGGGCGGCCCGGCTTATAGATAAATTGGAGGAGGCCGGGGTGGTATCCGCCTATGACGGCAGCAAGGCCCGGGAAGTGCTGGTTGACAGAACCTATCTGGAAAAATTGGCAACATCACGTTCTTTCACGGATAAGAACCGATAGCAGGGGCCAATCGTATAATATATATGAATCGTGCCGCGACTCTTTATTTTCCGCTTTTTCTGACATTTTGGGTTACGGCGGCGGCCGCCGGTCAGAAAAACAAATTCGACACAATTAAAAGTGAATTGGCGTCCGCGCGGGAGGTTAAGTTAAAGGTGGCGGTAGCGGTGACGTCTAAAATTTTCAAGGATGTCGACAGTTCCAATGGTGAAATCGCCATTGCCGATGACGGACGATATTTCGCCCAAATGGGCCGCGATATTTATTTGTTTGATGGAAAGTGTACCTGGGAAATTTCTTTGGAATATCGGCAGGCTACCAAAAGATGCCTTAAGGATGGTGAGAAATTTGAAAACCGCCTGGTCTTTATCAAGAATCTCGACGAATACTACGAGCCTCATCCTATAAGGAAGGATTTGATTTATCTACTGACGCGAAAAGACAGCGATGACAGCCCCATGCCGGATTCATTGACGATCTTTCTCGATAAGTCTGCGGACAGAATTGCCCGGCTGGAATATTTTGATCTTAATGGGGATCTCAACCGCGTCTATATTTTGTCCGAACGACCTAACCCGGCAATCACGGATTCTCTTTATCACTTCAATCGGCCGGATTCCATGGAAGTCATTACTCTTCCCTAAAGATAAATGCGTTTCTTTATCAAAAAACTGGGCTGTCCCAAAAATGATGTGGACGGCGATTATATTGCCGGAAAATTGCTGGCTGACGGGCACCAGTTGGTCGATCGGGAAAATGAGGCAGAGGCGGTAATTGTAAATACTTGCAGTTTTATACTTCCCGCCAAAGAGGAATCAATTGCCGAAATCCTTCGCTACGAGAATTTAAAAAAGGAAAAAAAGATAGGGCGGCTTTATGTGACGGGATGTTTATCCCAGCGCTATGGAGAGCATCTTCTGAATGACATCAGGGGGATTGACGGGGTTTTCGGATTGGGGCAGATAGAGGCCCTCGCCCGCGCCGTGGCACTTCACAGGCCCGAGCGAACGAGTGCCATTCAGCCGGCATTAAATCTCGATTATTTAAGCGGCGAGCGACGTTATGTAGACCATTCATATCCCTTCGAGTATCTTAAAATATCCGAAGGATGCGACCGCTTTTGCAGCTATTGCGCTATCCCTCTTATCCGGGGGAAATATCGCAGTCGACCGCCTGGGGAAATTGTGAAAGAGGCGCGCTTGCTGGCCGAGGAGGGAAAAAAAGAGATTATTCTGGTTTCCCAGGAGGGTACCGGATACGGCCGCGATCTTGATGACGGTGTTGATATTATCAATCTCCTGACGGCCTTGCAGGATATTGACAAAATCGAATGGATTCGACTCATGTATTTGCACCCTGAAGCCGTGAATGATCGTCTAATCGATTTCATGGCCGATTCCCCCAGGGTTTTGAGTTATTTTGATTTGCCCCTGCAGCATATAAACGACCGGATTTTGAAAGCGATGAACCGGCGAATCGACCGGGGCCGAATCGAAGAAATATTGAACCGTATAAGGTCGGCAAACAGGAATAGCACAATCAGGACTTCATTTATCGTAGGATTGCCGGGCGAGACTGACGAGGAGTTCGCCGAACTTTGTGATTTTGTCGATGAATTCGAATTCGATCGGTTGGGAGTGTTTAAATATTCATTGGAGGAAAATACCCCGGCCGCCAATTTTGGAAATCAGGTCCCGGAAACAACTAAGGAAGAACGGATGGATGCCCTTATGGCTCTCCAGCAGGAGATCGCTTATCAAAAAAATATTGACTTGATTGGTTCTGTTCAAAAGGTTATAATTGATAAAACGGATGACGGCGGCGTGGCGATTGGCCGGACCCCGGGCGATTGTCCCGAAATTGATCAGAATGTGATTCTGAAGAATCAAGAGGTTCGGGTAGGAGATATTCTGGAAGTAAAGATCATTATGGCCGATGGGTACGACCTAATTGCCGAGATCCCGGAGGAAAGGCCATGATTAAATATGAAAAACTCGGCATTTTTCTCTCGAAACCGATCGCACTGATTTTTGTGCTTGTTTATTTGCTGCAATCAGCCTTAATAATTTTCCTGGTAAAAGATAAATTCGATCTTGAAAAACAGATTGATTTCCAGCGAAAAAGAATTCTCGAACTGGAAGAAAAGCAGAAGATTCTTAAGGTTATCGAGGACTTCCAAATTGGATTTACCGATAAGGAAGTCGGTGAACTGACCGAAGTTATTTCTTCGGAATGCAAAAAATACGAATATGATCCCCTGTTTCTTTTGTCATTGATAATAACGGAGTCATCGTTCAAGCGCCATCGTGTCTCCCCGAAAGGGGCGGAGGGCCTGATGCAAATAAAACCGATGACCGGGCGCGGTCTTGCCAGCAAGATCGGTGTTGATTGGGAAAACAGCCGAACCCTTCAGGAGCCGGAGTACAACGTGCAAATGGGCTCACTGCACCTTTTTGAATTGATTCTGAAATTCAAAGATGTAAAAAAGGCCCTTATATCGTACAATCTAGGCGAAACCGCCACCATGAAAAAAATCCGCCTGAATGAACCCCTGCCGCGGTCCTATCTCGATAAGGTCATGCGCAACTATGAAATGCTTAAGGAGAAATATAAAAGTTGAAGACAAGATATTTATATTTGGGGGTGGGTACAATAATGGCCGTGGCGCTGTTTATCGGCTGTGGGACCCCTTCAATAAAGATAGCGACCAATGTATATGCCCAATTTGATATTGCCAAGAAGGAATATGATCAAAAGCATTATTTAAAAGCGATCCAGGGCTTTCAAAGGGTAGTGTTCAATTTTCCCGGCGCCACTATAGTCGATACCGCGCAATATTATCTGGCGATGTCGTATTATGAAAATCACGAATATGAGTTGGCCTCGGTGGAATTCAATCGATTGATCACCAATTACCCGCAATCGGCCTTTGCGGACGACGCTCAATTTTTGGCGGGCGTATGTATGTATAAGGCGACGCCGAAGCACTACGGTTTGGATCAGGAAGAACTGACCAAAGCCATAAAGGCCCTGGAGGATTTTATAACGGATAATCCAGATTCGCCGCGCCTGGATGAGGCCAGGGGGGTTATCAATGAAGCTAGAACGAGATTGGCCAAAAAGCAGTATCAAAATGGTCTTCTATATTGGAAAATGGGTAATTATGAAGCGGCTCGGATTTATTTTCAATTGGTTGTCGATGAATATACCGATACCCAGTTTGCGTCATTTTCTCTTTTCAAATTAGGCGAAATTCTAAGTAAGCAGTCAAAATATGCCGAGGCCCTGGCCAAGTTTAATAATTTCATAACCATTTACCCTTCGAGCAATTTGGTGCCCGAAGCCCAGAAAATGATCGAACAATTATCCCGGAAAACGGATTCGGCTGATGTCTCCGGCTCTGCCAAGTAGCGGTTCCTGGGGGATAATGGGAGGGATCTTTGATCCCATTCATTATGGACATTTGATTCTGGCGGAGTCCGCTCTTGAAGGCTGCGGCTTTTCCGGAGTCTTATTTGTTCCGAGTTTCAACCCTCCGCACCGGGAGCAAAAACCAGAAGCATCGTTTGAGGATCGTTGCCGGATGGTCCAACTTGCCATTGAAGGGCATGATCGTTTTCTGAGTTCGGATTTTGAAAAGGATTTGAAAAGCCCGGGATATACTCTTGCCGTAGTAGATTTTCTTAAATTGAAATCCCCTGAAGTAACCTGGAACCTTATTCTGGGGGCCGATAATATCGCGCAGTTCGACCACTGGCACAGCCCCGAGGAATTGGTGAAGCGGGTCAAGATATTTGTGGGTAATCGCCCCGGGTATGATCACCAATTTCAAGACTCACGCTGGGCGGAACAAGTCGTACCTTTTGAAATGCCGTATATCGGCCTCTCTTCGACTCAATTAAGAAAACAGCTCAAGGGGGGAAGATCGATCCGGTATCTTGTCCCTGATGAGGTCCGGCGATTCATCGAAAGCAAAAGGCTTTACAGGTGAAAGACAAAACTCTATTTCTGGTTGACGGCTCGGCCATATTTTATCGGGCGTATTTCGCTTTCATTCGCAATCCCCTGATAAACTCCAAAGGCGAAAATGCCTCCGCGCCGTATGGTTTTATCAATTCCCTTCTGAAAATAATAAGAGATGAAAATCCCGATTATATGGCGGTCGCCTTCGATACCAAGGCCCCGACATTCCGGCATCAAATGTATGATGAATACAAATCGACCCGCGCCAAGATGCCGGATGAACTGGTGGCCCAATTGCCGCGGATACGGGAGGTCACGGAGGCCCTGAATTTGCCGGCGCTGGAAAAGGAGGGATATGAAGCGGATGACATAATCGGGACCCTGGCAAAAGAGGCGGAGAAGCAGGGGTTACATGTCTGGATCGTATCGGGCGATAAAGATTTGTTCCAATTAGTA
Organism: Candidatus Zixiibacteriota bacterium; assembly: GCA_900498245.1. Taxonomy (NCBI): domain Bacteria; kingdom Pseudomonadati; phylum Candidatus Zixiibacteriota; species Candidatus Zixiibacteriota bacterium. The sequence goes on from LS998015.1 coordinate 1,686,654, forward strand.
TCCGACCGGATCAGAATGTACAATCCGCAAAAGGGGTCTTTGCCGGCGGAAAAATTGGATCGTGACGGGGTAATTGCCAAATTCGGGGCCCCCCCGGAAAAAGTTGTCGATGTTCTTTCTCTCATGGGCGATTCTTCGGACAACGTGCCGGGAGTGCCGGGTGTGGGGCCAAAAACCGCGATTGCATTAATAGAGGAATTCGGCAGTGTCGAGAATGTCTTGAAAGAAGCCGCAAGTATCAAGGCCAAAGCAACCCGAACCAAGATTCTGGAAAATATCGATAAAGCCAGGTTATCCAAAGAACTGGTTACGCTGGATACTTCCGTCCCCATAGAATTTTCGCTCGAAAAGATGAAAAGGGGCAAAATCAATTTTGAAAAGGCCAAGAAGCTTTTTTTGGAGCTGGAATTCACATCGCTTCTGGAGCAATTGGCGCGTGAATCTTCGGAACTCTCCCTGGCGCCACAAAATCAAGAGGAGATCTTCAAAAGCAGTTCCAGAAAAGCCGATTATATTTGTCTCGATACGATGGAGAAACTTCGAAATGCTTTGGCCAAATTGTCCCAAGCGAAGGAAATCGCCATAGATACAGAAACTACCTCGCTGAATCCGCTTCAATCAGACCTGGTCGGTATTTCACTTTGCGCCTCGGCGGGGACCGCATATTATATCCCGGTCGGTCATGTCGAAACGAATAAGAATATACCGATTAATGAGGCCAGAGAAATCCTGAACAGACTTTTCCTTGACAGGAAAATACAAAAATTCGGTCAAAATATTAAATTTGATATCGAGGTCCTTCGCAGGGCGGGATTCGAGATTGAACCGATATCTTTTGACACCATGCTGGCCTCATATGTAATAAATCCCTCGGGGCGTCAGCATAATCTGAATCATCTGGCATTTGAGCACTTCAATTACACCATGCAGCCGATTACGGACCTAATCGGTACAGGAAAAAAGCAAATTTCCTTTTCTCAGGTGGACGTGGATAAAGCCACCTTCTATTCGGCCGAGGACGCCGATTTTACCTATCGACTGCGCGGAATTCTGGCTCCCAAATTGGATGAATTAAAACTCAATAACCTTTTTTATAATATCGAGCTGCCCTTAATCAAGGTTTTAGCGGCAATGGAAGAGGCCGGCGTAAAAGTGGATACTTCCTTTTTGGGCGAGATGTCCAGAGATATGGACGGTCAAATTTCGAAATTGATGAAGGATATCTTCGTCGAAGCCGGCGAGGAGTTTAATATAAACTCGACCCAACAGCTGTCCCGCATCCTCTTTGAAAAGTTGAAACTTCCCACCAAAGGCAAAACGGCCAAGAAGACGGGCTTTGCCACCGATGTCAAAGTACTGGAGGAACTGGCCGCGCTTCACAATCTCCCGCGTCTTATACTTGATTACAGGCAACTGATAAAACTAAAGGGAACATATGTTGATGCAATCCCGGAACTCGTGAACGGTGAAACCGGCCGTGTTCATACTTCCTTCAATCAGACTATAGCCGCAACGGGGCGACTTTCGTCGACGGACCCAAACCTTCAAAATATCCCGGTGCGCACGGAAATCGGGCGCGAAATCAGAAAGGCCTTTGTGCCGCGAGGCGATGAGTATTTGATAATGTCATCCGATTATTCTCAAATCGAATTGAGAATTTTGGCTCACTTTTCGGAAGACAGGACTTTGATCCTCTCTTTTGAAAATGGGGAAGATATTCATGCCCGGACGGCCGCGGAAGTTTTCGGAGTGGACATCAAGAATATATCCCCGGAAATGCGGCGCGCCGCGAAGACCGCCAATTTTGCCGTGATTTATGGAGTCTCGGCGTATGGGCTCTCGCAACAGACGGAGTTGGATGTCGGGCAATCGAAAGATTTTATCGATACCTATTTCTCCCGTTATCCGGGAATAAAAAAATATATGGATGACACGATTGCCTTTGCCCGCAAAAATGGCTATGTAACGACTTTGTTCAATCGGATCAGGTACTTGCCGGAAATAAATGCGAAAAATTTTCAAGTCAGACAATTCGCGGAGCGGACCGCTATCAATACTCCCATTCAGGGGACGGCGGCGGATATGATTAAAATAGCCATGATCGGCATTTATGAAAAAATAAAAGGAATGAAATCAAAGATGATTCTTCAAGTCCATGATGAATTGGTGTTTGACGCCCATAAGAGTGAAATTGTGGACTTGATGACGATCGTTAAATCCGGTATGGAAAACGCGGTCAAACTCAAAGTCCCTGTGGTTGCAGATATTGGGACCGGCCCCAATTGGCTAAGCGCAAAATAGAAAAGAATTGAGATATGCTCATCGGAATAACCGGTCAGATCGGTTCCGGGAAGACTGAAGTCGCCAGGCTTTTCCGCAAGCATCGGGCATTTGTCATTTCCGCCGACAAAATCGGACATGATGTCGTTGACAACGACCCCAAAGTCCTCGGAAAATTGGTCGCCGCTTTTGGTCAGGGAATTATTAATTCGCGCGGCCGCCTGAACCGGAAACAGCTGGCGCAAATCGCTTTTTCATCAACTCGCGGGAAGGCGAAACTTGATTCTATTGTCCATCCACCTCTTCTCAAAGAGTTATCTCGCCAGGTGAGGAACGCTCAAATAAGAAATAAACTGGTTGTTGTCGATGCTGCCCTACTGATTGAATGGGGCTGGCACAAAAAGGTCGATTATCTTTTGGTTGTGTTGGCTCCCAATCGGGCGAAAATTGCACGTCTGATGAATAAGGGGTATTCTCAGAGAGAGGCCCATAGCCGGCTTAAATCTCAGTTATCCGCAAGGCGATATCGTCAGGTCGCCGATAGAGTAATTTATAATAATAAATCTCTTGCTGCACTTGAAGTTCAAGTAAAAGAAATCATTTCCGCCTTGACCAAAAAGGGTTGACTTTAGTCTATAAAATCATATATTACTACGAAAATTTAGTTACAAAATTCACAAACTTATGGATTCGGAGGAAAGATGCCGCTCCTTGATTCCAAAACCGGGAAGGTTATTCGGGATTACACGATAGAAGAATTGAAAGAGCGCGCCAATTACATGCGCGGTCTGGACATGATCTCACTCTGCTCGGCCCAATCGGGACATTCGGGCGGAACTCTATCAATGATGGATATATTGTCGTGCCTTTATCTTAAGGTGGCGCGACACGACCCCAAAAATCCGCATTGGGAAGATCGGGACAGAATTATCTGGTCCGCCGGTCATAAGGCTCCGGCGTTGTATATTTCCCTGGCGGCGTCGGGATATTTTCCCGAAGAAGAACTGGCCAAACTGAGAATGCTGTATGCTCCTTTCCAGGGACATCCGCACCGCAAGGATTTGGCCGGTGTTGAAATTTCCTCCGGCTCTCTCGGCCAGGGGTTTTCGGTGGCGGTAGGGAACGCGCTGGCCGCTAAATTAGATAAAAAGAATTACAAAGTTGTCGCCATAACCTCCGACGGCGAACATCAGGAAGGATCGATGTGGGAGGCGGCGATGGAAGCCGGTAATTTTAAATTGAACAATCTGATAAATATCATTGATTTCAACCGTCTCCAAATTGACGGTACCGTTGAAGAAGTCCAATCAATCGAGCCGTTCGCCGACAAATATCGGGCTTTTAAATGGGATGTTATCGAAATTGATGGTCACAATCATGAACAAATTCTCGACGCCTTAAATAAGGCCTGGAACTCCAAAGAGAAGCCGACTTTGATTCTTGCCCGCACCATAAAAGGGAAGGGCGTGAGTTTCATGGAAAATGTAGTCGGCTGGCACGGCAAACCGCCTAACAAAGAGGAAATGACCAAGGCTCTTGCTGATCTAAAATTGAGTGACAAGTTTGATATTAACAAATTTTTCAGCGTCGGCAGTGAATGGCAGACAAAAGTCGAGAAAAGACTTGAAGCCAAATTGCCGAAATTCAAGAAAGATTACTGGTGGAACAAGCAGTCCAATATGAAAGTGGATATGGACCCCACCCGCAAAGGCATGGGACGGGCTTTGGACGAGTATGGCAATGATGAACGAATTGTCTGTATCGGCGCCGATATTTCCGATTCCATTACCATTTCCGATTTTTATAAGAAACACCCCGAACGCAAAAATCGCTGGATATCGGTGGGCGTTGCCGAGCAGGGTGGGACGACTGTCGCGGTCGGTTTGGCCAAAGAGGGGAAAATCCCGGTATTCGGCACATATGGAGTCTTTTCATCGGCGCGCAATCTTGATCAATTACGGGTCTCAATCTGCTACGGTGATTTCAATGTCCTAATTGTCGGGGCTCACGGGGGAGTGTCCGTAGGTCCGGATGGCGCCACTCATCAGGAACTGGAGTCACTATTTCAAATGTGCGGCCTGCCCAATATGAATGTGGCAGTACCGGCCGACTCCGTTGAAACCAAGAAGATGACAAAAGCCATGTTATTTGACATAGTCGGACCCAAGTACATTAGATTCGCCCGCGAAGCGACGCCGATCGTTTCTGACGAAAATACTCCATTTAAGTTCGGTGTTGCCAACGTCTACCGTTTTCGGGGCGAGAAGGAGAGTTTCAAAGACGCCTTTGAGGTCAAGCTTTCCACCGATTACAAATCGGAAAACGAAGATCTTACCATAATTTCCTGTGGCCCGGAAACGCCGGAAGCTCTCAGAGCCGCATGGATTCTGAAAGCCGATTATGGATTGGAAACTCGTGTCATTAATTTGCATACCGTGAAACCGATGGACAAGCAAGCCGTACTTAAGGCCGCCAAAGAGACGGGAGCAATTATAACGGCTGAGGAACATCAGGTCGGCGGACTTGGCAATCAAATTGCCGCCACAGTTCTCGAGGAAATGGGATCAGTCGGAAAATCTTTACCATTCGGAATGGTGGGAGTCAAGAACAGGTTTGGTGAGTCCGGACTTCCCTGGCAACTGGTGAAGGAGTTTGAGGTTTCGGCAGAGTATATTGCCGATAAGGCCCGTAATCTTCTTAACTTGAAATAATTTTGAAATTCGCAGGCGGAAGCCTTATATGGCACCGTCATGGGAGATAAATATGAAATACGCTGAAAGATTAAAGAGACTCGGAACCGAGACCGCATTTGAAGTCTTAGTGCGGGCCAAGGGGCTTGAAGCAAAGGGGATGGAAGTTATCCATCTCGAAATTGGGGAGCCTGACTTTGATACTCCAAAACATATATCAGAGGCAGGTATCAAAGCCATTCGTGACGGTTATACGCATTATAATCCGGCCGCAGGATTTCCCGAAATCAGGAAGATAATTTCCGATGAAATCAATAAAACTCGCGGGATAAAGTCCAATCCCAATCAGGTGGTCATAACTCCCGGGGGTAAGCCAATAATTTTCTTCACAATTATGGCTCTGGTCGATGAGGGTGATGAGGTTATTTACCCCAATCCGGGTTTCCCAATTTATGAATCAGTGATCGAATTTTTGGGGGCGAAAGCGGTTCCTATACCGCTTCGCGAGGAAAACGATTTTCGGCTCGATGTCAAAGAGCTGCGCAAGTTGGTGACGCCCAAAACCAAACTGCTGATTATTAATTCTCCCCAGAATCCGACCGGCGGTGTGTTGACTCACGCCGACCTCGAAGAAATAGCTCGAATCGCAAGGGAGCATGATATTTGGATTCTCTCCGACGAAATTTATTCGCGGATCATCTATGAGGCCAAATTCGAATCGGTGTCTCAATTTGTGCCGGAGCGCACCATTATTCTCGATGGTATGTCCAAGACTTATGCCATGACCGGCTGGCGATTGGGCTACGGAATCATGGAAGAGAAATTGGCCTCGTGGATTTCGCGTCTATGTACCAATGATCATTCTTGTACCGCCGCTTTTTCCCAGATTGCGATGGGGGCGGCTATTACCGGTCCGCAGGATGATTCTCAAGCAATGGTCGCAGAGTTCAAGCGTCGCCGTGATGTCATTGTAGAGGGCTTAAATAAAATCAAGGGATTCTCCTGCAAGAAGCCTTTGGGCGCTTTCTATGCTTATCCCAATGTCCAGGGTACCGGGTGGAAATCAAAGGAATTGGCCGATTATTTGCTGGACAACTTTGGAGTAGCCGCTTTGTCGGGCACGGCGTTCGGTCACCTTGGAGAAGGCTATATGAGATTTTCATATGCTAATTCCGTTGAAAATATAAAAAAGGCCCTGGCCAAGATTGAGCAGGGGGTAGCAAGTCTCAAGCACTAGACTCAAGTTTTTGAAAAATTGTCCGATTTTTATGCAGTAGATGGAGTGATTTACGCATAGAAATCGGATTTTTTTATGTTGACATTATTTTTTGCAAAGTCTAACTTCTTATCACAGTGGGAATTAGTGATTTCCGCAACCGGGAAAAGCTTCTTTACGGATTTTGTTTGGGAAGGGCATTTTGGGTTTGACTTTAAAGTTGTTTGTCTAAATAACTAAGGTAGTCGACCAAAACACAAGGAGGTGAAAGGAGGCAAATAATCTCATTTCATTGTTAACCTTTAACCTTATGGAGGGTATCCAAGTTGAATAGAAAGATATTCGCTTCAGTTTTTCTGATAGTCTTGGCATTGGCATTTGTACTCCCGCAGTACATCTTTGCCGGGACCGTCGGCAAGATATCCGGGAAGGTAATTAACGAGGAAACGAAAGAACCACTTCCCGGTGTCGCCGTATCGCTGGTCGGCACCAAAATGGGTGCCTTGACCAATGAAGAAGGGGAGTATTACATTTTAAACGTCCCGGCCGGGAATTACACCATACAGGCCCAGTTGATCGGTTTTGCTCCGGTGCAGGTGACAAACACTCAGGTTACCCCCGACCTGACAACGTACACTGATTTTTCACTTTCGAAAAAAGCTCTGGAATTGGGCAAAACAATTGTGGTTAGGGCGGAACGGCCGCTGGTAATCAAGGATAAGACCACCTCGGTTGCTATCACATCGGGTGCCGAACTGCAACAGATGCCGGTCCGGGGTTACGATCAAGTGGTCGGACTGCAGAATAGTGTGGTCCGGATGAATTCCAACGTCGATATTCGTCAGCGCGGCGCCCGCGAATCGCTAGCGTCGGCTCCCGAAATAAACCTTCGCGGCGGTCGTCCCTCGGAGGTGGCTTATTATGTCGACGGTTTTTCTCAACAAGATCCTCTGACAGGTATATCCACAGCCAGCATCGCCAATAATGCGGTGGAAGAAGTGTCCGTTACTTCGGGCGCCTTCGACGCCGAATATGGCAATGTGGCGTCAGGTATTGTCAACGTCATCACCAATTCCGGTACCGATAAGTATCACGCCAAAGCGGAATTAGCAAGTGACAACATTGCCAATCCCTTCGGCTATGACAGTTTCGATCAGAATTGGTATTCGGCCGATGTCAGCGGACCGATCCCGGGAATGAAGAAGGCGTATTTCTTCCTCTCCGGCGAGCGGCGCTGGTTTGGCGACAGAACACCCTCAAAGATTACCAAGGATTTGTATCAGGAATTCGGCGTTGACAAATTCTATAATCTCAAAGAGCCGCAGCGTCTCCCGAATAATACTCTTGACGGGTATTCTTTCCAGGGAAAACTGGATTTTGATCTGACTCAGAATATCAAATTGGCCCTTATGGGAAATGGCTCCCGCGACAGATGGCAGGAATATCGCCATTATTATATGAACCCGAGATTCACCGATGAAATCAAGCATCTGCCCCGGTATGATGACAAGAATCTTGGCCTGAACGCCAAGATCACCCATACGCTGAGTCCGCAGACCTTTTACAATTTGAGTGCGTCTTATTTCATGACGGAAAGAACTCGCGGAGATGGAGTCTGGTTTGATAACACGGCAAGATATAAAAGGGCGTTGACCAACCCCAGATATGATACCTATAATCTCTTCCGGCAGGGGGACAGCGTTTTTGCCAGCGATTTGAATCCCAGTATTCCCAAGGGATCCGAGGCCGACACCTTCGTTACTTTCTACGAATCGTATTGGAACAACTTCATGCATCGCAAGTCCTCATATATCGGATTCAAGGGTGATATAACCAGCCAAATAGGTCGTAGTCACACTGTCAAGGCCGGTTTTGAATATCAGAGACATACCCTGAGATATTATGAGAATTTTGATGCAACGCTTCAACAGCTCTTATACACCAATGTTAATAATTATGGATTTGACAGTCTGGGGAACGAAACGGATGCTCTGGATTTCAAGAGTTCTACAAAGCACCCAATTAATCTGGGGCTTTATGTTCAGGATCGATTTGAATGGAGTTCCTTCATTCTCAAGGCGGGTCTAAGATTTGATTTGTTTGATTACAAGGCCTTGCGGCTGCGTGACGTGAACCGGCCCTTTGATCCGGATAATACCGGGAGCAGTACTCTTGACAGAAGCGATTTGACCAGTACCAGGAAATTTTACCGAGCCTCGCCGCGTTTGGGCATTTCTTTCCCTGTAAGCGATAAGACGCAATTTTATTTCAACTATGGCCAATATTATCAACGTCCGGATTTGACAAATCTATACGCTTCATATAATTTTCTTGCGGCACGTATTACCGCTGGATCTTATTACCCATTCCCAAGCCCGGATTTGGGCCCGGAGAAGACCACTCAGTATGAGTTTGGTCTCACCCATCAGCTTGGCGATATGGTCGCCATGGGCGTGGCCGCTTACTATAAGGATGTTGAAGATCTGACTCAAATCTTCCATCAAAATGCCATTCCCAGGGCATTTGATTATTATGCGAATACCGATTACGGAACTATTAAGGGTGTCGATTTCAATCTGACCATGAAACGGACCCATAACATCGCCCTTGATCTGAAATATTCGCTCAGCTATGCCAATGGGACCGGATCGTACTCGCAATCGGCTTTTAATATTGCCTGGAAGAATCCGCAGGGAGGATTTGCAAAACAGACGGCGCCTCTCGATTATGACCAGCGCCATAGTATCATCGGCATTATCGATATCAGAACCGGAAAAGGTGAAGGCCCGCTTCTGGGCAACATTCGCATTCTTGAAAACACCGGCTTAAACGCCGTAATCCAGGCCGCCAGCGGTCTGCCGTATACACCGATGCAGATTTATGACGGTGTCAGTCCGAACGCCGCCGTTCAGCAGATTCCGACGGGGCCGATAAATTCAGCGAATATGCCCTGGACGTTCAATATTGATATCAAGCTTGAACGGACTTTCTATTACAAGAATTACCGGTTCGTTCCCTACATCTGGGTGAGGAACCTGCTTAATCGCGAAAATGTGGTCGGGGTGTATGAGGGAACGGGCAAGGCAAATACATCCGGTTATCTGGAGTCGGCTGAAGGCCAGACTCGCGATATTGCCAGCGGCGGAGAATTCGGTTATCGCTACCGTTTCGAAGAGAATGACCCCAAGAACTATCTCAATCCCAGAATGATAATCTGTGGATTGCGGATGGCTTTCTAAGCGAAGTGAGGGAGAAAAATGATAAAAATTAAACTTTTCGTAGTTTTAATAGTGTTACTTCTGACGGTACCGCTAGCGGCGGCCCCGCCGTCGGGATGGACCAATTTCCTTCCGGACAAACCGCTTAAGCCTGCCATTATTGATAACACGACGTTTATTGATGCTAATAACATCTTCATGTTTGTTACCAATCATGGCAACTACGGCAGGGATTTAAGCGGATATTTTGGCTATGATTATGGGACCTGGTTCCCGTATACGTCGATTCCGGATATCATAGCCGGCCGTGATCCATCGCCATATTATGCCGGGGGTTTGTGGATTGGAGCCATAGATTCGGCTACCGGCCAGACCCGAGTAACCATTGCGGAATATAGCGATGAATATGTCCCCGGCCCCATGTCGGGAGGCACATTTGAGGTCGATCGGCCGGAATTCAAAGTCTATAAGCTTTACGCGGAAAGCTTAATGACGAATCCCAACCAGACCTATCTTGACTATATGCAATATGCGGTGCCGCTGGGAGCGCCCATCCCGTGGGTCATTGATACTTTGGTTGACACCCTGGTTTCCCCGCCGGATACGACCATTGACACCATTCCGTATATACTCGGAGATCAGATGTGCTGGGCGGTATTCAATGATGCTAATCCGTCACAGCATTCAAATAATTCTGGGAGCACCTTGCCCCTGGGGGTCGAGGTCCGACAGACGACCTTCTCGTTTAATCGGGAAGACGCTTTGGGGAATGTGATTTTCTTCCGGTTCCAGGTATTCAATAAAGGAAACAATGTATTAAGGAATCTTTATTTTTCGGCCTGGAACGATCCGGATCTGGGCGGGGCAGGAGATGACTTCGTCGGGTGCGATACGAACCTGTCTATTGGTTTTGTATATAATTCCAATAATAACGACCAGTATTATGGTTCGACTCCTCCCAGCCTTGGCATAGATTTTTTCCAGGGTCCGCTCCTCTTTACGGGAAATGATGCCGATACGGCGAAAATGTGGAACACCAAGTGGCCCGGTTATAAAAACATGGGAATGACCTCATTTAACAAGTACATCAACGGCACCGATCCACGCGATAATTTTGAGAGTTACAATTATATGCGGGGATTGACAAAAGAGGGAAATATCTATATCGATACCTCCACCGGTCTTCCCACCACGTTCCAGCTCAGCGGCGATCCGGTTGCGGGAAAAGGCGATCTTGATGTTTCGCCAGCCGACCGCCGAATGATGCTCAGCACGGGACCTATCACATTCCGGCCGGGCGATAGCACTGAAATTCTTACGGCCATGGTGATTGGACGAGGCGGTGACAGATTATCGTCAGTTTCTGTGATGAAGTATTTCGACCGGTTCGCTCAGTCGGCCTATGATGTCGATTTCAAGTTAGCCAAACCGCCGGCCTCTCCGATTGTTACCGCGGCGCCTCTCAATAAGACAATTGTCCTTTCGTGGACAGACACCTCTGAGGTGGTCCCCGGAGATTATCAGTTCCAGGGATATACCGTATATCAGGGGGAATCGGGCAACGGGCCGTGGCATCGAATAGCCAACTTCGACGTAGTCGACGGGGTAGCGCTAATTCTTGATGAGGTTCTGGATCCGCTCACCGGCGCCTTGGAGTCCAGGGGAGTGAAATTCGGCACCGATAATGGAATTTCCTATAATTTTGTTGTGCAGCAGGATTATATCAATGGCGGGGAACTGAATAATTTAACGGAATATTTTTTCAGAGTCGAGGCATATTCATATGATCCCGCTCAGACCCCCAAGACCTTGACAGCGGCCAACCGTGATCAGATAGTTGTGGAGCCGTGGGATCAGCCTGCCGGAACTCATCTACAGGCGAACGCCACAGATACACTTCCTGTGACGCACGCGACTGGGTTATCAGATGGGATAGTTAATGTAGAGGTGCTGGATCCGACGGTCTTTAATGGACATACTTACAGGCTCACTTTCCAGGATACGACTGTCATGGATCGGTATGGGAATACCGTTAATACCGTGTGGAATTTGTATGATGTTACCGACGCCAAATGGGTATTGAGATATCAGACAAATCAAACCGGAAATAACGACTACTATGTAACTGATGGATTTTTGGTAAGGGTTACAGGCCCGTCGACTGCGGGAATAAAACCTGATGATCTGTATACCACCGATGATAGCACCAAATGGGGCTGGAAAATTCCAGCCGGCACAAGGCGCTGGACTTGGGCGAACGGAGCCGGATTCGAATTTGAGGGGTTTGAAGGTGCCCTTGGCTGGGTAGCGCTTGATGAAGTCTTCGCTTCGACTACCGGGAAAGTAGGGGTAACGGAAACCAAAAATGTCCTGTTAAAATTGGCCACCGTTGATTCAGTGGGCAATTTCAGCACAGACGATCCAAATGTATCTTACGGTTATCGTTATGGCCGAGGTTTTACTGCGCCTCCGGCTCAGCCGAGTTTTGCGGCTCATATGATCAACACCACGGGCAGTGGTTACGCTTTTCAGGATTTTGCCAAAACTATTCCGTTGTCGGCATGGGATATTGATGTTAATCCACCGCAGCGCCTTACCTTAGGATATTTGGAGAATAATGCCGAGCATGGCCTTGTAGACGGAATATATTTCCCGGCGCCAAGCGATACTTTGGCGGCCTATGATCTGGATAACACCGACGCGGCGGCACCGCGGGAATTCCTATTCATCTTTCCAAATGCATATAGTGAGACTCCAGATCCCGAGTTTCAGGGTGATCTTCTGAATTCGCCCAATACTCCAACAATGTATTGGGGAACATTTAACAGAAGAGTGAGCGCTGTTCCTTATTCTCCCGACAGTTCAGGAGAGGATCAGTTCCTTATCATCCCTTCAAAGATAAATAGCCCTCTGGACACATTCACTTTTGTGGTCCCGGCTCCGACTCATACAGCCAATAATGTAGATCTGGATAAGATAACGGCGGTGCCGAATCCGTTCTACCTGTTCAGCGGCTATGATCCCAATCCGGGGAGCAATCTGCTGAAGTTCCATCATATGCCGACTAAATGTACCATCACCATATACAATTTGGCCGGAGATTTGATCAGAACCATCAGGAAGGACGACCAGACGCCGATTGCGACCTGGGATCTGCTGACGGAACAGGGTTTACCGGTGGCATCCGGTATCTATATTTATGTGGTAGACGCTCCGGGATTTGGTCAGAAGATTGGCAAAGTTGCTATCTTCGTGGAATCCGAAGTTTTGAAGATCTACTAAGCAAGGAGGATAGAAGAAATGAAATATAAATCAGTTATAATAATTCTGGTTCTCCTTGCCATAAGCCTGAGTACGGCTTATGCGGGGAGCGAACGCCGGATCGGAACCGCCGGTGCCCAGGAACTGCGTATCCCGGTTGGGGCACGCGGAACGGCTCTGGGCGGCGATTTGATTGCGGATGTATCCGGTGTGGAGTCGATGTATTATAATCCCGCCGGGATGGCCAATATGGAAGGCACCGAGGCATTATTCAGCCATCAGCCATATATTGCCGATATCAAAATCAATTTTGCCGGAGTAGCCACGAATATTGCCAATTTCGGCACTATCGGGGCCTCGGCTAAAGTGGTTTCGATCGGTGATATGATTGAAACCACAGAGGAATTCCCCGATGGCACAGGGCGTGTTTACAGCCCCAGTCTTTCGGTCCTTTCTGTTTCGTACGCCAAGAGCCTGACATATAACGTAGCTTTCGGTCTTACTGCCAAATTCCTCAGTGAGAGGATATTTGAAGTCTCCGCCACGGGGGTAGCTTTCGATGTCGGGTTCATTTACAATCCCAATTGGCATGGTGTGAAACTGGGTATGGCTATCAGGAATTATGGCCCTCAGATGAGATTCAATGGCGATGGCTTTAACCGGACTCTCGACGGGCGCCCGGTTCGGCCGGAAGGGGCCTCCTTTGACCTTCCCAGCGCTTTTGTTCTCGGAATGTCATACAACTTCCTGAATTCCGGGCCGAATTCGGCCGTGGTTATGGGCAATTTCATGTCAAACAATTATTCACAGGATACCTGGATGGGCGGCGCCGAATATTCGTATGACGGCAAGTATTTTCTCCGCGCCGGCTATAATTACTCGTCGCAGACTTCATATATCTATGGATTCACGATGGGTGCCGGATTGGCCGTCAATTTCGGGAAAACCAAGGTGACCTTTGAGTATGCCTGGAGCCAGACCGACGTCTTCGATAATAATCAGTATTTTACCGGCAAAATAAACTTCTAAGTTTTGCCGAGATGAAATCAGCCGGACGGTTTCCGCCGTCCGGCTTTTTTTTGTTGTATATCACACCCGGAAGATTTAATTAGATGTATGAAATATGGTTTGGTTGTTAGAAATGTGACGGACCTGCGAGCGAAGCCGAAATTTCATTCGGAACGCCGCAGTCAGATCCTGTTCAATGAATTCGTCCGGATGGGGAATATCGTAAATGGCTACTGCCATATTTGTCAGAGTGATGGCTATCAGGGTTGGGTCGATATACGGGCGCTAAAAGCCTTGCCAGAGAAAAACCATAAATTTAAACCTGACTGCCTGATAAATACCCCTGTCTGCCATCTGAAATCTGGTTCCTTAGGTAGCACCGCAAACCTGCCGTTTATCTTCTATGGTACATCTATGAAACTATCGAATATTCGAGGGACCACCGCAATAGTTGCAGATTGGCGCGGAAATGAATATAGGGTATCAAGAGGGCAGATTTCTCCAGTGGGCAAGTCCGGACAATTGGCAGGTAAAGGCAGACAGATCGTGACTGAAGCCGGGAGATTTATTGGTACCCCATATCTATGGGGCGGGATTACCTCTTTTGGAATCGACTGTTCCGGCTTAGTTCAAATGGTTTATCGATCAATCGGAAAACACTTGCCGCGGGATAGTTCTCAGCAGAGAAAGACGGGACGGAAAGTAAATCTTGAGGCTGTCAAATCAGGTGACCTGTTTTTCTTTAAGGGCCACGTTGCCATCGCCATTGATAAATACCGGATGATTCATTCTTCGCTCGGTTCCGGCGGCGTCTATTACAATTCAATGAATCCCCACGATCCTGACTATCGAAGCGATCTGGCCGATATCTTTATCGAGGCCAGGAGGGTGCTTAAATAGACATTAAGGTTTTTCATCTTGATCTGCCGCTAAAGCGTCCCTTTCGATTGGCGGCAGGAAGTTCCGCGGTCAAAAGAAACAGATTTATTTGCATTGACGGCAATTTTTTCGGAGAAGCCGCCGGATCAGTATATTATGGGCCTAAGGACGAAAATATTTGGGATGATTTACAGGTGGCCGCAGAGAGACTTCGCGGGCCGAGAATATTGACCGTCGACCATCTCCACGAGGTCGCATCTGCAGATATGAATTCGGTTTCAAAAGCNGCCGTTANAGCCGCCATTTTAAATTATTTGTCGGGTAAATCGGGAATCTATCCCTGGAAATTAATAGGCTTAGACGAGCCGGTTAAGATTACCACCTCATATACAATTAGCATTGATTCTCCTGAAAAGATGATATCGGAATTGAATCAGTGCCGATATCCTGTTATTAAAATAAAAATGGGTTCGGAAAGAGATGAGGAATTAGTCCGATTGCTGAAAAAATCGCCGGGACGGATTTATCGTATCGACGCCAATGGCGGCTGGACTCCGGAAAAGGCCGAAAAAATGATAAAATTGCTAGAAGGCCTGGATATTGAGGTCCTTGAGCAGCCGACTTCAAAGAAATATATCGGCGATTGGAAATATCTTCGGAAGGGGATGAAGATACCTCTCTTCATCGACGAGGGGCTGGAGACGCTTTCCGACTACCACCAGTATGCCGATCATATTGACGGCCTCAACATTAAAATGGCCAAATCCGGGGGGATAATAGAAGCATCGAAAATCGCCAAAATTGCCCGGCGTGAAAAGAAAAAAATTATGTTTGGCTGTATGGTAGAGTCGTCAATCGGAATAGCCCCGGCCGTCTATGCCTCGTCATTGGGAGATTATTTTGACCTTGACGGCCCGCTGCTTTTACAGGGGGATACGGCAGAGGGGATCAATTTTAATCTTGAAAAGATTGAAATATCTGAAGATATTGTCGGCGGACCGAAATTGAAGAAAGAGTTTCTGAATGAAATTCAGGATTTTTGAAGTAATTATCCTTCCACTTCTGGTGATTCTCCCAATAACTTCGCCGGCCGAAAAGCCGCGAATTAGTGTGGTTTATCCAAAAATGAATGGTCGCGTTGCCGCCGTAGATTCCACTTTTATTCTTGGATCGGTTACGCCCGGGGCAAATTTAAATATTAACGGGCAGAAGATAAAGGTATATAAAGACGGAGGTTTTATTGCATTTCTTCCAATTGCTCCAGGGACTTTTGAATTTAATCTCCGGGCCGGGAAAGACGGCGATACCAACACTCTGGTATGGCCGGTTCAGGTTCCCGTACCTAAGAGAAGCTTTAGCTTTGATTCCCTCTCAATATCGGAAATGTCGGACTCAATGCCGAATCTTGGTTTGTCCTGCGGCGATAGGTTGATAGTGAATTTTCAAGCGACGCCCGGATGTGTGGCCTATTTTTCGATCCCGGGCATAGTCGATTCGGTTCCGATGTCGGAGCGCCCGCCTCAGTTACAATCTTTCTGGGGCGAAGATCTTTTCGGGGCAGGCGCGGTCCCGGAGACAATGAAAATTGCCGGTATATATCAGGGCTTCTTTGATGTGGGAAAAGAGGAATTGCACGATTCTACCCGCCTCTGCTACCATCTGAAAGGCCCGGATTACGGTCAAATTTTGGAACGAATCGCGACCGATCCGGGGGCAATCTCCCATCTCAATTTTTTGGCCCCACGCCGACTTTTTGATAAACAAATATTGGATAGTTCCAGCTATTATATTTCCATCAATTCCCCGGATTGGCCGCGGCTGGTCGAATTCGCCGACTCCATTCAGGTTATGCGGGTCGGGCCGGCAATGGGGTATTTTTCAATTCTTCAACCAAAGGGTACACAGGCCCAGGCGGTCGGCTTTCAGGGTGATTGGCTGAAATTAAAACTCTCGGCTACTCAATACGGGTGGGTCAAAAGGAGCGGTGCTAAACTACTGGATGCCGGATTGACACCGACAATATCGTATCCCAAAACAATTCGAACTTTTTCGTGTGCGGACAGCCTTCTGATTGAAATTCCGCTCAGCGCCGTCCATCCATTTCGCGTGGAAGAAGAGGATGAGAGAACAATATTGATTGATTTGTATGGAGTGGTTTCCAATACCGATTGGATACGGTACGATTTTAAAGATGACTATCTCGATATTGCTTCATGGGTGCAGATGGAACCGGATCGATATCGGATCAAATTGGTTCTGACGCATCCTCTTTGGGGATATGACGCCTATTATTCCGGGACGGTATTCAAGTTCAAATTGATCAAGCCGCCGACAAACGTGGCTTCGCTGAAAAGCAAGATCGTGGTGATTGATCCGGGCCATTCTCCCGATCCCGGAGCCATCGGCCCGACCGGTCTGAAGGAATCGGAGGCCAACCTGGCGATAGCCAAAGCCGTAAAAAGGGAACTGGAACAACGAGGCGCCAGGGTCATCCTAACCCGGAATGATATGTCCGACCTGGCGCTGAATGAAAGACCGGTTGTTGCGGTAAATAATCACGCCGATCTGTTTGTTTCTATTCATAACAATGCGCTTCCCGACGGGGTCGATCCTTTCGTCAATAATGGTGTTTCCACTTATTATTATCATCCGCATTCTATATCACTGGCCCGAGACATACAAGAGTATCTTTTGACAGAAACCGGTCTTAAGGATTATGGGCTGTATTTCGGCAATCTCGCAGTTGATCGTCCAACGCAATACCCGGCCGTTCTGATTGAGTGTGCCTTTATTATATTGCCGGAGCAGGAAGCATTGTTAAGAACGGCGACATTTCAAGATCATATTGCAGTGGCTGTTCGCAAGGGAATTGAAAAATATTTGAGGGAATATGGCAAACGGTAGCGCATCTTCAAAGGGGCTTTTTTGGGTCCTATATCTGGCCTTGATAATCGCCGGCATTTTGCTGCTAGCCGACGCTTTGCAGATAAATTTTCTGACACGACTGAGTGTGCGGCTCGGCGCCGGCTTTATCTTTTCGGCCATTGCTTTAATCGCCGGGAAAGACAAACCGCTCCCGATAATCTCTATCGCGCTGGTCTGGCTGGCAATTATCATCACCATTCTGAATTAATTTTGGATAATGATACGATATAATCCGGCGAGCGTTCAGATTGATTATGGGCAAGGAAGCATAGAACTGAAGCTCAATCCCGGCTTAGCAAACTGGGCCATAATTGAACCGATTGAAGATTCCCCTTTGGCTGATTTTGACGATGCCTTCAAAGAGGCTATTTTTCGACCTGCCGGGACGTTGCCTCTTCCAGAGACAGTCTTGCCGGACGATAAAATAGTCATTGTTACTTCAGATAACACTCGTCCGGTGCCCAACAAAATTATCATTCCCGCCATCATTCGACATTGTTCGCTGAATCCTTCCAATGTGACAATTCTGGTTGGTTCGGGCTCCCATCGGCCGCATAGTGCGGATGAATTGATCGATTTACTGGGAGTCGAATTAATGCGGGAGTGCCGAGTCATTTGTCATGACGCCGCCTCCGAAAAGGACCTTCGCAAATTGGGAAATTCAATTCCTTCAAATATCCCGATATCCATCAATCGGCATTATTTGGAGGCCGACAAAAAAATTGTTATCGGATTTATCGAACCGCATTTTTTTGCCGGTTACTCGGGTGGTGCGAAAGGAATCTGCCCGGCCATTTGCGGTATAGAGACCATATTGAATTTTCACTCTTATGATATTATAGCCGACCCTTTTTCCGATTATGGATATCTGGACAATAATCCCCAGCAACTTCTGGCCCGGGAAGTGGTGTCTCTGGCCCCTCCTGATTTTCTCATAAATGTGACATTGAATTCCCGAAAAGAAATCACAGGGATTTATGCCGGAGATTACATAGAGGCGCACAGAGCCGGCTCACAGGCGGCCAAAAAAAGCAGTATGGTGGAAGTATCCGGGGAATTTCCTGTGGTTATCACATCCAATTCCGGATTTCCGCTTGATCAGAACCTGTATCAAACTGTAAAGGGTATCTGCACGGCTTCCAGGATGGTTGAAAAAGGGGGGAGTATCATTGCGGTTTCGGAATGCCGCAATGGACTTCCTTCCGGCGGGAATTTCGAGAGAATTTTAAATTCGGTTTCTGATATAAGGGCTTTACGGCGGGAATCTCTTGGGCAATTTTCGCAAATGGCGGATCGCTGGCAGGTGCAGAAATTGGTGACTACTCTTGAAAAGGCATCAATTTATCTATATTCAAAATTGGATGAAAGAGATGCTGAACTATGCGGAATGACCAAAATTGTGGATTTGGAGTCTTCACTGTCAATTGTATGTGCGGCAATTGGCGGCAAACCTAATGTCGGGATTCTTCCCCGAGGGCCGCTCTCCGTTCCGCATTAATTTGATTTAGGTAAGGCAAAATTGGCCCAGATTTGTAAATTCGGGCGATTGCTAAATGCAGAAGATGTGAAAAATATCACATACCATTTCAAATCAAGATGCCAATAATTGCTGTTTCCCGGCAAAATGTGCCAATCCATAATAACCATCGTTATTATGAATGTGAAAATTGTCATATATAATGTAATACTTAATAATATTATTATAATATACTGTAATATAACATAATATCGATTCCCATATATATATACCAATTGGCGCTCGGCAAAAATGAAGAGCCTTTCGGACGATTTTATCTCCAAAAAAGGCGTGATTTATTATTAAAAATAACAATCTAAATAACTTGACATTTTTTAGGGAATATGGTATATCTTTCGCTCGTTAAGGGAACGATGATGGAACTAATAATAAATAATTTGTACTTAGAGTTCGGTCACGCCCTTTGAGATTAGGAGGTATGAAATTAAATGAATAAACCATTTAACCCTTTTGCGATGGCTCAGGCCCAATTTGATAAGGCGGCTGACTTTCTTGAGTTGGACGAGCCTAGCCGCGAATTATTGCGGAATCCGATGCGGGAGTACCAATTCAGTATTCCAGTTCGGATGGATGACGGCAAGGTAAAAGTCTTTCGTGGATTCCGGGTCCAGCATAATGACGCCAGGGGTCCGGGAAAAGGCGGTATCCGCTTTCATCCGCACGAGACAATAGATACGGTTCGAGCCCTCTCCATGTGGATGACCTGGAAATGCTCGGTAGTCGATATCCCTCTGGGGGGAAGTAAGGGTGGGGTAGTGTGCGATCCCCATAATCTAAGTATGCGCGAGCAGGAAGGGATTTGTCGTGGCTGGGTGCGTCAATTATCGCGTGACATTGGTCCTCTTATCGATGTTCCGGCACCGGATGTTATGACGGCCGGACATCATATGCTCTGGATGCTCGACGAATTTGAAACCATTCACCGGGGGCATTACCCGGGCCTGATAACCGGAAAGCCGGTTGGGATGGGAGGTTCTCTCGGTCGGACCGAAGCTACGGGATACGGGGTTATTTATACGGTCCGGGAAGCCCTTAAGGCCATGAATATTGAACCGAGAGCGACGACCGCCAGTGTTCAGGGATTCGGCAATGTCGCGCAATATGCTATCAGACTTTATCAAGAACTCGGTGGAAAGGTAATCTGCGTTTCCTGCTGGGATCAGAATGACCAGGTTTCGTATTCATTTCGCAAGACATCCGGAATTGATATAGACTCCCTGCTTCAAATCACCGACCGTTTTGGCGGTATTGACAAAGGCAAGGCTCAAGGGCTCGGATATGAAGTCCTTCCCGGTGAAGCCTGGATCGAACAGGAAGTAGATATTTTAATACCGGCCGCCCTTGAAAACCAGGTTACCGGTGACAACGCCAATAAGATTCATGGTAAGGTGAAATTGATTGCCGAGGGCGCCAACGGGCCGACCACTCCGGATGCGGACAAGACAATTGCAGAACGGAACATCTTCCTGATTCCGGACTTTCTGGCCAATGCGGGCGGTGTCACCTGCAGTTATTTTGAGCAGGTCCAATGCAATATGAACTATTATTGGGAAAAAGGCGAGGTCCTTCAGAATCTTGACAGCAAAATGACTTCGGCCTTCCACGCCGTCCATGATTTGGCCAAGAAGCGCAAAGTATATATGCGCGATGCGGCTTATTTCATTTCGGTCAGCCGTGTGGCGCAGGCCTGCCGTGACCGCGGCTGGGTTTAATTTGAAAAAGCAAATCAGACGCTGATTTAATCTTAAAAGATCGCCCCGAATCGGAACAAATGAGCCCGGTTCGGGGCGACTGTATTTCCATTTTCGTCTTGCCTTGTCTCTTTCTTTATATTTCATTTCCTGTGGGAATATGAAGATGTCCAGGTTCCTGATTATATGGGAAATGCCAAAATTGCCGAAATATATATATGCCCGGATATTAATCAGGCTTTGCGACCTGATAACCAGTGTTTTAGTAAGGGGATATTCACTTAATGGTAGATGACGAGAAATCTTCGGGACGATTGATAGACTCGCTTCGTGAGCGTGCCAAGGAACTCAATTGTCTTTATGCAATAGAAGAAGTTCTGAATAAATCGACCGCTTCTCTTGATGATATATTCGGGGAGATTATCCAGGTTATCCCCCTGGGATGGCAATATCCTGAATACTGCCAGGCCAAAATTGTTTTTGAACAATATACTTACCAGTCCCCGAATTTCAGCGAGACGCCTTGGGTGATGAGTACCGATATCATTCTTCAAGATCGGGCCGTGGGAAAAATATCGGTTTATTACGTCAGGGAACTCTCTATGGCCGATCAGGGGCCTTTCCTGAAGGAAGAGTTCAGACTCCTGAACATCATCTCAGAACGACTGTCTCAGGCCGTCATTTATCGTCGCATGAAGCATTTGTTCCAGGGTCCGGCCGGGATGGTTCCCGCCTCGGCCGAAGGGAATAAAAGCGAATGGCGGGTGGCTCTGGACCTGCTTCGCCAGACCGACCGTAATCTTTTTCTCAGCATTTCGCATAAAATGCTCAATTACCTCTGCTGGAACGGGGTTCAGGAAGCAATCAAGCTCTTGCGATATTACAGCCCGCAGGAACAACTGATTGAAAGTGAGCCATTGGGCGAGCAAAACAAGCCGTATCAGAAGATAGCTCTCACGAATTCCAGTGATTTCTTAAGCGATGAAACTTTCAAAATCGCCGCGGATCACTTGAATGACGATGAAATTTTGTCGGTCATACAGAAATGGGTACAGGAGGATAAAATCAGCCTCCTTGTCCGAACGTTGAACCGCAACTCGTCTTTGGGCGAAATTGTTCAGGCGTTTCGACGCTATTATCGTACATCTGCGACCGGAGTAGAAGCCGCAACGGCGTCACATCGTGGGGTCAGAGTATCCCTAATAAGACGGTTTTTTTCCGATCAACTCGAGTATATTAATATTGCCAAAAATTTTATCGATATTGCCGATTTCCGGGAATTGCTCCAGAACGTGATTTATACCTCCGAAAGTCACGGCAAATTGGGCGGAAAGACGGCCGGGTTATTCCTGGCCAGCAAAGTAATTAAAATGGCGGGCGGCGTTAATGATTTGCTTACCAGTATTAAAACGCCGAAAACCTGGTATGTGGCCTCGGATGTGGTTTTGTACTTTATGCAGTACAACAACTTGGAAGGTGTGGTCGAACAAAAATACAAGGAAATTAACCAGGTTCGACTTGAATATCCGCATATCATCCAGACTTTTAAGAATGCACACTTTCCGCCGGATATCGTTCAGGGATTATCCGCGGCTCTGGATGATTTCAAGGATGTCCCCTTAATAGTGCGGAGTTCATCCCTTCTGGAAGATAGGATGGGGGCGGCATTCTCAGGCAAATATAAGAGCCTGTTTTTGGCCAATCAGGGGCCGAAAAAAGAGCGGCTGGAAGCACTGATGGATGCTATCGCCGAAGTTTATGCTTCGGTCTTCGGCCCTGACCCTATTGAATATCGTACCGAGAGGGGACTGATTGATTTTAATGAAGAAATGGGTATCATGATTCAGGAAGTTGTTGGAACCCGCATCGGGAATTATTACCTGCCGCTGTATGCCGGCGTCGCTTTCAGCAAAAATGAATTTCGCTGGTCACCGAGAATAAAAAGGGAAGACGGCTTGATTCGTTTTGTCCCCGGTCTCGGAACGCGCGCGGTGGATCGCTTGAGCGACGATTACCCCATCCTGGTGGCGCCGGGGCAGCCGAATTTGCGGGTGAATGTGACTGCCGAAGAGATGATTCGATATTCTCCCAAGAAAATTGACGTAATCAATCTCAATACCAATTCTTTTGAGACGGTCGAGCTGAACCAATTTTTACGCGACAACGGTCATGAGTTGCCCAATCCCGGACAAATGCTTTCGGTTTTATCGGACAACACCGTGCATCAACCGATCGGGTCCGATCTGGAATTCGGCAAGAACAATTTGATGGTGACCTTTGAAGGACTTATCTCGCGCACACCATTCGTGAGTCGTTTACAGGCCATTTTGAGAACCCTTGAAGAGAAACTGGGTACGGCAGTGGACATTGAATTCGCCTCTGATGGGAAAGATTTCTATCTTCTACAATGCCGCCCTCAGAGTTATTCCGACGACAGCATTGCCTCTCCCATCCCCAAAGATATTCCGGAGGATCGGATAATTTTTTCGGCCAATCGATTTATTTCTAACGGTCGGGTTCCGGAAATCACCCATATCGTCTATGTCGATCCTGAAAAATATGGGTCGCTGCCGCAGCATGCGGATCTGTTGACGGTCGGTCGTATAGTGAGTCGCCTTAACAAGATTTTGCCCAAGAGGCAATTTATCCTCATGGGGCCCGGCCGGTGGGGAAGCCGGGGCGATGTAAAACTGGGCGTGAGCGTTACATATTCCGATATCAACAATACGGCGGTTCTCATTGAAATCGCCCGGCAGAGGGGCAATTACCTGCCCGATTTATCCTTTGGAACGCATTTTTTTCAGGACTTGGTGGAGGCCAATATTAGATATTTGCCACTTTATCCTGATACCCCCGGAATTTTATTCAACGAGAAATTCCTGAGCGCTTCCCTGAATATTCTTTCGGAAGTATTGCCGGAACACGCCGGCCTCAGCGACACGGTCCACCTGATTGATGTGCCTCGCGCGACAGGCGGAATGATACTGAAAATTTTGATGAATGCTGATATCGATGAAGCTATGGCTCTGCTGTGTCGGCCCCAGTCCTGCGGAGAGCCGACAGTGACCAGGCCCGGCTATGGCGAGCAGCCGGCCGGTGAGGCGTGGCGCTGGCGGCTCCAGGTGGCGTCCTATATTGCTTCCCAAATCGATCCTGAAAGATTCGGCGTAAAGGGCTTCTACGTTTTCGGAAGCACCAAGAACGGCACGGCCGGTCCGGGTAGTGATATCGATCTTTTAATTCATTTCTCGGGCACCAATGCCCAGAGGGACCTGTTGGAATTCTGGCTGGAAGGGTGGAGTCTATCGCTGGGCGAAATAAATTATCTGCGGACCGGATATAAGACGGAAAGACTTCTTGATATTTATATAGTCACGGATGAAGATGTCGCCCGCAAAACATCCTATGCCGCCAAAATTGGCGCCGTTACTGATGCCGCCCGCCCGCTGCCGATGATGAGACAAAATGGCCAGAATGATACGGCCGCTATAATCCCCTAATAAGCAATAACTGAAAATTGCGATTTGCCAATTCCGGCTCAGTCACTATTAACTCAACTATTGATGGAATTCATTGTTGTTTATCTCTTGACGGGGGCTCCCCTAAGCATTTTATTGTCAACACATTTGCCGGAGTGGCGGAATTGGTAGACGCCAGGGACTTAAAATCCCTTGCATCGTGAGGTGCGTGCCGGTTCGAGTCCGGCCTCCGGCATTCTATTTATAAATCAAACAACCATTCGATACTTCCGTTTTATGTAACAAAATTAGGGTACAAATAATAGAGGAAAAATAAGTGAATAATTCCGGGATCATTTTAGTCACGGGCGCGACCGGTCAACAGGGGGGAGCCGTTGCCAGGGAACTTCTGGCAAATGGATTTAAAGTCAGGGCGATGACCCGCCATCCGGAAGGAGAAAAGGCCAGAATGCTGGCCACTTGGGGCGCGACCATAATCAAGGGAGATCTGGACGACGCAGAATCACTGGAAAAAGCTCTTAACGACGTTTGGGGTGTCTTTGCAGTTCAGAACACCTGGGAGGCCGGGGTTGAGAAAGAAGAAGAACAGGGAAAGAGAATTGTTCAATTAGCGAGGAAAGGGGGGGTGCATCATTTTGTATATACGTCAGTGTCATCAGCTGATCGCCGGACAGGTATTCCTCATTTCGAAAATAAATTCAGAATTGAAGAGGAGGTACGGCGTCAGAAATTCCCTTCTTACACGATCCTGAGACCGGTCTTTTTCATGGAAAATTGGATCACGCCCTGGTTTAAGCCGCCGATTGATCAGGGAAATATTGCGGTCGCGCTGAGGCCGCAGACCAGACTCCAGATGGTCGCTGTAAAAGATATCGGTAAATACGGTCTTTGGGCCTTTCAGAACCACGAGCCATTGAATGGCCGGGCCATTGATTTTGCGGGAGACGAACTTTCCATGACGGATATTGCCAGAGAGATTTCTAATGCCAAAGGCAAGCCGGTGGGATTTATTACTGTTCCCATAGAAGAGGTGCGTAAATTCAGCCAGGATTTTGCCCTGATGTTCGAATGGTTCGAAAATATCGGATACAATGCTGATATTTCAGCCGTGGCGAAAAAATCAGGTATAAGGCCGACGCGGTTCAGCGAGTGGGCCGCAAGCGTTAAATGGTAATATATATATTATAAAATCATGCGGTATTTTGCGGCAAGCGCCCGATTCCTGGGGCTTTACATTTGGAGCTGGCGACTGAAAATTCTTTTTATACTCAAGCGTCTATTTGTCAGACAGTTCCAACTCGAGATATATCGCACCTCGTATTGAGTCATTTTTGGGCGGTTTCATTACTCTAAAACCGACAGACCTGTAAAGGGCCAGTGCCTCTTTGAGCGACGGCATCGTATCCAAGACCAATTTTTTATAATTCAGCGTTTTGGCGATCGCAATGATTTCGTGCACGGCCCAGCGCCCCACTCCCTTTCCGCGCGATGACGGACGAAGATAGAGTCTTTTAAGTTCGCAAATTTCCCTGTCTATTTTTCTAAGGGCCGCACAGCCAATCGGGGTATCATCATCATAAATCAAAAACAATTGGCCCGAAGGCGGAGCGTACTCTCCGGGAAGCCCGGCCAGCTCCTCGTCGAAATTCTGAAAACAATTCTCAAAATTAAACGATTGGGCGTACTCCATAAATAAAATTTTGACAAGATCAATTTCCGTGAAATTATGTGCCGACCTGAGGTAAAGCATCTATCAGCTATGGGAAAAGAATTCAGGGTAGGACAGAAATATAATATTCCTGTCGATTCAGATATGAGGTGTCTCCAGGATCTTCGATTATTAGATGATATATGCCGGGTTTTAGCGATTCATTAGAAATGAGGAGTTGCCCAACGCCGTATTTGTCAAACCTGTCGAATTCGTCTTCCTGATAAAATTCCTTCCCCGCCTTGTCTGTAATTAATAAATGATACTTATTTCCCGGAACGGCATTTTCAAAGACAAATTTCAACAGGAGGTCCTCGCCCGATGATAGTCTGTAATCATGCGGTGCCCCCGACCTCATCGGCAGGAGGGATAAAGTCTGAAAGGGCCGAACCTGCTTTTCCACGGCGCGATAGTGAAGATACCAGATGGGAATGGCCAAAAGAAGCACGATCAATATCTGCAGTGCTGGGCGAAAAATGACCGGTTTGTCGGGCCAGAGTGATTGCCATAATCTTCGCCAAGAATTTTCGCGGAATTCTCTCCCGACAACCCGTTTCACTTTTTTGTCGGAATGCAGCACGGCCGATTCATTGGCGAAGGAGATTACTTCTTCGAAACAGTGACGACACTTTAGCAAATGAATTTCAAATCGGGCAACATCATCGTCGTTCAGCACACCTAATTCGTAGGCATGCAGCAGAATCCCTATTTTCGGGTCAATACAGCGTTCATCCATTTGACAATCTCCCGGATTCAATACATTCTTTCAGCATATTGCGGCAGCGGTTCAGCATTACATATAGGTGATTCGGCGTTATTGACATCCTTCTGCAAATTTCCTCCGTGCCATATCCTTGATGCGATAAGTTTATCGCCCGCATATACCTGGGATAGGCGCGATGCAATTTCCTGAGACAACGAATGATAACCTGACGCAAAAACGGATCGGCTTGCCCGATCGGCGGCGCGAGCGGATATTTGCTGTGTTTTTCGCCTGCCGAGTGCGAGGATCTCAAGAGGCGTCCCTGTAAATAATTCCCGATTTTATTTCGTAATATGCTGTAGGCCCAAGCCTCCAGATACTCGTCACTGGGCATGGTCTTATACTTTTGAAGCACAGTCAGACAAGCGTCTTGCGCCAGGTCCTCCGCGTCCTTTTCTCCTATTCTTCTTTTGGCGATAGAGAGAAATCTTACATAAAGAAATTGAAAAAGCTCTTCTTCCGCCGCGCGATCTCCGCTGCGGGCTAAGCCTATAAGACGCATCATATTATGACGGCTCCAACCTCAGGGTAATAATTAAATATAATATATTCCGCATTTCTGTCAATCGGTTATCTGCTTTCACTTCCCTGAAGGGAAAGAATTAAAATATCCGGTAAGATTTCAGGACTTCACCAAATAATATCTATGGTGGATGTAAAGTCGTACCCGTAAAACTGGGATTTTAAATCCATTTCCGAAATAGAAAAATCGGGACTGCGAGAAGGCGCATGCGCTTCTTTTCCATCTTCTGCGAGGGAAATTGCACCAGGGAACAAATGGTGCGATGACATAGATGAGGTGCGTGGGATTTTATCCTCATTTGTGACACTGACCCGGCGGTCGCCGATACCGTCGGGTTTTTTAATTATTGTTGTCAGAGCCGTCCGTGGTGAACGGACAGAAAAGATGCCAATTCCCCTTCATCTGCATTTTCAGAGAACCAAGCGAGTCCTCGACTATATCCCCGTCAAATGCCCCGACCCCTTCCTGATTCATATATTTAAATAGGCCCTTGAATTTTCCCATTCCGGTCCCGCAAAGGGGGCACATACGGGGATCGTCATAGTACCATGTCCCAAAAATCCGGCCCGTTATGACGGTCAAAATTGGGCCCGATATCCAGCCATCGAGAACCTTCTTCCCCCCATCAATGCTTCGGAATACGCCGGAATATATCCCGGCCAGATTGCCCTGGTCATCGAGCCATTGGCCGCTGAAAAGCCCACTGTCTCCCGACATATCTGATTTAATCCAGTTGCCGATTATGAAACCCTCAGGGCAACGATGCGGCCATATCTTTCGGGCGTAGACTGCCATTCCGTTGTTTTCGTCAACCCTGTAGTAGGCGGCCAATTTCTGCAATTGGCTGAAATCATACTGGATTGAAAATGGGGTCGTAGTAAGAGCCAAATACACAGGAGCAAAATAGGCTATGTCTCTTTTCACGAACACCAGAGCCGATATGCCGTCATAGTCAGTTGAAGTAGATGATATCCAGTTGATCAAAATCGGATCGGTCTGGCTTATCAGGGAATCCCGGCCTTTTTCAAAATCCAATGCGGCCACCGGGGTGATGTTCCCGATCGCATTTATGCTGAGCGAGCCCGACCAATTCGTAACCGGAATATCCGCGGAGTTATTCACACTAATAATTCGACCCCAGAGAAAAGTCGCGGAATAGACATCATAACTGGTATCAAAGATGCTCGGCGGAACAATAGCTGAAAGCGGGTATTCTCGATCGAACAAAGCACTGTCGGAAAGGGAATATTGCTGAAGCAGGCTTCGAGCTTGCTCCGGTAGATTTGATTGTGGCGGGGTCTTTGTCCCCGATGATTGAGGCGAAGTACTCTCTCGTCCGCATCCGGCTGCAATAAGGGCCAAAAAAATTAATGGGACTATAAGAAATTTATTCATATTTTCCTCCCGACATAATGGCTGACTCAAATTACTCTAACAGGCGCCTACGCTGAGATCGTTGAATTAATATGCCTATTTGAAATATATTCCCGGCCGCAAATTATGCAACCTCGAATTTTGCAGAAGGGAATCAACCATTAGAGCCGCGGAGCGGGATTGAACCGCTGACCTGCTGATTACGAATCAGCTGCTCTACCAGCTGAGCTACCGCGGCTTACAGAACAAATATCGTCATTTCTACGGTCACATTGACCGGTCTCTAATTTATATTATTCCGCCGAAATGACAATAAAAAAGTGGCGCCCCGCGGAATCGAACCGCGGACACACGGATTTTCAGTCCGTTGCTCTACCATCTGAGCTAGGGCGCCAATGCCAGGCCGGTCGCCCGGTGAGGGGCGTGCCTGATTAAGCTATCAACCTTTCAAAAAAGCGTCCGCCCAAGGCGGAAAATCTTCAAATTCGCAAGACCTGCCAATTTATTCTATTTTCGTCAGATGTCAACCACTTTTTAGGACGCGAAATAATGCTTGCGGATAGCCGGCAGAAACAGGCCGGCCAGCACCACCAGCGAAAGCGCTCCGACAACTGTTCCATAGGCATCCTTATGATTCAATATCGACATAATAATGACGCCGGCCAATAAAATGGAATATCCGGTCCATCCCCATTTCTTCAGGTCCTTGAAGGCAGTGCTGAAAATCAGGATCGGCACTCCATAAAGACCGACGATGAAATTCTGGCCCATATCCTTATAGGTCCGATCAAGAATCGATAACACAATATTCACAATTCCGACTATAACGTACATCAGGCCGAAAATTATTCCGTACCAACCCAGAATTTTGATCCCCAGAGGCGTATTGTCCTTTTCCTGGCTCATGATCGACCCCTATCTCTTTGATTTGTATTCTCCGAGGAGTCCGGCG
Organism: Candidatus Zixiibacteriota bacterium; assembly: GCA_900498245.1. Taxonomy (NCBI): domain Bacteria; kingdom Pseudomonadati; phylum Candidatus Zixiibacteriota; species Candidatus Zixiibacteriota bacterium. The sequence goes on from LS998015.1 coordinate 1,716,158, forward strand.
CCCATGAATCCAGCGTCGTTGCCGAGTTCAGCCTTCAGAATGCGAAGGTTTTCGGTGGCCGTTGGGAAGGCGCGCCGCCGAATTTCGGCTCCGGCCGCTTCGATAAAACCGGCTCCGCCATCTATTATACCACCACCAAAGATTAACGCTTCAGGATTCAGCAAATTCACCACTCCGGATAGACCGGCTCCCAGAATCGTGGCCGTCTCTTCGATAACTTCAAGGGCCGCGCTATCTCCTTTTTTGGCCGCCGCGAACAATTTTTTTATATTGAGATTTTGAATGTCATTGTTAAGAACGTCTGAAAAGATCTCTCCCAGGCCGTCTTTCAATTTTTCCCGGGTTCGATCAAGCATCGCCTGAGAAGAGCAATAGGCTTCTAAACAGCCCTGATTGCCGCATCGGCAGGGTCGGCCGTCAAAGCGGATCACGATATGGCCGATTTCGCCCGCCGAAAAACTGCTCCCGCGCCAGAGACTTTTGTCAAAAATAATACCGCCCCCAATGCCGGTCCCAACTGTTACGCAGACAGCGGAATTGAATCTCTGGGCCGCCCCGAAGCGGAGTTCCGCCAGCGCCATGGCATTGGCGTCGTTATCAACGTAAACCGGCAAGTTCAGATGTTCCTTGAGGTGGGCCCCGATTTCGGTCCCGACCCAATCCGGTATATTAGGGCATTTACCGCGAACGGTACCAGTCCGATTGTCTATGGTTCCGGGGGAACCGACTCCCAGCCAATTGACATTCAATTCTTCTTCGGCCGCCCGGAAGAGAAGGCTTTCGGCGATATTGGTTATCAAATGCAGCAGGGGGACGGCACCTTTTTCAACAAGCGCGGGACGTTGATCGCGATAGATTATTTTCCCGGTCGAATCGAATAGCCCGAATTTGATATTGGATCCGCCGATATCGATACCGGCATAGTGCTCGACATTTTTCATCTTTGCTTAAATCTAATATTACACGGTTGCATTAAGAGAACATTATTTCCCGGAGTTATACGCCTCCACGCCTCTCCGCAAAAGGTCCATGGCATCTTTGAGGTCGTCGGTCTTCAAGACGTAGGCAATACGGCATTCACTTTGTCCTTTCCCCGGGGAAGCATAGAATCCCGGACCCGGGGCCACCATAACCGTCCGGCCCTCATAGTTGAAATCAGTCAGCAGAAAGGACGCGAATTTCTCGGCATCATCGACAGGCAGTTTGGCCATAATATAAAAAGCACCGCCGGGATTAAGGCAGACGGTGCCGGGAATTTTCATCAGCCCCTCGTAAACGGTGTCACGCCTCTGTCGGTATTCTTCAATAACCTGACGGAAATAATCCTCGCCAAGATCGTACGCCGCTGATGCCCCGACCTGTTCGAGAGTGGGCGAACAGAGCCGCGCCTGGCCCAGATGAAGCGCCGCCCGATAAATCTCGGGATTTCTGGTAACGAGGTTGCCGACGCGGGCGCCGCAGGCCGAAAACCGCTTGCTAATGGAATCGAGCATAATGGCGCGATCATCAATTCCCTGCAGTGACATAATGCTTATATGTTTTCCCTCATAAATGAACTCCCTGTAGACTTCGTCAGCCATCAAGAACAGGTTATGCTTGATTGCCAGATTCTTTAGGCGCTCTAATTCGGAGGAGGTATAAACGGTGCCGGTCGGATTATTGGGATTACAATAAAGAATTCCTTTTGTGCGCGAGGAAATTGACTTCTGAATTATTTCATCGGGGGGAATATGAAAACCATCTTCGGCATGAGTAGTAATAGGTACCAGTTTGATTCCGGCCTGGATGGCAAAGCCGTTATAGTTGGTGTAAAACGGTTCAAAGACGATAATTTCCTCACCCGGCTCGCAGGTAATTGTCATGGCGAATATGATCGCTTCAGACCCTCCGGTCGTCACGATTATTTCGTTAGGCTTGATTTCCAAATCCCGACGCCGATAATAGGCCGAGAGTTTATCCAAATATTCTGTCATCCCCTGTGAGTTACCGTAGGCCAGAACCTTGTTGGCGTAATTCTTAACCGCTCTCCAGAAAATGGGGGGAGTTTCAATATCAGGTTGACCGATATTCAGGTGATATATTTTTACCCCTTTTCTCTTTGCTTGATCCGCCAGTGGAATCAATTTTCTTATCGGAGAAGGGGGGAGCGCGGAACCGCGACGAGAAATTGAGATATTTTTTCCGGCTTCCGTATCTGCCGAGAGTTTCATTATAACCTCACTTCGCCCCCGGCGGATATTTTCCAATCCGGGAGCCGAATAATGAAATTCAATAATACGCGCCCTGTAAGTTATTTAATTACAGGCAAATCCAAAAATAATTTGTGAAGAAAATAACCATTATGGAGAGTATTGTCAATGCCAATTTCAATGATTGAATATCAGTCAGGCCAGTCAAAGATGGGCGGTGATAGCGGAGACTGTCAATTCAACCAGAGCCAGGCCCTTCAATTCAAATGCTCCCTGACAAGCCCGATTGATTCTATCTTCCGATACCGGTTCCGCACTTTCGGGCGACGGGACGGTAATGCAAATCGCGGCAAACGGGGTCTCATTCAGGTGACAGGTATGGGCGAGCGCGGCACCCACCGAATCGATAGCGATCGCACCGAATTCCTGTTGCATCATTCTAAGGCGAGGATGATCGAAATCGGCTACCCGCCAATCGATCAATGTGCCGAAAATATGCGGCGGGCGGTCGGCGCGGGGAATATCACAGACCGTCCGAAGAGTCTGAAGCAGGGTTGGATCCCCCTCGAGCATTTGCCGTTCGGCCTCGTCATATTTTGCGGGACGAATATGATAATTACCAATTATAAGATCTCCGCCGGCGATATATGGTGCCAAGGGAAACGCCTGACTGGTGAATATAACCTGCTTGACGTGAAATGTATCTATCATCATCTGAGCGGCAAGCGCGGCATCAAGCGGATCATTATGGGCGAGCACGAAAACAATATCCTGCTCATTGAGGTGTCCTATATAGAATCTTTGCCCTCCCGCCCGTTTAATATCCTCGACCAATGAATAATCTTTTAGGGCATCGAGTTCCTGACTAAATGTAGTGATAATCCCGGTCATATTCGTCTTATCGGTAGATTGCTTTTTTTTAACATATTGATTGGCATAAAGTTGGTCCCATCCTGAAAAACGAAACCAATTAAAATTGGGATAACTTATGGCGGGACAACGGAATGAGTCGCGGTGGGTTCGTTTTGGTAAAATTCTAATGGCCCCCCCCGGATGGCAGGAACATAGTATTTGATTGCCTATCAGCGGATTGCGAGTAGGCTGGAATTAAGACAATTGGCTTTGAATTGAAACTTGAGGTAATTTCAGTCATTTCATTCTATCCGTCCTCAAAAATATAATTACTGATATCGCTCTGTGCTGGGCGGCCAGCAATTTGGATTTTTTCAATAATGCCTACCTCTATATAGCGGCAGCGTCCAATTACCATAAAAATGATAGTGATTTTGTATTTGACCTCAGGCTTAAGATCCCGGGTCGGCAGGACGAATCAGGGATTAGCGCCTGTCTTTCCCCTGATTATTCGATATGCAGAAATTCATTCAATCCAAAGTTGAATGTGCGCTCACTTAAGCAAATTTCTGAGAAAGGAGATCATATCGGGGCGCTTGATGGTAGTCTGGATATTTTCGGCCCTCAGCCATTCCTCTCGATCCGAAAGACCACGCGCAATTTCGGCACCAGCCCGTAGATCCTTTATGGTTACCATACCGGATTCGAATTCATCTGAGCCAGCGATGACTGCCAATGGAATGCCGACGCGATCGGCATACTTCAGCTGTTTATTAAGGTTTTTGGTTTCACCGAGAAACAATTCGGCGTTGATCCCGGCGGCCCGGATTTCATTGACGATGGCGATATAGTCATTCAGGCGGCTTTTATCCATAGTGGTAACAAGGACATCGGAGGTGGCCCTCCGAAGCGTTATCGCCCTGAGTTCGATGAGGGCGGCCAGCATCCGGTCCACCCCGAAAGATGAGCCGGTGGCGGGAACCGATTTATTCGAAAATCTTTCGATAAGATTATCATAGCGACCCCCGGAAAAGACGGAACCATAATCCGGCAGGTCAAGGAGGGTCGTTTCATAGACCGGACCGGTATAATATCCGAGTCCGCGGACAATGGTTAAATCGACCTTAGTCTTGTCATCAGGCACTTGCATTTCATTTAAATAATTTTGCACTTCGCGCAGTTCATCGATGCCGGAACGCGCGATTTCAATCTTATCCAAGACTTTTTCTGCTTCGTCCAGGGAGTCATTTCGATGGGATGCGGCAATGTTTAGGAAATCAAGAACGGTTTCAATCTGCCCATTTTCCAGGTTAAGTCCGGGAATCCTGTCGCCCGATTTGTCAATCCGTCCCGGCCCCAGTTCCAGCCGAACCGCTTCCTCGCCCTGTTTTTCCAGTTTATCAATGACTCGAAAGACATCTGTCACTTTATCCGCGGGAATGGCGGCATGCTGGGCCAGTCCATTGAGAATTTTTCGATTGGAATATTTTACTATGAAGTTTTTGATGCCCAATTCGGACATAACTTCAACCATTACGGCAATGATTTCGGCGTCGGCCAGCATCGACGACGTTCCGACCATGTCGAAATCGCACTGCATGAATTCGCGATAGCGGCCGGGACCCGGTTTGTCGACCCGCCAGACGGTACCGTATTGATAGCGCCGAAAGGGAAGGGCCAATTCCGGATTGCCGGCGACATAACGGGCGAGAGAAACGGTGAATTCGTACCGGAGGGCCATATCGACTTCATCGGGGCCGTGAAAGCCAAACAGTTCCTTGAGATTATCGGAGGTATAATCTCCGCCGAGAAGAGTTTCGGCATATTCGAGAGCCGGAGTCTGGAGCGGCAGAAAACCGTGCCGTTCGTAGATCCGACGGGCGGTTTCGATCAATTTCTGGCGGGCGATTTCCTCTTCAGGCGGGTAATCGCGAAATCCTTTGAGAACCTTCGGTTCGACTTTTTTCAGTAATCTCTTTTCAGCCATAGCATTTTGCCATAATTCAAACGGTCAATTTAAGGAATTTTAAAAAAGATGAAAGTATTATTTGGATGGAGGAATGCAAAAATAAAGTACTGGGGGGGAGAGTCGAACTCCCGACCTCCTGATCCACAGTCAGGCGCTCTATACCAACTGAGCTACCCCAGCATCGAATTGCGGCCTAATTTTAATCTTTATCGGTGGCAAAGTCAAGTTAATTGAACCGGAGGCTAAAGAGCGCTATTTCGGGCCGTTTCGTGAATAGCAACTTACCAAGTTACAGTCGTTTTGACATTTGGCAATCGATTGCATATAATGGATTTCAATCTTAATAGGAGTCTGAGAAAATGATCGATAGAGCAGCCGCGCTGGCCCTGATGGAAGGGAAGATCGAAAACAAAAATCTTCGCAAGCACATTCTGGCGGTCGAGGCCGGGATGATTCGCCTGGCGGAGCATTTCGGCGAGGATAAAAATATCTGGGGTTTGACCGGGCTGCTCCATGATTTGGACTATAATGTTACTGCCGACAAACCGGAGAAGCATACTTTTATCACGGAAGATTGGCTTCGAGAATATGATCTGCCGGCGGAGATGATTTATGCCATTCGCTGTCATCCGGGCCACGCCGAATGCAAATCGCGGCTCGATTGGGGACTTTACACGACCGATCCGACCACCGGATTCCTGGTGGCCTGTGCGCTGATGCATCCGTCGAAAAGATTGGAAAATATAGATACCGAATTTATGCTGCGCCGCTTCAAGGAAAAACGGTTCGCGGCCGGGGCGACCAGGGAAAATATGGCGGCCTGTGTCAATCTGGGCCTGGAATTGCCGGAGTTCCTGGGACTTATCAGGGATGGAATGTTAACCATTTCGGACATATTGGAAATTTGAGTTCGTATAGGGCAATATTCAAGAAAGATGTGCTGGCCTGGTCGTTTTACGATTTCGCCAACACTATCTATTCGATGAATATCCTGTCGCTATATTTCAAGCGCTGGGTGGTCGAAGATCTGGGGCGGGACGGGTTATATTACGATATTTCATACGCCCTCTCCATGTTATTGACTGGATTAATAATGCCGGCGCTGGGGGCGCTTTCGGATCATTCCCGTAAGAAGAAGATTTTTCTGTTTCTATTCACATTTCTCTGCGGCGTCGCAGTCGGCATAATCCCGTTAATTCCGATCAGTCTCTTTATGCTTATAATTGTAGTATTTGCACTCTCCAACTTTCTTTATGAGGGGGGAATGGTCTTTTATAATTCCCTTCTGTACTCGGTAGCCGACGGCCGCGCGGCCAGGCTGGTTTCCGGTTTCGGTGTTGCATTAGGATATATGGGGTCAATTGTCGGGATGATTCTGGTGCTTCCCTGGGTGACAGGAAAAATTTTCGGACTGACTTTGCCCGGCTTTTCGGCCGGGGGGAAAGAGGCCGCTTTCCTTCCAACCGCTATTCTTTTCATGCTTTTTGCCGTACCCTGCTTTATCTGGGTGAGGGAGAAGGACTTTAAATCGCACAGACAAAAAATCGATCTGAAAAAAGCGTATCGGGAAGTATGGGAAGGGGTCAAAGATACCAGAAAATATCCGGGGGTGCTGAGATTTCTGATTGCGGATTATTTTTTTGAGGATGCCGTAGCGACCGTAATTTTGAATATGGGGATTTTCTCATCGATGGTAATCGGCTTTGCCGATACCGATCTTACATTATTTCTGATAATTTCAACGGTGTCGGCTATGGCGGGCTCATATACAATCGGGCACTTTGCCCAGAATTTTGATTTAAAAAGAGGGATGGCAATTATCGTGGCGGGCTGGATAATTACTTTGTTACTGTTTATTTTTATTGATAATCGCCCGGCAGTTTATCTTCTCGGTATGGCGATGGGAGTTTTTCTGGGCGGATTATGGACGCTGTCGCGGCCGCTTCTGGCAGAGATGGTGCCCCGTGAGGAATTGGGGCGGTTTTTCGGGTTATACTCGCTGTCAGGCCGGGCGGCGGCGGTGGTCGGGCCGGTGATTTGGGGAGTGGTCGTCTATTTATTTAATCCGTCGCGACCGTACGGAAAGTTCCTGAGCGGCATGATGGGGCTGAGCGATATGTCGGCAATCAAACTGCCCTATCGCCTGGCCGTATTGTCATTGGTTCTGATGATGGCGATGGGGCTGTACATTTTCAGAAGAGTGCCGTCACCAAAACTTTTGCAGGAATCCCATGATTAAGAACGGAAAATATTTCGAATATAAGGGATGTATTCATATACATACCACCGAATCGGACGGGACCAAGACGCTGGAGGAAGTGACCGATATTGCTTCCGATGCCGGACTTGATTTTATTCTTGTCTCTGACCATATGACCCTTAAGTGCCGCAATGAGGGCAAAGAGGGATTTTACAGGGGGACGCTGGTCCTTATCGGTTACGAGCATAATGATGTCGAAGACTGCAATCATTATCTTTTATTCGGCACAAAAGAGGTATTGGGGGATAATTTGACGCCCCAGGAATATGTGGCCGAAGGAAAACGTCAGGGGGCTCTCGGCATTATTGCCCATCCGGATGAAATACGGCCACGGTTGGGGAAATACCCATCGTATCCCTGGCTGGCCTGGGATGCTGTCGGATTCGACGGCGTGGAAATCTGGAACCAGATGTCGGAATGGATGGAAAATTTAAAACCGTATAATAAGGTAAAGATGGTGTTCTCACCGCGGCGCTTTATGCGTTCTCCGACCGATCGGATTCTTCAAAAGTGGGACGATCTGAATCTGATGCGAAAGGTGGCCGGCCTGGGGGCCGTAGATGTTCATGGCTTTCCATACCGGATCGGGCCGATTAGAATCACCATTTTCCCCTATAAAGTGCAGTTTCGGTCGTTGCGGACCCATGTGCTGCTGACCGAGAAATTATCTCAAAATTTAGAAAGAGCCCGAGACCAAATTTATGAAGCAATTCGTGACTGCCGCATCTTTGTATCCAATTTTCGATGGGGCGAAGCTTCCGGATTCGATTTCCGGGCAATTAAAGATGATGATTATGTGATAGGGGGCGGGTCTATGCCGGGACCGGAAGAGGTGACTCTATCCGTAAAAGTGCCCGAAAGAGGCTCAATTCGGTTAATTTGCAACAGCCATGAAGTGGCCCGAGCTGAGGGGGACAGTTTGAATTTCCGGGCTCTCAAAAGAGGAATCTACAGAGCAGAAGTGTACAAGAAAGATAAAGGCTGGATATTCTCCAATCATATAAGAATAGGGCTTTGAGATTTCATTATGGAAATTGATTGCTTCCGCCGGAATCGATGTTTTCCATTCGGTTACACCCTATGGGACCTGATGCAAGAATATTGGATTAAATTTGTGATTGTTAAGATTTTCACAAATATTTAGTTGACTACTTTGGCTCGTATTTTTATAATTGGCGTTTAAATGCGACTAAATATGTTTGAAATATTTTTCCCCATACTTATTCTGGTGGCGCTGGCGACAATTATCGCGCTGGCCCTGATACTATTATCCATCCTGTTCGGACGCCGCACCAAGGAGGGAGCCAAGACGGAACCGTATGAAAGCGGTATAGTTCCGGTGGGTGACACCCGCAGTCAGTTCCCCGTGAAGTTTTATTTGGTGGCGATTTTATTCATTTTATTCGATATAGAAGTGGTCTTTCTTTATCCCTGGGCATTAATCTATCGGCAATTAGGGGTTTTCGGCTTTATCGAAATGCTGACATTTATCGTAATCCTATTAGTCGGTTATTTCTATATTTTAGGCAAAGGAGCCCTCAAGTGGGATTAGAGGAGAAAATTCCTGATTCGATAATTTTGACCAGTTTGGACAAGATGGTCAATTGGGCGCATAAGCGTTCTATGTGGCCACTGGGCTTCGGTTTGGCTTGTTGCGCAATTGAGATGATGTCGACCTTTGCCTCTCATTTTGATCTGGCTCGATTCGGGATGGAGGTGATGCGGCCATCGCCGCGTCAGGCGGACCTGATGATTGTGGCCGGCCGAGTATCGGTGAAAATGGCTCCGGTCGTGAAACGCCTCTACGACCAGATGCCGAACCCGAAATGGGTTCTTTCCATGGGGGCCTGTGCCTCTTGTGGCGGGGTTTTCAACAATTATGCCATTGTCCAAGGAGTGGACAGAATTATCCCTGTTGATATTTACGTTCCGGGCTGCCCGCCGCGTCCCGAGCAATTAATGGACGGCATCTTGAAATTATTCGATAAGATTCAGAAGGAATCGGTGGCCAAGAGAAACGCCGGTTCGATGAAGGCCACGGGGTGATTTTTTTTGATATTAATTTGTGAATTTAGGCACAAAGTGAAGCATGGAAGATAAAGTCAGGGAATTTATCAAATCGCATTCCGCGGAAGGTGTCATCGCCGAGGACAATTTCCGAGGGCAGCAATCTTTCTATATAAAGAAGGAATTCCTTTTCGATCTTTGCGCCGCGTTAAAAAGTGACGGCGAAATGGGATTTGAACTTCTTGCCGATATTTGTTCTCTTGACTGGAAAGGAGATATCGAGGAGGCGAAGGGGCGGTTTGAGGTTATTTACAATTTATACTCCCTTCGTAACAAGTATCGCCTTCTTATCAAAGTCCGCCTTCCCGAGGATGACGTAAAAATCGATACGCTCTGTCCGCTGTGGCAGACGGCCAACTGGCTGGAGCGGGAAGTTTTCGACATGATGGGTATCATCTTTGTCGGGCATCCCGATCTGACCAAGATAGTGACGCCCGATGAATTGGACGGCCACCCGCTATGCAAGGATTTCCCCCTGACTTATGAAATCCCCCGATTTTCCTATAATAAAAATGAACCGCCGGAGGTGATAAAGTGAACGAAACCGCCGCCGGCAAAAGGACCATGATTTTAAACATGGGGCCCCAGCACCCGGCGACTCACGGAGTGTTGCGGGTGCAGTTGGAACTGGACGGGGAGACGGTGGTCAAGGCGACACCGATCATCGGTTACCTTCATACCGGTATCGAGAAGAACGCCGAAGCCAAATTGTATTATAAAGTCATTCCGATGACCGACCGGATGGACTATCTGGCGCCGATGTCAAACAATCTTGGTTACTGCCTGGCGGTCGAAAAACTGCTCGGACTGGAGATGCCGCCGAAAGTGGTTTATGCCCGGGTGCTACTGACGGAATTGACGAGAATCGCATCCCATCTGGTCTGGGTCGGTACTCATGCCCTGGATCTGGGAGCGATGTCGATGCTACTTTACGCTTTCCGCGAACGGGAAATGATTATCGACATTTACGAAGCGGTTTCGGGGCAGAGAATGATGTCGACCTATTTCCGTATCGGCGGACTGGCTTTTGACCTTCCCGAGGATTTCGACAAGAAAGTAAAAAATATTTTGAAAGTGATCCCGGAGAAACTGAAAGATTACGAGCGGTTGCTTAATGATAACAAAATATTCCGCGGACGAACTATCGGGGTGGCCAAAATATCGGCCGAAGATGCGGTCAATTGCGGACTGACCGGTCCGACCCTGCGCGGATCCGGTGTCAATTATGATGTGCGCAAAGCCAATCCTTATTGCGGCTATGATAAATTTGACTTTATGGTGCCTCTCGGCAAGAATGGTGATGTATATGACCGGTATTTGATCCGAATGGAGGAGATGAAGCAATCGCTTCGCATTGTCCAGCAGGCCCTTGACGGCATGCCGGAAGGTCCGTACCGGGTGCATGCGCCGGGAATAGTACTACCGCCGAAAGAAGATGTTTTAAGCAAAATGGAGTCTCTGATATTCCATTTCAAATTGATAACCGAAGGTTTCAAGCCGCCCCGCGGAGCGGTATATCAGGCCATAGAATCCCCCAAGGGTGAACTGGGGTATTATATATCATCGGACGGCTCCAACAAACCACATCGAATGCGGGTGCGGCCCCCCTGTTTTGTCAATCTTTCGGCACTGCCTAAATTGATCGAGGGCGGGTTGGTGGCGGATGTAATCGCGGCCATCGGCTCGATTGATATCGTGCTGGGAGAGGTAGATCGATGATTTTAAAAGAGAAAGCGGTCGCCGAAATTAAGCGCCGCATGGTGCGATACCCGCACCGCAAATCGGCCATTTTGCCGGCTTTGACCGTCGCTTTCCGCCAGGAGGGTCATCTAAATCCCGAACTATATCGAGAAATCGCGCAGATAATAGAGGTCCCGTATATCGAGGTGGCGGAAGCGGCAAGTTTTTATACCATGTTTCCGAAAGAACCGGTCGGCAAATATCTGATTCAGGTTTGCCATAATATCAGTTGTGCCCTCTTGGGCGCCGACAGTTTGATTCATTATTTGGAGGAGAGGCTGGGAATCAAGAAAGGCGAAACGACGTCGGATGAAATTTTTACATTGATTTCGGTCGAATGTTTGGGGAGCTGCGCCACGGCTCCCATGATGCAGATTAATGATAAATATTATGAAAATCTGACCCGGGAAAAAGTGGACAGGATTCTGGACGAATTGCGCAAACAGGCACGTGATGGAAAAGAAGATACTGTTTAAATATATCGATGATCCGAAGCAGGTTACGATTGAGACCTATATCTCCCGTGGGGGCTATAAAGCCTGGGAAAAGGTGCTCAAAGGGATGAAACCGGCGGAAGTCATCGACGAGGTGAAAAAGTCGGGTTTGCGGGGCCGCGGCGGGGCCGGTTTTCCGGCCGGGATGAAATGGAGTTTCATCCCCAAAGACAGTCTCAAACCGCGGTATCTAGTCTGCAATGCCGATGAATCGGAACCGGGGACCTGCAAGGATCGGGTGCTGATGGAACATGATCCGCATGGAGTGGTCGAAGGGATGGCGATAGCGGCCTACGCCATTGGGAGTCATCTGGCCTTTTGTTATGTGCGGGGCGAGTTTGTTTATCCCGCTGCCATGATGGAAAAAGCGATCGAAGAGGCCTATAAAAAGGGAATGCTGGGGAAAAATATTTTTGGTACCGGATATGATCTTGATATGGTGGTTCATACCGGGGGCGGGGCCTATATCTGCGGGGAGGAAACGGCCCTTTTGAATTCTCTGGAGGGGGAGCGGGGTATGTCGCGGATACGGCCGCCATTTCCGGCAATCGAGGGGTTGTATGGCTGCCCGACGGTCGTAAATAATGTCGAGACGCTGGCGGTGGTGCCGCATGTAATAAACAACGGGGCCGATTGGTACGCCTCGATGGGGACGGAAAAATCAAAAGGAACGAAGATATTTTCTCTGTCGGGGCATGTGAAGAGGCCCGGCAACTATGAACTGGAAATGGGCACGAAATTGTCGGTGCTGATAAATGATATCGGCGGCGGCATGCTTGACGGGCACAAATTGAAAGCGATCATTCCCGGCGGCTCATCGACCCCCTTTCTGCTGCCCAATCAGATAGACACGCCGCTTGATTATGAATCCCTGGCGGCGGCCGGATCGATGCTCGGTTCGGGAGCGGTGATTGTAATAGATGATCGCACCTGCATGGTCTGGGTGATAGAAAGATTGATACATTTTTATAAACATGAATCATGCGGCAAGTGTACGCCCTGCCGGGACGGGACCGGCTGGCTGGAGCAGTTAATCGGCAGAATCGAGGCCGGTGAAGGTGTGCCCGGGGACCTGGAAAAGATAGACTCGATTTGCGACAATATTTTGGGGCGCACGATTTGCCCTCTCGGGGACGCCGCCGTCATGCCGATTCAATCAGCGCTGAAGCTTTTCCGGGAAGAATTTCAATATCATATCGACAACAAGAGATGCATGGTTAAAACGGAGTTTGAGTTTAAATAATGGCTGATACCGTCAACATGGTGACATTGACCATAAACGGCCGGGAGACGACGGTCCCTAAGGGAACGACGGTTCTGGAAGCGGCCAAAATGATGGGTATTGAAATTCCCACATTCTGCTGGCACCCGAAATTGAAGCCGGTCGGGGCCTGCCGCATCTGTTATGTCGAGATTGAAAAGATGCCGAAACTGCAGGTCTCCTGCGCGACGGAAGTCATGCCGGGGATGGTGGTGAATACGGAATCGGAAAAAGTCAAACAGGGACGAAAGGCGGTATTGGAGTTTCTTCTGATTAATCATCCGCTCGATTGTCCCACCTGCGACAAGGGCGGGGAGTGCGACCTTCAGGATAATACATTCAATCATGGAATTGATGATTCCCGTTTTGATTTCAGGAAATACAGGTTTATCAGGGACAGGAAATCGACATTTGACGATTATCGAATCGGCCCGGAGATAATCAGGAATCAAAATCGGTGCATTCGCTGTTTTAAGTGCGTACGAGCCAACAAGGAAGCTTTTGGCGAATATGATTTGGGCGCGTTCCAGCGAGGCGATATTACCGAGATCGACGCCGCTCCGGGAGAGATGGTTGATTCCATTTATTCCGGCAATCTGGTGGAAATCTGCCCGGTAGGGGCACTTACCAATACCGACTGGCGATATAAAATCAGGGTTTGGAAAACGCAAAAAATAGACTCTATATGCTCTTATTGCGCGGATGGCTGCAATCTGACTTTGTGGAAGGACCGCAACCGAATATATCGAGTGACTTCTCGCCGTAATGATGCTATCGATGAGGGCTGGATTTGCGATATCGGGCGATACGGCTATCAAATCACCAATTCGGACAGCCGGTTAACGACTCCCCTTATTAAGAAAGGGGACAAGCAGGTTGCTTCGTCCTGGGAAGAGGCCATCGAACTGATAGCGCGGAAATTCAAAGAAATCAAAGAGAAAAAGGGCGGGGTTTGTATCGGCGGTCTGATTACGTCGTCAATAGATTCCAATTCTCTCTACGCCTTCTCCAAATTTTTCCGGACCGTAATCCATTCGAATAATGTCGATTTTCGGACGGAATATAAAATGCTGCCGGAAAAACATGGTGATTTATATACCAGATTGACCGAACAAAAATTCAGTATTGCGGATATCGAAAAGTCGGATTTAATCCTGGTGGTCGGCTCCAATTTGATTAAAGAGCATCCCATCATAAATTTGCGAGTCCATAAGACTGTCACGCGCAAAGCGGCGTCGCTATATACGATTAATCCGATAGCGACGAAATCGGGAGAGATTTCACAAGATGAAATGGTCAACGCCCCCGGGACCATGGAGGCGCTGCTTAACGGTGTCGTGATGGCCCTAACGGAGAAGACCGGAGGGGCGGATAAATTCAGGTCGCTTCTGGAACCGAATTCTGTCGGCCAAGCGGCTGAGATTTCGGGCATTTCCGAAGAAAGAATCAGGGCACTGGCGGAAGCCATGGTGAAGGCGACCAATATCACATTAATTGCCGGGGAATTCATATCGACTTCCTCATCGCGCGAAGTCCTGGCTTCAGCCATAAATAATCTGGCAATTGCGGCCGGTATCTATGAAAAAGGGCAGGTCGGGATTCTCTCCAAGTATGCGAACAGCAAAGGGGCGGAAAGACTCGGCGTGATGCCGCATTTGTCCGACAGCATGATATCCGATTTTAAAAAGATTTGGGGATATTATCCGGAAAATCCCGGGCTGGCCTCGGATCGTATGATTCTGGGGGCCAAAAAAGAGGAAATTGATTCCCTCTTGATTATCGGCGCCAATCCGATTGGGAATTATCCCGACGGAGAGTTTGTCCGCGAAGGCATTGAGAAACTGGATTTTCTTGCCGTGGCGGATATGTGTGAATCGGAAACATCAGAGATGGCCGATGTGGTTTTGCCCCTCGCCGGATGGGCCGAATATGACGGCAGTTTTGTGAATGTCGAGGGCAGGGAGCAGTCTTTCAGGGCCGCCATCAAGCCGGTCGGGAATTCTCTGCCGGGATATGAAATCGTACGCTTAATTGCCGAGGCGATGAAAGAGCCAATCTATGAGGATTTCAGGACTCTCGCCGAAGAGGCGAACGGTTTATTACAAAGGACGCCTGCAACCGCCGCTCCTGAGATAACCGAGGTGAAATATATAAAAGAGTCAGCGCCATCGGAATTTCCCTTCCCGCTTTTTGTCGTGGATGATATGCACCATATGGGACACCGGACGGAGAAATCAAAATCCCTGGCGGCTTTTTGCGGCGAGCCGTATCTGGAGATTTCGCCGTCGGTGGCAGACAAATTAGGTATAGCCGATGGGGACATGGTTAAAGTCGAGTCGGAGACGGGCAAAGTGATATTGGGAGCCCGAATTTCAGAACATCTCGACAACAATGTAGCCCTGGTTAGCCGGACTTTCGCGGCGCCGCCCGTTAACATTTTGCAGATGAGAAAAAGACGAATCGATTGGGTGCGCCTGACAAGGATGGAAGAAGCATGACCGGAACAGAATTTGCCATTATTTCGGCAATAAAAGTGGTCGTAGTCGTCCTGGCGGTTTTGACTGGATGCGCCTATGCCACCTGGCTGGAGAGAAAATTGGTCGGGCATTTTCAGCACCGTATCGGGCCCAATCTGGCCGGACCGTTCGGTTTGCTGCAGCCGGTCGCCGATGCCATTAAATTGATTTTCAAAGAGGATATTGTCCCCGACAATGCCGAACGGATCACTTATGCGCTCGCCCCGGTCGTGATGTTTATTCCCGCGCTGCTGAATTTTGCCGTGGTGCCGTTCGGCGACACGGTGACATTATTCGGTTACAAGATCGATATGGTGATTTCGGATTTGAATGTCGGCATCCTGTATATATTTGCCGTGACGTCGCTGGGGGTCTATGGTATAGTCCTGGCGGGCTGGTCATCGGGCTCAAAATATTCGCTTTTGGGCGGGATTCGCTCTTCGGCCCAGATGATATCGTATGAAGTGGCCTACGGACTATCCATTATGGGTGTTCTTGTTATCGCCCAGACATTTTCGCTCAAGGAGTTGGTGGATCAGCAGGCATCGGTCTGGCACTGGTTTATATTCCGTCAGCCGGTAGGATTCTTCATTTATGCCATTTGCGCGGTAGCCGAAACTAATCGCTCCCCGTTCGATTTGCCGGAGGCGGAATCGGAACTGGTGGCGGGGTATCATACCGAATATTCGTCGATGCGATTCGCTATGTTCTATATCGGGGAATATGCCAATATGATATCGGTTTCATGCGTGGCGACAACTTTATTTCTCGGCGGATGGCAGGGGCCATTCTTGCCGCCGGTGGTCTGGTTTGTCATTAAAGTTATTTTCTTCATGTCGGTATATATCTGGATACGGGCCACTTTGCCTCGTCTGCGCTACGACCAACTAATGGCTCTGGGTTGGAAGGTGCTGTTTCCTCTGGCGCTTTTGAATGTGATGGTAACCTCGCTGATAACTTTGTTGTGATAAAGATATGATTGATGTAATAAAAACGGTTTTCCTGGCACTGCCCAAAGGGTTTTACACGACCCTGAAGCACCTGTTTATGAAGCCGGTAACCATTCAATATCCCAAAGTTAAGAAAGAAATGGCGCCCCGTTACCGGGGACTTCATTATCTGGAAGTTTATGAAGACGGCAGCGAGCGGTGTGTCTGCTGCGGTCTTTGCGCCGCCTCTTGTCCCGCTGATGCCATATATATGGAAGGCGCGGAAAACGAAAAGGGGGAGCGTTACGCCAAGGTATATGAGATAAACCTGCTCCGCTGTATTTATTGCGGATATTGCGAAGAGGCGTGCCCCGAGGAAGCGATATTTTTGGGACACGAATATGAATTTTCTAATGACAATCGGGATGTTTTTATTTTTACTAAGGAGCAAATGCTGGCCAATCGTCCCAAAAAAGAAAAGCCGTTCAAAAAGATTATCCGGCGGGTGCGGAGGATATTTTAAGCCGTTATGGAACTGGTAGTATTTTATTTTGCGGCGGTGGTGGCTGTGGGCGGCGGCCTGATGATGATATTGCAGCGGAATCCGGTCGCGTCCGTCCTGTACCTCATTGTCACCCTGATGGCGATCGCGGTGATGTTCGTTCAATTAAGCGCGATTTTTGTAGGCGCTCTTTTGATAATAGTCTATGCCGGCGCCATTCTGGTGCTGTTCCTGTTTGTCATTATGTTGTTGAATTTGCGGGGAGAGAAATTCGCCGAAAAACGGTCCAAGGTGGATCGCCCGACCAGAGTAATATTGACCGTAGTTTTTGTCGCGGAACTTCTGGCAATGATCAAACAGGTGGCTTTCCCGGGGAGGATGAATACCCTGATGGTTCAGGCGTCGCCCGATTTCGGCGGGGCCCGGCCGGTAGCGGAACTGCTTTATACCAAATATCTATTCCCATTTGAACTGACTTCGATTTTGCTTCTGGTGGCGATTGTCGGTGCGGTAATAATGGCGAAGAGGGATGAAAAAGATGACGGGAGGGGAGTCTGATGGTTCCGATGCCGCATTATCTGATAGTCAGTGCCATCCTCTTTGCCATAGGGGTGGCCGGCGTAATTCTATCGCGAAACCTGATCATAATGTTTATGTCGGTTGAATTGATGCTTAATGCGGCCAACCTGACGATTATCACTTTTTCGCGATTTCTGAATCTTATGGACGGGCATGTCTTTGTATTTTTGATCATGGCCGTGGCGGCGGCCGAAGCCGCGGTCGGTCTGGCGATAATCATAATGCTTTTCCGCACCCGGGGCACAATTGACGCGGATAAATTCAATTTGCTGAAATGGTGAACGAGAAATGAGTCATTACCTTATTCTGATTCCGCTTTTCCCGCTGGTGGGGTTTCTCATCAATGGATTGCTTTTAGGCAAATTGAATAAGAAAATTGTATCGATAGTAGCCTGCGGTGCGGTGGGTCTGTCGTTCCTCTGGGGTCTGAAATTATTTTTCGAGTTGCTTTCTATGTCGCCGGCGAACCGCGTCATTGAGGAAGTGGTTTTCAACTGGATTCCCTCGGGCGATTTTAATGTCAATATCGGATTTCTTTTTGATCCGCTTTCGGCGGTAATGGTGCTGGTGGTTTCCGGAGTCGGATTCCTGATCCATCTTTATTCTATCGGTTATATGCATGATGATGCCGGCTATGGCCGCTATTTCACATATCTCAACCTGTTTATCTTCTCGATGTTGACCCTGGTGATGGCTAACAACTATCTGTTGATGTTTGTCGGTTGGGAAGGGGTCGGACTCTGCAGTTATCTTTTGATCGGCTTCTGGTTTGAAAAGCAGTCGGCGTCCGACGCCGGCAAAAAGGCGTTTATAGTCAATCGTATCGGCGACTTCGGATTCCTGCTAGGTCTATTTATTATATTTTGGAGCACCGGGTCGCTGAATTTCATATCGGTCTTCGAAAAAGCCCCGCAAGTTTTTATTGCCGGGGGCGGTTTGATTACGGCGGCGACTCTGCTCTTGTTTCTGGGGGCGACCGGCAAATCGGCGCAGATTCCGCTTTATGTCTGGCTCCCGGATGCGATGGAGGGGCCCACGCCGGTTTCGGCCTTGATCCATGCCGCAACTATGGTTACGGCGGGTGTCTATATGATTGCCCGCTCCCATGTATTATTTCTTATGGCGCCGACCACACTAATGGTAGTGGCCATAATCGGGGTGGTGACAGCGCTTTTTGCGGCGACGATTGCTCTGGCGCAAAACGATATCAAACGGGTCCTGGCCTATTCGACGATCAGCCAATTGGGATATATGTTCGTGGCCTGCGGGGTGGCGGCGTTCTCGGCGGGCATTTTTCATTTGATGACCCATGCCTTTTTCAAGGCGCTCCTGTTTTTGGGGGCGGGCTCGGTTATACATTCTCTCTCGGGTCAGCAGGATATGCGATTCATGGGAGGTTTGAAGCGCCACATGCCGACCACGTTCTGGACATTTTTGGCGGCGACGCTGGCTATTGCAGGTATTCCCGGATTGTCAGGATTCTTTTCCAAGGATGAAATACTTTGGAAATCTTTTTCCTCCGATTACGGCTCGATATGGATTTGGGCGATAGGTCTGTTTACGGCCATGCTGACCGCTTTCTATATGTTCCGGCTGTTATTCCTGACATTTTACGGTGAAGAACGAATGGAGCATCATGTCAAGGAACATATGCATGAATCACCGAAAATCATGACTGTGCCACTGACTATTTTGGGCATCCTGGCGATTATCGGCGGTTATGTCGGAATTCCCCACATTCTCGGAGGCGGCAACGGTTTCGAGAAGTTCCTGGAGCCGGTAATGGGCGGTGGGGAATCGACGGCCTTGGCGGCGACGGCAGAAAGCGGCGGCACTGAATTAATGCTCATGGCGATTTCCGTGGTGCTAATATTGGGTTCAATTTACCTGGCATATGTCCTCTATGTCAAAAATATCGGCCTGGCCGGCAGATTGCGCCAATCCCTTTCGGGTTTGCACCGGGTTTTGTATGGTAAATATTTTATAGATGAATTATACGGCGCCGTCATTGTCAGACCATTGGTGGGGCTGTCTCTTTTCCTCTGGAAGATAATCGATGTTTTATTTATTGACGGTATCCTTAACGGGCTGGCGACAATAATCGGTGACATATCAAAAATCCTCAGGCCGGTGCAGTCAGGCTTGGTCAGGCGATACACGACCGTTTTTCTGCTGGGAGTGGTGTTGTTGATAGGTTATATAATTTTCAGGTAATATGGGCATTGATATTTTAACATTGGTAACATTTTTCCCTCTGCTGGGGGTCCTCCTGCTCCTTTTTGTGCCCAAGGAACGATCCGATTCAATTAAGGCCGTGGCCATTATTATATCATTTGTCACTTTTCTTATATCGGTCTTTCTATATGTCATGTTTGACCCTCTCGGGAACGGCATGCAATTTGAGGTCAATATCCCCTGGATCGGAGCGTTCGGGATTAATTATCATCTAGGGATCGACGGTATATCACTTCTACTAATTATGCTGACGACGTTGCTGTCGTTGATTGCGATTGTGTCGTCGTGGAGCGCGATTACAAAGTCGATAAAAGGCTATTACATCTCCATGCTTCTGCTGGAAACCGGGATGCTGGGAGTTTTCGTGGCCCTCGATCTGTTCCTGTTTTATCTTTTCTGGGAAGCGATGCTGATTCCGATGTATTTCCTGATCGGTGTCTGGGGCGGACCGCGGAAAATTTACGCCGCCATAAAATTCGTGCTTTTTACCATGTTTGGATCACTTCTGATGCTGGTGGCGCTTATCTATCTGGTAATCATGTATCATGGCTACAGCGGGGAGTACAGTTTTGATATTTTGAAACTGTACCAGATGCCGATACCGCTGGGCGCCCAGACTTATATTTTCCTGGCTTTCGCCCTGGCCTTTGCGATCAAGGTCCCGATCTGGCCGTTTCATACCTGGCTGCCGGACGCGCATGTTGAGGCCCCGACCGCGGGTTCGGTTATTTTGGCGGGTGTGCTTCTGAAGATGGGCACCTATGGTTTTATCCGTATTTGCCTGCCGATGTTCCCCGAAGCGACACTGCAGTTTGTTCCGTTGATTTCTGTTTTGGCGATTATCGGAATTATATACGGGGCTTTGGTGGCGATGGTGCAAAGGGATGTCAAATCGCTGGTAGCGTTTTCGTCTGTATCTCATTTGGGATTTGTAATGTTGGGAATGATGACCCTCAATATCCAGGGATTGGAGGGTTCGGTGATACAGATGATAAATCACGGTATCTCGACGGGCGCGCTTTTCCTGCTGGTGGGAATGATTTATGAGCGGCGTCATACCCGACTGATATCGGAATTCGGCGGTCTGGCAAAATCGATGCCGGTGTTTTCAACGTTCTTCATGATAGTCGCTCTTTCTTCAATCGGGTTACCTTTGACCAACGGTTTTGTGGGTGAATTTTTGATATTGCTGGGTACTTTCAAGGCGAATCAGGTATATGCTATCCTGGGAGCCACGGGGGTTATTCTGGCGGCCTGCTATATGTTATGGATGCTGCAAAGGGTAATTTTCGGAAAGATTACGCAGGCGGTGAATGAAAATCTGCATGACCTTTATCGGCGGGAAAGGCTGGTTCTGATTCCTCTGGTTCTGCTGATTTTGTGGATAGGGATTTATCCCAAGCCGTTCTTTAATCGCATGGAGCCGGCGGTACGAAATGTTATTACCCTGGTGAATCGCGCCCGGAGCACGGAAGCGGCGGGCGAATCGAAACAGAAGGATTTAAATGCACCCGGGCCAAAAGGCGTTGCGGATTTGAAGATAGTCGGAGATTTGAATGAGTAAAGTGACCATTTATACCAAACCGGGGTGCCCTTACTGCGCGGCGGCAAAGGAGTTTTATGACAAGCAGGGTATCAAATTCAAAGAGATAGATGTTTATGCTGTCAAGGGTGCAAAGGAAGATGCCATTAGACTGGCCGACGGAAAGACCATTGTGCCGGTTATAGTTGAAGATGGCAGTGTGACGGTGGGGTTCGGTGGTGGTTGAGGTATTTGAAATGCATCCGGAGGATGCAGAAAATAATAAACTATGGATTTAAGATTGGCAACAATTGATTTTGGCTTGATCGCGCCGGAGATAATTGTGACCGCGACGGCCATGATAATACTCCTGGCGGGTAATTTTATCCGCAATCGGGCGATATTAGCCTATTTCGGCTTGCTCGGACTGGCGGCCGCGCTCATAATTTCGCTACCCCGCTGGGGCAATCCGGCCTCGGGCTTCTATGGAATGGTGGTGGCGGACAATTTTGCCGTGTTCTTTAAGGCTATTTTTATAATTGCGGCCGGTTTGACACTTCTGATGGCCCGACGGTACCTGGCGGCACGCGGAATTGAGCGGCCGGAATTTTATGCCTTACTGCTGTTTTCGGCGGTCGGCATGATGGTCATGGCGGCGACATCCGATTTGATTGTAATTTTTCTCGGATTGGAAATTATGTCGGTGCCGTTGTATGTTATGGCGGCCTTTGCCCGGCATGAGAAGGAGTCCAATGAGGCGGGGATCAAGTATTTCATTATGGGAGCTTTTGCGAGCGGCATTTTGATCTATGGTATTGCTCTGGTCTATGGCGCCACGGGAACCACGGATCTCCGGCGGATATTGGCCGATCTGGGCTTTTTTGAAATGCACTCGCAATTGTTCTTGTATACCGGGGCCATTCTGGTCTTGATCGGTTTCGGATTCAAAATTGCGGCAGTGCCTTTTCATATGTGGGTTCCCGATGTCTATCAAGGTGCACCGACTCCCGTCACGGCCTTCTTTTCGGTGGCCCCCAAGGCGGCCGGATTTGCGGCCCTGTTGAGGATTTTTACTTTCGGCTTCGCCGGTTTAAATGATATATCGTCAATTCTGTGGATATTGGCGGTCTTTACCATGACGACTGGAAATATTTTGGCGATATTTCAGAATAATATAAAGCGGATGCTGGCGTATTCTTCGATTGCACACGCGGGGTATGTTCTGGTGGCGCTGACCGCCGGAGGCGAGGGAGCGGTGTCATCGGCGGCCTATTATCTTTTGGCATATACATTCTTCAATCTGGGCGCTTTCGCAGTCGTGACAATAATTGATAGCCGCAGCGGAAGCACCGCACAAATTGATGAAATGAAGGGGCTATCGGGACGCCATCCATTCCTGGCGGCATCATTGGCGCTCTTCATGTTCGCCCTTGCCGGTTTTCCTCCGACGGCGGGATTTATGGGGAAATTCTATATATTCTCCGAAGCGATTAAAAACGGGTATATCTGGCTGGCAATAATCGGAGTGATGAACAGTTTTGTCTCGGTATATTACTATTTAAGAGTCGTGGTGGTGTCGTTCTTTGCAAAGCCGGAGCAAGAGTTCGAATCATTATCATTTAATCCGGCTATACTCGCAGTATTGATTATAACAGCTGCCGGCACATTGCTTTTGGGAATTTTGCCGGGCTACTGGCTGAGTCTGGCGCGAGCCGGAATTTTTCAGTTTCTCTAAATGGTGAAAATGCTCCAAAATATAAATGCCCGCCTTACGGCGGGCATTTTGCTTTGCTGTAATTCGGAAAATCAGGGAATATAATAACAGGGGGCCGGTCCGCTCTTATACAAATAGCTTATCAAGTATGACACGTCGATAATATTCGTGGCGCCATTACAATTAACATCGGCCGATGCTAAAGGAACGGGCGGCGGACCGCCGCGGTAGAGAAAATTGATGATATACGAGACATCCAAGATATTGATCGAACCATTGTTATTGGCGTCGCCGGCCATAACCAGGGGGACATGCTGCAGGAATCTTACGGCCTCGCCGGAAGCGACAATATTTGCCGGCGGATTGCCGTGCCCCACATAAGGCTCGGCGGCACATTCGGAATTATCCAGTCCTATAACAGCTGTACTATTGAGGCCGGTGGTACCGACATTATAGTACTGCATTAGGATATTCCCGTCTTTGGTCAGTATCAGCTCGAAAGTTGTAAGAGTATCTGTCATGGAATTGAAATTGCCCACCCGATACCATTCTATAATGACCGTATCATTAGTCGGGCTGTTATATCGATAGATATTTCCATGCCCCCGGTTCAAGGAGTCAATTGTCAAATCATTCCAGAAGGCGGCGACGAGAGTGGAGAAGGGCGCCCCCGGAATATCAAAGCCGCTGTAATATCCGGAGACATTGACTTCGGAATTAGTAAACGAAATGGCGCCGTTGATGCCGACATAATAGGAAGTGTAGGAAGTGTCATAGAAGCGGAAGGAAAACGGCAAAGCGAAGGGTCCGGCGCTACCGTCGTCAAGAGCCGCCCCGGGTTGCGCCGTATTGTAGAAACTTGGCTTGGGTATAATATTAGCGGGATTTATGATATCGTGCCAGAAATAAACCGGGCCGCCGGGATCATTGCTGGATAACGCCTCAAAAGTCGTGTCGGCAGTGCAAGGGACTTTTAAGAAGACAGGAATATAAGCGATGGAATCGAGGGACTGGCCCGATTGATTCCAGGCGATCTGCAAAATTCCCTTAAGGCCACTCAAACTGGGAGGCAAGGACGATGCATCAACCGTAATGGTTATATCGATTGAATCGGCAGGAGAGATTGTGCCCGATGCAGGCGAAGTTCTGAGCCAGTCAGGGCGCACCGCTTTGGCCAGGGAATCATTACCGGTTATCTGAAAATCAAGCGCATAGGTATTGGAGCGGTTGTAGAATTTTGCCGGAATATCAATACTGGTTCCGGAAATCACGCTGGTATCGATATAAATCGGGGCCGTATAAAGGGAAGGAGGAGTGGTTAAGGAAGGGATGGCGGCCGCCAGATTGGGGCGCGGGCCGATGTGCTGACTGGTAATACCCTGTTGCGGAGATCCCGTAGCATTTAGAATAGTTCTGACTATATCCGAAGTCAGAGGAACCCCGAAGTTGGCCTTATAATATCCCTGGAGACAGGCGATAGAACCGGTGACAATCGGTGATGCCGAAGAGGTTCCGCTGAAAGATGAGGTATAGTACTGATTAATAATGCCGGATCCATAGAGATCACCATAACCAGTAGTGTAAACGCCGGCTCCATATCCTTGGAGATTCACCCTCTGTCCGAAATTGGAGAAGGAAAGACGCGAGCGATCGGTTCCATAGGCGCCACTGGGAGGGGCGCCGGCTCCGGCCAGGATGGCATGTGAATTACGATAGGTTGTGTCGAATAAATGTCCGTAGATGGTTTGATCGTCAAAATATTCCGCGCCATTTCCAGCCGCTTCGACCACAATAATTCCCCTGGCCCAGGCGTACTGAACAATATCAAATACATCCTGCCAATATTCCATGCAGACATATCCCTTTTGATCCGAGCGAACCTGAAAATTATAATGGGGACCAGGAGCGTGCAATTCTATGAGAATCAGGTCTCCGGGATTGAGATTGTCAATGGCGGTCATGATTGCCGAGGCCAAATCGAGAGTTGCGACCGAAACCATTCCTACGTCAGCGCCATAGGCGATACCGGTTACCCCAAACCCGTTATTGGTGGCAATCATTTCTCCCAAAACGGCAGTACCATGGTCATCCGGGCCGCCCCCGCCAACTATTATTTTCCCCAGGGCTTGTCCCAGATCTTCATGGGTATCGTTCCAGCCAAATTCAATATCTATTATTTTGACACCGGCGCCGTCGCCGCCGGGCAGGGTATCGGCATATTTGGCATCAACGCCACCGGGGGCGGAAAATAGATAATCCTGATTGGGTTCGAAATCGGGCGTGAGCAAATTGATCGAGGCCGGCTCCGGGACCGGCTCCGGATAAGCCAGTTCGACTACATCAAGTTTATTCAAGGCATCGGCCAGTCGCGCGGCATTGGACGGATCAGTGACTTCAATTTTGTAATACAAATTTAAATCGGCCAACCGGCGGCGCGATGAAATTTCAAGGGCATCCTTTTGCCGATCCAGTCGGTCTTCAGATTGCGTCATCAGCCGCTTAACCTGACCGTTCATGAATGGCCCGAGAACGCTCTCGACGCCCTGAAGGGAGAGACCGGTACCGGAGATGAACTGGTTTTCTCTGAGACGAATATCAGAACCCTCTTTGAATTTTACGATTACCCCCGAGATTCTGGCATCCGGGGATACTTGAACAGACGAAACCTTAGCAGGGATCGGCCGCGGTTTCAAATTTATTCCGATATATGGGCCGGACTGACGATTGGCGAAAACAGCGGGATTAGAAATGATAATCAGAATTAAAAAGAATATAAATACTTGGGGCAAATAACGACGGGGCTGAATCATTATACCTCCGGTTTTTTCAATATATACGCCGGCAAATCCGGGCGGTTAGCCATTATGGCAGGTAACACGATATAATACAAATAAATATACCGGGAACGCTCTTTTTGTCAACATATTATCATTATCGGCGGGATATGATGCCTTTTTATATTTGTTTTGTCTGCGACCAAAGCGGATCGGCTTGGATTAACTCCCATTTAAAGATCACAATAAAGGAACTTTACAGGCTGAGGGGCTCTTGCCTGTTTAAAGGATAAAAATGGTTAAAATTTAATTGAATTTCAGACTTTTTCAAGGCGCAATTTGTCGCCGATATGGTCGATTTTCACCGGATATTTTCCTGAAAAACAGCTGACACAGAAGTTTTCGTGAGGCAATGAAGGCATCGAGAGCATGCCATCGATTGACAGATAACCTAAAGAATCAACTTCAAGGTATTCTTCTATCTCTTTGACAGTCTTGGAGGAAGCAATCAATTCCTGTCGGGTCGGCATGTCGATTCCAAAAAAGCAGGGAGATATAATTGGCGGCGACGAAACCCGGAAGTGAATCTCCTTGGCGCCTGCCGAGCGTATCAGTTTTACCAGTTTTTTGGATGTAGTACCTCTGACGATGGAATCATCGACCACGACAACACGTTTATCTTTCAGGACGCCTTTTACGGGGTTAAACTTGATTTTCACATCCAGATCACGGATCTGTTGTTCCGGATCGATAAATGTCCGGCCCACGTAATGATTACGGATTAGGCCGATTTCGAACTTAATTCCGGATTTCTCTGAAAATCCAAGGGCGGCAGTATTAGCGGAGTCCGGAATGGCGATGACAATGTCGGCATCGGCGGGATGTTCAATTGCCAATTGTCGTCCCAGCCGGCGGCGGACTTTGTCGACATTTTCGCCATACACCATCGAATCGGGACGGGCAAAATAGATATATTCAAAAATGCAGAATGAATGGCGGGCCCTTTTTTTCATATGAATGGATTTGAGACCATCGGAGTTGATTTCCAGAACCTCCCCTGGCTCGATTTCCCGAATATATCTGGCCCCGATAATATCAAAGGCACAGGTCTCCGAGGCAACGACATAACTGCCGTTGTGCTTGCCCAGGGATAATGGACGAAAACCGTAAGGATCACGCGCCGCGATAAGGGAATGATCGGTCAAAAAGACAAGAGAATATGATCCTTCTACCTCGCACAGTGCGTCGCAAATCCGATTCACCCAGGAGCGGCTTCGGGACAGGGCCACCAAATGAAGTATTATTTCGGTATCAGAAGTCGTTTGAAAGATGGAGCCCTCCTTTTCGAGATCGCGGCGGAGCCGGAATGAATTGGTGAGGTTTCCATTATGGGCGATGGCCAATTTTTGACTTCGGTTGGTTATCAAAAAGGGCTGAATATTGGTCAAGGACGACGCGCCGGTCGTGGAATAGCGGGTATGGCCGATGGCGATATTACCTTTAAGGCGGTCGATATATTTCTTATTGGCGAAGACATCGTTGACTTCCCCCATCCCCTTGTAGATATGCACCTGGCCATTGCCGGCGCTAACAATCCCGGCTGATTCCTGGCCGCGATGCTGAAGAGAGTATAGTCCAAAATAAGTAAGCTCTGATGCCCGGTTTGATCCGTAGAGGCCAAACACGCCGCAGTTATCATGAAGAAAATCCGATTCTATCATATCTTACGCCATCGAAAAGCCAAGAATCTAATCGGCTTTGGGGGGATTGTCAAGTCTCCTTTTAAGAGCCCTGACGAAATTGTGAAAACTCTTGCAGAGTTCATTTCCTGTCCAATTTAAAAACCGGGGCTTTATGACCCCGGATTCATAACTTATATATATATGCAATGACGGCTTAGGCCGAAAGTTCCCGAAATCTGCAGACTCTATTTGCTTATTGGCACAAAGGCATATATTTTGCGTGAGATTCTTTCCGAGGTAACTATGCCTGGCAACCCACCTGAAAAGAAAGCAATGCAGCAATTCGAAATCATGCGGGAGATAGCGCTCTCGGCCGCTTCGGGAGCGGATTTGAGCACCACGGCCGAAATGGCTCTTCGCGGAAGCGGCCAGTTGGTCGGATTATCAGGGGCCTCTCTTTTACTCTGGGACGACAATGATGCGCCTTTCTTGAATGTGACCTTTGCCGAAAACGAGCGTCAAAAAGCGCTATTGAAGGAGTTAGAGGAGGAACTATTTTCGGATCTCCGCAGGAGCCGCAAATTGGTATCGGCTTATTTGTCATTTGGGGGGCCGGAGCCGCTTTCGACCTTTACGCTTCCCATAAAAAAGGGGGATATGATTCTCGGGGCCGTCATCGGAGTTCAGCCGGGCAAGGGCACGCTGGTTAAAGAGGATTTTTTTCTGGAAGCATTGACCGCGGCGTTATCGGTGGCCATTCTGGCGTCCGGCATCGGGCCATCCGGTGACGAAGTCACAGCGCGTATCAGGAGGGAGCGATTGAACGCCATTGTCGAGACGGCCACGACTGTCAATCATGAAATAAATAATCCGCTGACGGCCGTACTGGGAAATATCCAACTGCTTTTGATGCGCGGCGATAAATTGGATGATGAATTAAGGAAAAAATTGAAAGCGGTGGAGGAATCGGCCCTGCGCATCAAGGAAGTAACCCAGAAGTTGATGAAGATAACTGAAGATAGAACGACCGAATATACCGATGGCATAAAAATGATTGATCTCTCCGAGGAGTCGGACAACTCCTCCTGATCCCTTCTTATCCCTACCTCACCCAGCAGGCCGGCCGCCATAGCCGGCCTTATTTTATGGACAATTGAGAGCCGGTCCGGATTTATAAAGGTATTTAATTAGACTGGATACATCCAGGATATTCAGATTCCCAGAATTGTTTACATCGGCGTTGTTTATATCGGCGGGCGCCGGTCCGTTTTTATATAAATAATTTATCAGAAATGAGATATCCAGAATATTAAGCAATCCGTCGGAATTTATATCCCCGCAACCGGCCGATACAGCGTTCCATCCGGAATTTCGGGCCAGAAGCCACCAGAAGACTTTGCCTTTTTGATAGCAATTGAAGCAGTGGGAGTGGGCGCAATCGCCACAGGAAGGGCAAGTATGACTCGCGCACCAGTTGTAGCACCATTCACAAGCGTCAGTTCCGTCAGGATAGTAGCCGCCATCAGGATCGAAGCTTTCTATATCCGCAAAATCAAACAGGATTTTATCGTGCTCAAGACAATACTGGCGGATTTGATTATTCCGCAAATGGAGATTTCCATCGATGCCGGAGCCGTCAAGATGACCGGTCATATATATAAAAATTACATTTGGAAATTCCTGCTCCAGCTGAGCGAAGGCATCCAAATAGACGCCAATATTTGCTTCGGAAGTCCACGAGACGCCGCCGCACCATGACCAGACGACCATGTTTATTTCATTTCCAGGCTGATTTAAAACATCGCGAGTAATTGGAACCCAGGAAGTGTCGCCGTCGGCACCCAGATCGTCGCCGTATTCAGAAATGGCAAGAGTCCCATCGCCGTTGTTGAAATCATAAATAGGATTCTCGTCACGTAACATTGACATACCGGTTATAATCTGACTGCCATGCGAGGTATGTCCGTAAAATATATTAAATTCCGTTTTGACTTGATTCAACACCGAATCGGGAATGAGGTTAAATTCACCAATCACTGAGTGATCAGCAATTATAGTTGCCTCCGAAAAGTTAAATATTAAAAGCGTTGTGAAGTATAATAGGGTAATTGAAAAAACCTTTGCCATACCAAACAATCCTCCCCAGGGGGGAATCCCTGTTAATCTTGGTCCAGAATCAAACACACGCGCCGCCATTCCGGCACATATACCCCAAAATAATCGGAAAATCTCTACCGACAAAGGATTTATTTGGAGCAACCTTTATCGATATTGTTGTTATCGGGGCCCCGTTTTTTGGAAATTGCGGGATTCGAGAGTTTGGGCTTTTCACGGTGAGGTAATTTTTTGGAACGTCGGTATTTTCCGAAGCCGATGATCGCCCCATCAAGTGGAGAGACAGCGAGCCAATTTTTCCTTGACATTTGTGCCAATAAGTGGTTGTTTGACAATACAATATGACACATGCTCCCGCTTTTGTCGGGGCCGGCTGTTCAGGGCATTTAAATAAGGGAATTTATGAGAGGATTAGAATATATATTCAGGCCGAAATCAGTGGCCGTCATCGGGGCCTCTACCCATAAGGGGACGATCGGCCATGAAATTCTGCATAATATTATTATTAATGATTTTAACGGCAAGGTCTTTCCGGTCAATCCGAAGGCCACCGTGATTCATTCGATAAAATGCTATTCCACTATCCTGGATGTCCCCGATGCGGTGGACATGGCGGTAATCGTAGTGCCGCGCGAAATTGTCTGCAATGTCGCCGAGCAGTGCGGACAGAAAGGGGTTAAAGGACTGGTGGTGATTTCGGCCGGTTTCAAGGAAGTGGGGGGTGTTGGAGTCAAACTTGAAGAAGATCTGGTCAAAATAGTCCACAAGTACAATATGCGGATGATCGGGCCAAATTGCTTTGGGATAGTCAATACCGAGCCGGAAATAAGTCTCAATTGCACTTTTGGAAAGACCAAAGCCCTGCCGGGAAAAGTCGGCTTTGTTTCACAGTCCGGTGGACTCGGCGAGGCCATTATGAATCATGCCCGGGAACTGGGACTCGGTTTTTCGATGGTGGCCTCGATCGGCAATAAGGCTGATGTTTCGACCAATGATATTCTGGAGTTTTGGAAGGATGACCCCCAAACCGATATCATCCTTTTATACCTGGAAAATTTCGGCAATCCCCGGCACTTTACGCGCATAGCCCGCGAAATATCGCCTAACAAGCCGATAGTGGCTGTAAAATCGGGCCGGACCCGTCAGGGCGCCGCGGCGGCATCGTCGCATACCGGGGCTCTGGCGGAACTTGATGTCGGTGTCGATGCCTTGCTCGATCAGTGCGGGGTCCTGCGGGTTTCTTCGATTGAGGAATTGTTCGATGTGGCTTCGGCCATGTCAAATCAGCCGATTCCGAAAGGGAACCGCGTTGCCATCGTCAGTAACGCCGGTGGGCCGGCGCTTCTGGCGACCGATGCGCTGGTCGGATTGGGCATGAATCTGGCCCCATATGCGGGAGAAACCAAAGCCAGATTGAAAAAGGCGCTATCGGGAATCGGAGAGGTCCATAATCCGCTGGATCTGGTGGCCGGCGCCGGCGGGGAGCATTTCAAATCGGCCCTGAGTGTCATAAAGAATGACCGCAATTTCGATTCTATCTTCATAATATTCGTGCCGCCCGTGACCATCAACCAGATGGAAGTAGCGCAATCGATATTGGACGGCATCAAGGGGTGCAAAAAGACCGTGCTGGTTTGCTTTATGGGGGCGGGGGAAGGATCGGAAGCCATTGCCTATCTTAAGAAGCATCGCCTTCCGGTCTACATATTCCCTGAGGCGGTGGCGAAAACTCTGTCGCAAATTGATATTTATCGGCGCTGGCTGGAACGACCGCGGGGACGCCCCCGACTCTTCAAGACCGAAAAAAAGAAGGTGCAAGAAATTATAAATCAGGCCGTCAAGAAAGGGGAGAAGGCCATTATCGGAAAAGAGGCGCTGGAAGTCCTCCGGGCCTATGGCATCCCCGCGGCTCAATATTATATTGCGTTTACCGACGAGGAAGCTGCAGCGGCGGCCGAAAAAACCGGCTATCCGGTAGTCCTGAAGGTTAATACGCCGCAAATTCTTCATAAGACTGAATTTGGTGCGGTCCTTGTAGATCTGCGTAATGCCAAAGAAGTTCGGGAAGGATTCAATTCCATGAAGAAAAAACTCCCGCAGCTTAAGAAGAACGAGAAATATTCGGTCGTAATACAGGAAATGGTAACAGGAGGTGTGGAGACTGTAATCGGTATGACCACCGACCCGTCATTCGGCCCGCTTATTATGTTCGGACTGGGCGGCATTTATGTCGAAATTCTGAAAGATGTTGCCTTCCGTATCAATCCCTTAAACGATATTGAAGTGGGAGAGATGATATCGGGGTTGAAATCATACCCCTTACTGACAGGATATCGCGGCTCGGAGCCGATCGATATGACGGTCCTTAAGGAGTCGCTCTTGCGCCTTTCACAATTGGTGAGCGACTTTGATCAATTTTCTGAAATTGACATCAATCCCTTTATCGCCTGCCATACCAAAGGGAAATCGAAAGCCGTCGACGCTCGTTTCATTATAAGGCAGACTTGATGATTTTAAGGACTTAAGAAATAAAAAGAGCGAAATATTAATAAAGAGGTTTCCGATGAAATTCGAACTGAAAGCAATCGGTTATTGGTCGCTGATCAAGACTTCTTTCGTGATAAATCTGATAGTCGGGTTTATCATGGGAATTTTCTTTGCTTTGTTTATAGGCGCCATCTTTTCCTTTGCGGCGAACATGGGCGGCCTGGGCGGATCGCCTCTGTTTCAGGAAGGGATGCCACCAATCGGTTTATTGCTGATATTATATCCTTTCCTGTTTGGATTTGGTGGGGCAATCTTCTATACCATATTGTTCGTGATTATTGCGTTTGTCTATAATATGACGGCGAAACTATTGGGCGGATTGGAATTCGATTTGCAGCAGGTGGCGGTCATGCAACCGGTACAGCCGCCTCCGTCCTATTATCAGGCGCCGCCTGCCTATCCGACACCACCGTCCCCTCCGCCTCCCCCGCCGGTGCAACCATTGCCGCCGGATATGACACCGCCTCCGGATAATCAGCCGCCGGCGGGACCGACTATTTGATTAAGAAGGGACACATTTGTTGAATATTCCAGGCAACGAAATCAGAGTCCGTATTGCGCCGTCGCCATCAGGATATCTTCATGTCGGCACGGCCAGAACCGCCATATTTAACTGGCTCTTTGCACGTCATAATGGCGGCAAGTTTATCGTTCGCATAGAGGATACCGACGAGAATCGGTCGGATGCATCCCTGGTGCAGCCGATTCTTGACGCTCTTAAATGGCTGGGAGTCGATTGGGATGAGGGCCCTTACTTCCAGTCGGAGAGAATGGAGAGGTACCGTCCTTATGTAACGAAATTACTCGAAAGCGGCAACGCCTATCGCTGCTTCTGCACCCCTGAGGAGCTGGAAGCGGAACGGAAAATGGCGATGGCGGAAAAAAGACCGCCGCGGTACAATCGCAAATGTCTCAAATTAGGTCAGGATGAGATTCAACAAAAAGTGAACCAAAATATACCGTTTGCCGTGAGGCTAAAGATTCCTGACGGTTCGACAACCTATAATGACCTGGTGCTGGGGCCGATTACGAGAGAGAATGCCGAGATCGAGGATTTGGTCATCGCCCGCGGTGACGGCACCCCGCTGTATAATATGGCGGTGGTAGTGGACGATCATGAGATGGGCATTACACATGTGATTCGCGGTAATGATCATGTAAGTAATACCTTCAAGCAGATACATATTTATCGGGGGCTCGGAATCGAGCTGCCGCTGTTCGGGCACGTGCCTTTGATACTTCGGCCGGATCGCAAAAAGGTTTCCAAGCGACTCGGGGATAAAGATGTGGCCGAGTACGGGCAGGAGGGGATATTGCCGGAGGCACTGTTCAACTTCCTCTGCTTGCTCGGATGGTCGCCGAAAGATGACCGGGAGCTTCTGCACCGGGATGAATTGATAAGAATATTCGCGCTGGAAAATGTTAATCCGGCCAATCCGATTTTCAATGAAGAAAAACTCTTGGCCCTGAACAAGGAATATATCAAGGAAACGCCTGACTACAAGCTGGCCGAGTTGGTGGCCCCCATGGTTGTGGCGGCCGGATATACAACGAAGTACTGGCTTGAAACCCGTTGGTCGTATCTTCTTAAGATTGTCGGATTGCTCAAAGAGAGGTGCCGACGAATGGTCGATTTCGTATCCTTGAGCGAGTATTTTTTTCATGGGGAATTCAATTACGAGCCGGAGGCCGCCGCCAAACAGATGGTTGCAGCCAATCTCCCTTTCCTGGAGGGATTAATGGAGAGATTCGAGGCCGTTTCAGAATTCACCAAAGAGAAGCTCGAAGAGACGCTTAACGGGCTGGCCGCTGATTTGAATGTCAAGAAAGGTCAGATAATTCATCCCACGCGGCTGGCGATTTCGGGGATTTCAGTAGGCCCCGGACTGTATGATATTCTGGAGACGCTGGGCAAGGAAGAAGTGATTAAGAGGTTGGCTCGGGCTATAACATATATAAAGAAAAAGGAAGGACTCGATAATGGATAAAAAAGCGGCGTTGGAAAAAGAAATTGTCGAATTGGAAAAGAAACTCTCCCGGAATCATTTCGGAGGGCTGTTTTATCAGGCGCAGCAGAAAAAAGATATGAACCGCCTGACAAAATTAAGAAAAGAGCTTGAAAAACTCGAGAGCAACAAGTAATCTTCGGCAGATGTTCAAATATATCCGATGAAATGAGGAATAAAATGAGTGATGAATTATTCAGCGATAAGGCGAATCTTCTGAAACATGCCATAAAAGGGGAAGAAGACGGTTTTAAATATTATGACCTCCTGGCCCAGGCGGCGACAAATCCGACCGCCAAAAAGAGACTGGAAGGGCTCCGCGATGACGAGAAAAGGCACAAAGCGATCCTGACCAATCTCTACCGTGACCATGTCGGCGGTGAAGTGGGCCCTCTACCGGAGAAAGGCATCAGTGTTTTGGCGCAGGTGTTTGAGAAAGGGAAGTTACGCCGTCTTAAATCAGAGATGGAATATATCAATCTTGCCATCGAGGCGGAATTGGCGACGGCGAAATATTACAAGTCGGGCATGGATTCGGTTGCCGGCGCCGAGTTTAAAGAAATCCTGCATCAGCTGGTCGAAGAGGAAGACAGCCATTACGAAATTTTGATGGCAGAACGGGAAGCCCTGAGCGGAAACTACTTCTGGTTTGCAACCGAAGATAGTGCCCCGATGGAAGATTAATAATCGGCGGGACTGTTATGGAATGGATTTGTGCTGTCTGTGGCTATGTGCATGCCGGCGATGAGGCGCCGGAGAACTGTCCGGTCTGCGGTGCGCCCACGGATAAATTTTCCGAATTGAAGTAATAATTTCGGGGTCTTTGAAGTGTTTGGCTTACTGAGAAAAAAATTAAAAGCAGGGGATAAGGCCCCCGATTTTTCATTGCCGTCGCATCTGGGCGGACGGGTTCGCCTGTCCGATTTTTTGGGCAAGAAGAGTGTTCTTTTGGCCTTTTATCCTCTCGACTGGACACCGGTCTGAACCAACCAGATACCGGCTTACGATCGCGAATTGAAGCGATTCGAAAGCCTCGATACCCAGGTGCTGGGTATTTCGGTTGACTCCATACCGTGTCATCAGGCGTGGCAGAGATCCCTCGGGGGAATAGAGTTTCCCCTTTTGTCCGATTTTTCTCCTCATGGTGAAGTATGCCGGAGGTATGGAGTTATGACGGAGGCCGGGTACGCCGAACGGGTACTGTTTATAATTGATCAACGGGGCATAATAAGATATGTTGAAGTTGTCGGATTGGCAAATCTGCCGGACAATGAAAAGGCATTCAGTCAATTGAATATTCTCGCGGGAGTTTAGGCGGGGAACAATTCCCGTGGCCTGTCGTTTTTAATCCACAGATCGTATATTGATTAGAAGGATGATGATTAAATAAATGTATTTCGCACTTCCTCAGGAGTATCGCGAGACGGCTTTGCCGGAATTAAAGGAACGCGTCAAGGCGGCGAAGGCACGTCTGGGAAATAAGGCCCTGATTTTGACCCATCACTATCAGCGTTTGGAAGTAGTGGAACTGGGTGATGCCATCGGCGATTCTTATGCTCTGGCCAAAATTGCGGCTTCCCGCCCGGATGTTGAATATATATTTTTCTGCGGGGTCCATTTCATGGCCGAGGCGGCCGATATTCTCTCGCAGGAAAATCAGAAAGTTTATCTACCCAATCCCCTGGCGGGTTGTCCCATGGCCGATATGGCCGAGATGGCCGACGTTTTCGAGGCCTGGGAAGTGCTTGAGGAAATGGGCGGTGACAAGAGAATCATGCCGATTTCCTACATGAATTCCGCCGCCGGGCTGAAGGCGTTTTGCGGCAAACATGGCGGCTTGATTTGCACCTCTTCGAATGCCGATGCCGCCTATCGCTATGGCCTGGAAAGGCGGGAAAAGCTGTTTTTCTTCCCCGACCAGCATCTGGGATTCAACACCGGGATAAAGTACGGTCTCGGGCCGGAAGATATGGTGATATGGGACTTTTCGGCCGCTGACGGGGGCCTGACCCGGGAACAGATTGAGCGGGCTAAAGTCATATTGTGGAAGGGGCATTGCCATGTGCACACCAATTTCAAACCGGAGCATGTCGCGGAAATGAGGCGCACTTACCCGGGAATCAAAATAGTGGTTCATCCGGAATGTCCGCACGACGTGGTCAAACTGGCCGACGCCGCCGGCTCGACAAGTTTTATAGTCAAATTTGTGGAATCCCAGCCGGCCGGTTCCGTCATCGCCATAGGTACCGAAATTAATCTTATTAATCGGCTGGCACATGTACACGCCGACAAAAAGATAATCGAATTATCGGGGCAGACCTGTCCCGTCTGCGCCAATATGTACCGGACAACTGTCAATGATTTGGCCTATTGTCTGGAAAATTATCGCGAAATTAAGCCGATCACGGTCCCGGAGGAGACAAAAAAATACGCCCGGATCGCGCTTGAAAGAATGCTTGAAGTTCACTGATTCCGCGACATCTTTTCTCATATAAAGATAATTTAATACATTATAATGATGATGCAAGTAATTGTAATGTAATTACTTATAATTATACCGTTTTGGTATTAGACTGCAATTAGGGCGTGGCAAGTCGCGTTTGAGTCAGGTGATATCTTCTATATTGCCAGATGTAAATGGTCATTCCGAGCAGGAATAATAAAATTGAAATGAGTTGATTATAGGTCGGTTCCATTCCAAAGAATGAAAAATGCATCTCCGTCTCGTAATAACGCACATATTCTATCAAGTAGCGGAAGACCGCCTCAATCATGAAATACAGGCCGACCGCCTGGCCGTCGAATATTTTATGTTTAAGACGCCAGTGCAATACTAGAAACAGAAGAAGTCCGTAAAGGGAACTATATAATTGGGCCGGATGAAGGTGCTCGGTTCCAAAAATATAATATGGAATTGACCCTACGGGAAAGGAGACGCCCCAGGGAAGATTGGTCGGCGTCCCGAAGCAGCACCCATTAAGGAAACAGCCGACCCGGGTGAAAATCAATCCCAAACCGACCGTGGGCGCAAATAAATCAAGGGTCGCAAAGAGGGGGAGTCTTTTCACTCTAATATAGAGGAAAGAAAGAAT
This sequence comes from Candidatus Zixiibacteriota bacterium, assembly GCA_900498245.1. Taxonomy (NCBI): domain Bacteria; kingdom Pseudomonadati; phylum Candidatus Zixiibacteriota; species Candidatus Zixiibacteriota bacterium. Next base: position 1,753,203 of record LS998015.1, read on the forward strand.
TACGGCGACAACGACACCGCCGTAGAGGTTCAGTCCGGCGATACCAAATTGACCGGAATGAAAAGGATTTATAGAAGAAAGCCAATCATTCTTGAATTCGTCCAAATGGAACAAGACATAAAAGAGGCGGGCTCCAAATACGCCGCCGAAAATCATTATATAAGCCAATGTCAAAAGCGGGTCGAACGGAATATTCTTCTTTTTTGACATCTTATATACATATATGACTCCCAGCAGAAATGATATGGTTAGCATCACCCCATAGGCACGTATCGATATCGGGCCTATCTTAAATAATTCAGGATACATATTTAGCGCTTTCCGTTCTGTCGACTACTGCTTTCTTTTCGGCCCCGGTAAATTTATCATAATACTTAAATGTCAGAAGGGTGGCGGTTGTTCCAATTATCGCACCCACAACAACATCGGATATATAATGAAATCGTCCGTAAACCGTTCCCATGGCCAGCCCTATATTCACGGGAATCAGGAACCAACCCGTTCTTGGATAATTCCTCATTGTAAAAAATAATATGACCAGGGCCACGGCCACATGGGATGACGGCATGCACCCCCCATGAACCGCGCCGCTATTGATGGCCAGATCGACCAGGGGACGAAAGATCGGTCCGGTTATTTTATGAATATATTGGCCGGCGAAAAAGTAACGGGGACCCTCGATGGGATAGAGATAAAAAAGCAAAAAGGAAGCAAAAAATGTAATACAAATGGCGGTCAGGGCCTTTTTTATCTCATCATATTTTTTCAGAAAAAAGAAGGACAATAAAAACATCGGAAGCATCAGATAATAGGAGAAATACGAAAAACTGAGGATTTCGGTGACCCAGACATTAATGAAATTTTTGTCCAGCCAGAGACTCAGATCGGCGCCGAAAATCGATATTTCGAACGCTGTCAATCGGCTGTCCAAAAAGTCGGGAAAGAAAAGGCGCATTAAACCGCCGGTCTGCTCATAAAAAATCGTAAACAAGAGTCCCGGATATAGAATGCGGAAGAAGAGCACGGGTCGGCGATCGGTTTCCCGCAGAAAGAGGATTATCCCAATTACGGCCGCCGCCACAAGGAGGTTTATAAGAAGGGGCTTATAGTACAAATTCAAAGGGCGGCCGAATACAAATATCAGAATTGTCAAAATGCCGACATAGGCGAAGATCGCGATATCGAAGGGATAGACCGGTCTCTTACTCATTCTGATGACCTTTCTTCTTTAGGGCTCCGGCAATAAGAAAGACGATTTCCCCCTTGATATGCCTTCCTTTGATCCCTTCCAGGATTTTTGACAAGCTCCCGCGAATGAATTCTTCGTATATTTTGGAGATCTCGCGAGCGATACAGGCCTCCCGATCACCCAAAATATCAAGAGCATCATTCAGGGTTTTTTCAATGCGGAAGGGTGATTCATAGAAAATGAGAGTATGCTCCAAATCGCGAAGAGAATTGAGGCGATTTCGTCTCGCGCCGGACTTGTTCGGCAGGAAGCCTTCAAAAAAGAACCGGTCCAAAGGCAGGCCGGATCCGGTTAAGGCCGGGATCAAGGCATTTGCCCCGGGAAGCGGCGACACTGCGATATTGTTGTCAATCGCGGCGCGAATAATACGATAGGCCGGATCGGACAAGCCGGGGGAGCCGGCATCGGTGACAACTGCGACATTGCCACCCTCCTGAAGAATTTTGAGGAGGCGGGGAAGACGGGCCTCTTCATTGAAATCATGATAACTAATCAATTTTTTCTGAATTCCGAAATGAGCCAGGAGTCGTCCCGATAATCGGGTATCCTCACATGCGATAAGTTCGGCCCCTTTCAAAATTTCCAGAGCTCTCGGGGTTATATCGCCCAGGTTGCCAATCGGGGTCGGAACCAAATACAGGATTCCTTTGGTCTGAGAATTGTTAGATTCTGACATCAGGAAATAGTTATTTTGTCAGGGATTGGTTTCAGGCCGGTGTCAGCGATTTCAGGAAGATGGCGCTTGAAATAGGCGGTGTTTAACAGATTAACGGCCCGGTTAATGAATTTATCAGAAAACCCGGCGGCATTCAAATCCGCCCTTTTGCGAATACCCATATCAATCATCAAATATAGAAGCCGGTCGACTTTTTCATATTCAAGTTCCAGTTCGTCTTCATCGGTTTGTCCCGGCCAGAGATCGGCGGTCGGCGGTTTCTCCTGTATGCTTGGCGGAATTTTATAGAATCCGGCCATTTGACGGACCTGGGTCTTGTAAAGCATACCGAGGGGATTTACCGAACAGGCGACATCGCCGTACCAGGTTCCATATCCCAGACATATTTCGGTCCGGTTGGAGGTGCCCAAGACGAGACTTTTCAATTCATGGGCCTTGTCAAACAGAATCGACATCCGTTCCCGGGCCATCTTATTTCCCGCCCGCACGGGGCTTACACCCTCGATATTCGGATAATAGGCGTCAATCATGGGACTTATATCAATTTTTTCGGTCTTGAGGCTGAATTGTGCCGCGAGGGAAACGGCATCCTTAATTGAGGCTTCTGAAGAATGCCTGTAGGGAAGCAATAACCCATGGACCTTATCCGCTCCTACGGCGCGGGCAGCAACGGCCGCCGACAGGGAAGAATCAATGCCCCCGGAGAGTCCGATGATATATCCGGCCAGACCCAATTGATTTAATTTTTCCTTTAGAAACAGCTCTAATCGCTTCGCCGTTTCCACTTCATTCAGAGACAGATCTACCATATTTGAGCCTTCTTGAGGAAAAACAAAATAATATCATTTAAGTGCCGCGACAAGCAAAAAAGATTACGATTCACTGACATATATTGACAGTCCCCTTGTCGTTATTTATACTTGAAAACAATAATCTTGTCAAAGAAAGAAGGAGTATTATGGCCGGAATTAACAAAGTCATACTTATTGGAAATTTGGGTAAGGATCCCGACCTTCGCTATACACCCGGCGGTCAGCCGGTGGCCACTTTTTCCCTGGCCACGTCGGAGAAATGGAAAGACAAAGACGGCAATATGCAGGACAAGACGGAGTGGCACAATATCGTCGTTTGGGGCCGGATGGCGGAACTGGCCAAGGAATATCTGGCCAAAGGGAGACAAGTTTATATTGAAGGACGCATTCAGACTCGCTCCTGGGACGACAAGGACGGTAACAAGCGCTATACTACCGAGATTATTGCCAGGCAAATGCAGTTTCTGGGCGGTCGGGACGCCGGCCCGAAGGATATCCCGGCGGGGGCTCCCAGCGAGGCACCTCCGGTCGGCGATATGACCTCCGAAGACGACGATTTGCCGTTTTAAAATTCCCGGGAAATTCCTAAAAGAGGATTCCTCATCCGGAGAGGAGTCCTTTTAATTTGGAGATGGTACTTATTGATCGGTGATTTTTGTAGCCAAAAGTGTAAAATCATCGGTGAGCTGGGATGTACCAGTAAAGCGGAGGACTTCTTGTTCCAGGCGTTCCAACAATTCTGCGGGCTCCAAGCGCCGATTTTCAATCAAAAATGACTTAATCCGCTCCTCACCAAACATCTCTTTGCCCTGGGCTCCTGCCTCGCTCAAGCCATCCGTAAAGAGGAACAAAAGGTCCCCCGGAGACAAATTGATAATGCCTGAATCGTAAAGCACATCCGGCATCGCTCCCAGCAAAAGGCCCCCTTCGGTCAATTCTGAAATATTTCCGTCGGAATGTACCAGATAGGGCGGATTGTGACCGGCATTGACGTATTCCAGACGGCGGGTGCGATTGTCGAAGAGCGCCACAAAAAAAGTTATAAACTGATCCGGCTGTGAATTGCGGCAAATCAAATTATTGATATTTTTTATGATAATTTTGAGGGAAATGCTGGCGCCGACGTCACCGACGGCGGTTCGGAGCGAGGCCTGGACATTTGACATGAGCAGAGCGGCCCCGGCGCCCTTTCCGGAAACATCGCCAATTGCCAACACGGTCCGGCTGTCATCAATTTCGATCAAATCATAATAATCCCCGGCCACCTCCGTACAGAAGAGGGATTTGGCGGCCAGTTTCAGACCGGGACGATCGGGAACAATTTGGGGCAGCATCCCTTCCTGCACGGTGCGGGCGATTGTCATCTCGGTCTCGAGCCGCTTCTTATCGGCGTTTTCTTCCAGGAGGAGAATATTATCGGCGGCGACCGCCATCTGGGAAGAAAGCGATTGCAGAATGTCAATATCAGCGGCTTCGAAATCGCTCTCACCCGATTTGGTCCCGATGCCAAGAAATCCGATTAGCCTGGAGCGGGTTGTCATAGGCAGGACCAGGGCGATGTCATTCATGTCCAGCCAATCTTTCTCCTCTGTGGGGATGCTGACTTTGCGTCCCTTTTCCAGTTCATCGCGCATAATCGGCCGATTTCCCATTCTGGTGATTTCCTGAATGAATTCGCCTTCGGGATCAAATGGCACCGCGGCGCCATCAAGGAGTTCAAAATGGCCGTTATCCCGGGCGCGCAGGATGGGTAGTATCCTATTAACATCGAGGGCCTGCTGCAGGCGGCTTTCGAGTTCCCTCCAAAAGGTTTTTTTATCATTTGCAGTCAGGGATCGCCCCAAAAAATCACTTAACATGGAGCGCAGCCGGACTCGTTCCGGGTAGAATTTTTTTTCAAGGGAAGCCGAAAGCCGCCGTTGTATTGGGGCCACGCCGAGAGCCAGGAATAATGCCAGGAATAAAATCGGGGTACGGCTTTCGATTTTAAGGGTTTGTACGAGGAATTCGCTGGAAAAGAAAATCAAGGCATAAAAAACCAGCAAAATGAGAATGGTTGAAATCGCGGCCCTTGTTCCTTTGCGGATTTTTCCTTCAACTTCCAGCAGGCGATAGCGGCCGAAAGCGTAGGCGAATGAAAGCGGGGAGAGGAGCAATCCCAGGAAAACAACAAAGATAATGGCCGTAGTTACGATTTGAGGCTGCTGGCGAAGCCATCCCGGGATAGAGATAAGAATTATAAAGAGCAAACCCAGCCCAGTCATCCCAATGCCGGTACCCCAGAGCACCATCCTTATCTGCCTTTTTTCCAGCCGATCGCTGGTGGTGCCGTTATATTTGGCCAACAGGTAAAATCCAAACGATACCTGCAAGATTATATAAATAAGCGCGACAATTCCGAGGGTATTCGATTTAATGACGGCGCCAAAACCAAGCATCAGGAGAATGGGCAAATAAACGGCCATATAGACTATCAGCGGGCGCCGTATAATTGACTGCCGCGGAACGGGAAAGAGAAGCTGAAGGTTTAGCCAAAAAGCCCCGAAAAACAAAGAGAAAAACCCTAAAATCTGTATGATAGTATCCTGAAACGGTATGGAGAATGAGGCATACGGTTCGATTCCAACGCGCACTGCCCCGACCATAAAGGCAACCATGGCGAAACAGAATAGCGCCAAGGCACGTACGGCGCCCGAATTCGGCCTTTTGTAAAAGGCCCAGACGCCTACTCCCCAGAAAGCCATAGAGATCAGGAATCGCAAGACAATCATCAGGGTCGTTGTCAGAAAGTCCTTAAGCGATACGGGTGACAAGCGGACGGTTGTTCGCAAAGTGTCGCCTTTCTCTCGGTAAGCGATCGAGATCTCGGTGCCGGGGGTTTGGGGGGAATTGAAGTGCACGCGCCAGGCGGCGATATTCGCCGCGGAATCGTCAATTGAGACGACGGTATCATTCATGCTTGGGAAGGGACGTGACACGAAGTCGGACGTGTCGATCCTTGAAAACTGCACGGTGCTGTCGGAGGCAACCCTGGTTTCGGAATTCATTGTCCCGGAACTCTTCCAACGGGCGAGCATGGTAGATTCACGGGCATAGAAAAGAGTCAGGTAGAGGGCAAGAAAAATGCCGATGAATGCTACGACAATTTTAATTATCTTTGACGCCATAGCCCGTCGTTTTCGGCTGAATTATTCGGATTCTTTATCCTCGAGGTCCCTGACGCGCTTGAATAATTCCGGAAGGCGCTTCAGACAGGCCTCGATTCGTTTGGTTTGCATTATCGGTCGGGCCGGGTAGCCGAAATAAATTTCTCCGGCCGGGATGCTATGACTTACGCCTGATTGCGCCGCCACCTGCACCCCATTGCCGATTTCAATATGTCCGACCAGACCGACTTGCCCGGCAAGAATCACCCCTTTGCCCAGTTTGGTCGAACCGGAGATGCCGACCTGAGAAATGATTATTGAGTAATCACCAATTTCGACATTGTGGGCGATCTGAACCAAATTGTCGATTTTTACAGACTTGCCGATACGTGTCGGTCCCAGCGCACCCCGGTCGACGGTACAATTGGCCCCTATTTCCGATTCATCGCCGATTTCCACCCAGCCGATTTGCTTTACTTTCTTAATTCCTTTTTCGTGACGGGCATAGCCAAAGCCGTCGGCGCCAATTACGGTTCCGCCGTGAATGGTGACATTATTTCCCAGAATGGTACCGTCGAGAATGATTACACCGGGATAAATGCGGCAATTCCTTCCGATAGAGACTTTATTCCCAATATGAACCTGAGGGCAAATTACCGCATTTTCAGCAATCTTCGATTCATCACCAACATATGCCAGGGCACCTATTCTGGCATCTTTACCAATGACGGCAGTTTCGGAAATGACGGCGGATTTGTCGGTCCCCAAGGAGATAGTTTCCTGAGGTGGATATAGTTCATCCAGAATAATAGCAAAGGCCAAATATGGGTTATTGTGCCTTATGGCGGGCAGGCGATCAAATTTTGAATCTGATGAAATGATCACCGCCGACGCGGCCGTGGTGGCCAGAAATTTTTCGTAGCGGCTGTTGGCGACAAATGTTATCTGACCGGAGCGGGCGCTTTCTATCGGTGCCGCGGAGTCAATCAGAATTGCGCCATCGCCCGCCAATTCACCTTCGGTGATCTCGGCCAGTCTTTTTAGCGGAATCGCCACGGACTACAATTTATTCTTCGAGAATTTTAAGGACCTTGTCGGTGATGTCATAATCCTTCTTGGCATAAACCAAACCGTCGGAATTAAATACGAAATCATAGTTCCCTTCAGTGGCGACTCTCTCAATCGCGGCATTGATTTTTTCCATTAAGGGCTTCACCAATTCGGCATTTTTCTTGTCGGCAGCACCGCCGGGGCCAAACGTGTCTCTGGTATAAGCGTCCAGGGCCTGCTTCTTGGCATCGATGGCGGCTTCGCGTTCTTTCTTCTTGTCAGGAGACAGAATCAGTTTCTGCTTGTCATATTCACTCTGCATATCATCGATGTCTTTCTGCATATTTTTGGCTTCATCATCCCAGGCCTTGTACTGGGTATTGAATTCCTCCTGGGCCTTGGATAATTCCTTAAACTCGGAGAGAATGCGCTGGGAATCGACATAGCCGAACTTACCGACCTGTGCGAATGACACCGGCGCGAGTATCATCAGCGCGAACAGCCCCAGGATCGCCGCCATTAGTCCTTTAACCTTCATAGTTATGACTCCTTTATTTCGATTAAAAATGAACTATCTGAATGTTGTTCCCACCTGGAAGTGGGGATGCCAACCTTTCTTCTGATCATCCTTTTTGTCCAAGGGGTATCCGAAATCAAAGCCGATGGTGCCGATCCCGGGAACAACCAGCCTGAACCCGAATCCGATACCCTTATACAGGCCGGACAGTTTCATGTCGCGGGCGTTAAGCCATGAATTCCCCATGTCAAAGAAAAGAAGCGTATACAATTGATTCTGTATTACCGGGACCTGTAGTTCAAGGTTGCCGACCAGCATAAATTTGCCCCGCACGGTCGCCCTGCCGTTCGTCACCTTCGATACTGAAAATGACGAGTCCAAGCGCAGGGAACTGTCGGCCAGGCGGCTGTAGTAGTAATAACGGCTGGTATCGGAGAGAACGGTCATGGTGTCCGGAGTAAGAGAGCCGTCATCATACCCCCGGACGATGCCGTCATAACCGGTCCCGCCGGGGGAGAAGCGGTCGAATTCAAGAATTTTATCATCGCCTCCGGAATTCATAATGGCTCCGTAGACCAGTTTTCCGGCCAGCGCAATCTTCCCCAGCACCGGAACGAATTTATCGACTTCTATCATATGCTTCTGGTAATTCCAGTGTCCACCCAGAATGTTTCCGGTATTCGAGAAAGTATATGACAAGACGGAACCCGACGTCGCAAATTCCGGAAGATTCCGGCTGTCCCGCTCAACTGTAAATCCGAGCGTGGAGGAATTGAACCAACGCTCTTTATAATCGAGAAGCGAACCGGGCAGAATCTTTCCATAAATAACTTCGAGGGAATCCTTAACGACATTCTCACCTTCGTCAATTTTTATATAATTATAATGCCGTTCGGAATAAGCCTGGGTGTAGGCGGTGCTGAAATCGTAGAAGCGATCCCCCTCCAACCGGTAACTGGCATAGAGTTTAAAATAGTTATCCGGCCAGCGAAGGCGGCGTCCGATGCGAATGGAGCCGCCACGACGGCCCTCGGTGTAGTCATCATACCAGCGGCGGTTGGTGAAATAGAGTTCGGTTCCAAGACTGGTCGGGTTCGAGAAAAGCCAGGGTTCGGTAAATGAGATGCTGTAGGAATTGAGACGGCTACCGGCATCGATACTGAATGAGAGATTTTGTCCCATGCCGCGGAAATTGGGGATACCCAAGCCGAAAGTGCCGACAAATTTATCCTGGCCGGAATAACCCGCGCCCGCCGACACCTGTCCTGTCGCCTTCTCCTCGACTTTCACCTGCACGTCGACATCGCCCGACGGCAGATCTGTTATGTCCGGGGTGACATTGGCAAAATAATTCAATTGCATGATGTCGCGGATCGACCGAATCATCAGGGAGCGATGAAATACCTGTCCGGGCATCAGGGACATTTCACGGCGGATTACTTTTTCTTTGGTCTTGGTGTTACCGACGATATTGACCAGATTCACCTTGGAAGGAAGACCCTCGACAATATCAAAAGTAATATCGATGAGCGTGTCACGAGTCTTGCGGTCATCAATTATCCTCGTGTGAAGATATCCTTTTTCCTGATACAGAAAGTAGATTTCATAGGTTGACTTGTCAAATTTGTCCTGATCAAAGACCTGACCTTCCCTGTATTTTAGAACATGAGCGATATCGCCGGATTTGAANATCTCATTGCCTTTGAAGTCGGTTTTGCCGAAATAATAACGGGGCCCTTCATAGATGTCGAGATATATGGTCATGCGGTTGCGGCTGGTATCGATTTGAAAGGAGTCAGATTTCAGATAGGAATCGATAAAGCCCTTCTTATGCATATATTCGACGATCTTCTCTTTATCTTCGGGATATTTTTCTTTGTCGAAATCGGATGATTTCAAGAAGCCCCTCTTCCGGTTGCGCATATTTCCGACGATATCCGATGCTTTCACCCGGGAATTCCCCGTCACGACCACATTCTCAACCTTTATTTTCGATTCTTCGTCGATTTTGTAGGTCAGAAGGACTTCCGATGAATCAGCGGAATAGGTCAACTCCGGAGTGACTCGGGCCAGGAAGTATCCTTTCTCGGCGTACAGTTTTTCGATTTCAATCTTTTTTTCAAAAATTAGGCTGGGAAGCGCGTAGGAGCCGGCCCCAATTTTTATCTTTTCCAAGAGATCCTTGCTCTTGAATTTGGTATTGCCTTTGAATTCGATCCCGGTCAATTTGGGCAACTCCACGACTTTTATCAGGACTCTGATACCCCCGGTGACTTCTTCCGCCTCAATGGAGACATCTTTAAAGAATCCCAACCCATAAAGTCTCCTGATGGCGTCCTGAGTAGTAGCCGAAGTCAATTGATCGCCCTTTTTGATATTGGCGACCGACAGAATCAAATTGGTTGAGGCTTCCTTATTCCCCTCGACACCCACGTCAACGACATTAAAAGATTGCGCCCGAGGCGATGGAATATATCCGACGAAAAGGATTGCAAGCAATATTAAAGACCGGAAAAGAAACCTTCCCGGTCTTAAAATTCCCGAATTGTAACCGCGATCGTTCAATTTTCAGGAGTAATTATCTTATTTATTTTGATTTCTGTATATTTCTGGCGATGCCCGTTGTGGCGACGGTTCTTGGTGCGGCGCTTAAACTTATAAACGTCCACCTTTTCCGCCAATCCTTCGCCCAACACTTCGGCTTCAACCCGGGCCGATGCCAGATAGGGATTCCCGACGATTGAATTTTCGCCGCTCTTTACCAGAAGAACTTTTTCCAGGGCAATTGTTTCGCCCGGCTTAATTGCCAAAAAAGGAATTTTCAGAATCGTACCGACTTCCGCATTGAATTGCAGGCCACCGGATTCAAAAACAGCATACATTACCTGACTCCTCCTCTATATTTCCGCATTCTGAGTAGTTTCAAAAGGCTTAACTTAAGGCTTTTCGCCCGACTGTCAAGAAAAAATTTAACCTTTTACCATTTATAAAGTTATCAGAAGATTCATATATATTAAACGTTCTATTATACCGACGGTTCCACAACTTGCTTAAGTTAATTGTATTCATGCGATTTTTATTATTATGTGATAGAAAAGGGGCTTCTTCGTTTATAATTTGATGAGTATATTAGGAACCTATGAATAACGGCAGATTACATCGCCTTCAAAAAAGTGAAGAGATACCGGCAAGCGGCGGCTATCGGCTGATTTCAAGCTACTCTCCAAGAGGGGATCAGCCACAGGCCATAGCGGAATTGGTCGATGGTCTGGAACGGGGTCAGAAATTTCAGACCCTTCTGGGCGTGACCGGTTCCGGCAAGACTTTTACGGTCGCCAATGTGATCGAGAGATTTAAACGGCCGACACTGGTCATTTCTCACAATAAGACCCTGGCGGCTCAACTTTACGGGGAACTTAAGGCCTTTTTCCCCCACAATGCGGTCGAATTCTTCATAAGTTATTACGACTATTACCAGCCGGAAGCATATCTGCCGACCACTGACACCTATATTGAAAAAGATACTTCGATGAATGATGACATCGACCGTCTCCGCCTGAGAGCGACCGCCTCTCTGCTGGAGCGCGAGGATGTTATAATTGTGGCGTCGGTTTCCTGCATTTATGGATTGGGTTCGCCGCAAGATTACCGGGATCTGCTGCTATTTTTGGAAGCCGGTCAGCATTATGATAGAGACGAAATTATACGCACTCTGATTGATATTCATTATAACCGCAACGATATCGATTTTTCCCGGGGCAATTTTCGGGTCCGAGGCGATACGATTGAACTGATCCCGGCCTATCAGGAAACTGCGCTTAGAATTGAATTATTCGGGGATGATATTGACAGGATTAGCGAGATCAATCCTTTGACCGGGGAGATAATCGGGGAACGCTCCAAAGTGGCGATTTATCCCGCCAAACATTTTGTCACGACCGAGCCCAAGATGGAAAAAGCGGTGGCGGCCATCACGGAAGAACTGGATGAAAGATTGGTGCAATTGCGAAATGCGGGAAAACTTTTGGAGGCCCAGCGGCTGGAATCACGCACCAGATACGATCTGGAGATGATGAAGGAAATCGGCTATTGCAGCGGGATCGAGAACTATTCCCGTCATTTGACAGGTAGACAACAGGGAGAGAGACCATCGACACTCCTCGATTTCTTTCCGAAAGACTTTCTGCTTATTATTGATGAATCCCACCAGACGGTTCCTCAATTACGCGGGATGTATGCTGGTGACAGGTCCCGAAAAGAGGTCCTGGTGGAGCATGGATTCAGATTGCCCTCGGCGCTGGATAACCGGCCGCTTTTCTTTGACGAATTTGAGTCCTTGATAAATAAAGTAATTTTTGTTTCCGCGACTCCGGCCGAATATGAACTGGAGAGGTCGGGCGGGGTAATCGTGGAGCAAGTCATACGGCCGACAGGTTTGTGTGATCCCAAAATTACTATCAGGCCCCTGGCACATCAGGTGGATGATTTAATGGAGGAGGTGCGGCGCCGGGCGGGAGCGGGCGAAAGAGTTTTGGTCACCACTCTCACCAAGCGCATGGCGGAGGATTTGACCGACTATTTGGCCAAATTGGGCATCAGGGTTCGCTACCTGCACAGCGAAATCGATGCCATTGATCGGACCGAAATCATCCGGGATTTGCGTTTGGCGCAATTTGATGTTCTGGTCGGAATAAATTTATTGCGGGAAGGTTTGGATCTTCCGGAAGTCTCATTGGTCGCGATTCTCGACGCCGATAAAGAGGGTTTTTTGCGTTCGGAGCGATCCCTGATTCAAACCGCGGGTCGTGCCGCCAGAAATAAGAATGGCGAAGTCATCTTTTATGCCGATAAAATCACCGATTCCATGCGCAAGGCGATTGATGAGACGGAGCGGCGCCGGCAAAAACAACTGGAGTACAATCGAGTCAATAATATTAATCCTGAAACCATATTTAAGACACGAGAAGAGATTCTTCAGGCAACCAGGTTTGCCGATTCCAAGACGGCCGAGCCGGAAGCTGTCGAAAAACCCGACTACTTCGCCGAAATGACCGCCGAGGGGAAAATCGCGTTTCTTCTGAAGGCGATGAAAAAGGCGGCCGACAATCTGGAGTTTGAAACGGCCGCGGCGATTCGTGACGAACTGACAAATCTGAAAGAGGGGCTGAAGAAGAAGCGGAGTCGAAAATGAAGATGAGTAGAAAATTGCTTATATGGCCGTCGGTAATTCTGGTTATTATGATCATATTCTGGGGTTGTAAAAAGAGGACATTTACCGTTGAGAGCACCTATGCGGAAGAAATGCAGCGATTCATTGTCGATTCCGACGATGGCCGCGAACTTTATCGACAAGATATATTTTCCGATCGACCCTTCTATGCTTATTATGATTCACTGCATTTGTATTTCTATTCCATTGATTCCTCTCACAGGCGTATAAGGATCAATATCGGCTCACACGTGACCGACGTTTATCCCTATGAATCCATTTATAATGCTTTAGGGACCGTTTGGGATGTCTATTATGGCCATTTGAATCGAATTGACGGGGCGGACACTGTTCCGGCCTATATATTAGTGGACACACTGATTCGATATGCTTATTTCTTGAAGTTGTATGATGATTCCTATGACTATCATGGCTGGCGTTTTTGGGGATTTATCGGCGGCAAATATAATCCGGTGGCCAGTCAGGGAGGAAGGGTTTTTGGAACGGCCGGTAATGTTTCCTGGCCGGCAACACCTCCGGGAATCCCGCCGGTTCCGGGTGATAGCGGAGGATACTATATCAATGATGACTTCATTCCCAAGTTTTCCCTGGCCGATTCGCTTACCCTTTTAACCAATATCCCGGATATCATATTTGTCGAGAAGGGTGACTCCGGGGTCGCACCGATCAAGGCCGCGACGTACAGTACTCGCTTTAGGGCCGGCTGGCGATTGCCCTCGCAAACGACCGAATTATATCACCTGATATTTTTTGATATTCCGGGTCGGTTCAAGGTCGATACCCTTCAGGATAACAGCGTGGAATCGACTCTTATTAAAACCTATGACTATATAATTCCCTTTAAGGCCGATATTTGAAAAAGCCGGAAAATAGATGACAAAAATGCCTGCAATCGGCTGCATATAAATTGAAAAAAATCTCCAAATCATTCCGCCATGGATGGACATACCGGCCGCCCATGCGCGCAATCTGCCGGGGCACGACCTCCGTATTCTCGCCAAAATAGATTAACTTACTGCCTGAAAATGTCTTGGGCTACACATAAGGCCGTTTGTTTCTTGCCTCAGCGCTAAAACCTTCTGAGAAGTAAATTTCAAAACTTTGGGCCAGCGGGGCAAGGAAATTGCGTCGAGAGGGGCTGGCTAAATGGCTTTAGTGAAAAAGGGACAATATCTTTGGTCTGAATTTCGGGAAGTAATAGAGGTCTGATTTGAATAATTACTGGGCGCATGTACAGGGCAAAAATGACTTGACAGTATTGGCGTTAACAATATATTACTATTGGTTTTTGAGCACCTTACTTCTTGTTCAAAAAACCGCTTGGCAAAATGACCTATTGGAACCGATAGGTTGGGATAATTTTACTTTTTTTTTACTTGCCCAAGGGGATAGGTTCTTTCTACATACTTCGCCGCCGGTAGTAGGTGCCTCAGGTTCAATGGTGATATTTTGGAGGAAAGATGGTTAGATTGAAACTGCTTGTGACGGGTGCGGTTTCGTTTTTATTTATATTATTTGCCGCTTCTTCAGTGTTTGGCGCGGGATCGGTGTTTCCAGCCGGTTCTGAGTCAAACCTTACCGGTGCCGAAAGTGGTATTGAACCTACCAGTCTTTGGCCCCCTCAGTTCGATTCCCTCGATACAAATGATAGTTTTTTTGTTTGCACTGGTTCGACGATTTATGACACGATTAAGGCCGTTTCCACGGCCTTGGTTTCAGGAAAGCTTTTGACTCTGACCAAAATATCCGGCCCGGGCGATTTTTCATCGACACCTTCTCCTGATACAGTATATGGTTATTTCAGTTACCGGACAAACCGCTCCGAGAGTTTTCAAGTAACTTATAAAGTTGAGACCCAGGATGGCTACACGGCCACGGCTACGAAAACCTATAACATATTTGTCAACGGTGCCCCCGTCATCACCACCGGCGACAGCTCATTTTATAGTTGTTGGGTGGGCGAAATATTCGACTATCAAATAAGAGCATCGGATCCTGAAAATGACCCCTTGACGTATATACTCCTATCCGGAGACGGGACGATTAATCCCCAAAGCGGAGTGTTGTCATTCCGGGCCGATACGTCCGGCCAATATTGTTTCCGGGTCTGGGTTTCGGATTCCTGCGCGGCCGATACCGCCAAAATTTGCCTTAATGTAAAACTGAATACCCCTCCCTTTGTTACCGGATTTGAAAAGAAGATATTATTGTGTGCAGTAGATACCGTCTGCTTTTCTGTTTCTGGCGGCGACCCGGACCCGGGTGATTCTATTGAGATTTTCCAATTAGACGGCCCGGGGATATTTGAAATGGTTGATAGCATCTCTGGTAGAACCTGCTTCCTGCCTGATAATGTCGACTCCGCCACTTATACTTTCATCTATGGCGTAACCGACCGTTGTGCCCGAGGTGAGGGGGGAAAAGCGCTGGCGACGCCGCCGCTTTCGACCGACACGGTAACCATTACGGTTATTATTACGCCGGGACCGCAGGTGACTTGCCCGCAGGACACATCGATTTTCCTCTGCGCTCCCGATACCATTTGTCTTCCAATCGAAGGATTGCCGGAAAATTTGGAAGGGGTTACGATATTTCCCGGTGCTGTCTGGTATGATCAGATCAAGCATTCTCTCTGTTTTTATGCGGACAAAAATGAGGACAAGCAGATTGGCGTGGTTGTCTCCAGCAACTGCGGGGTGGACAGCTGCCTTACAAATATATCCGTTCGCATTAATTCGGCCCCGATCGTTAAACTGGGTTCGGATACAACCGTGCTGGGTTGTACGCCGGCGCCGATATGTCTTCCGGTAATGATTTCCGATTCCGACCGCAACATTTCATCGGTTTCAACCAATCTGGGAGATTATTCGGACGGGCAAATTTGCTTTACGCCTCCAGATGCCGGCAAGTATACGTTAGTGGTTACGGCGACTGATTCCTGCGGTGCCGTCGGGCTTGATAGTTTGATAATTACTTACAATCGTTCCGAGACGGTTTCACTGCAATGCCCTGAAGATACTTCGATATTTCTATGTGCCCCCGATACAATTTGCCTGCCCTTGGGCGGAGTTCCCGAGGGAGCGGCGGTCTCGGTGTCTCCGGCGTCCGCTTGGTATGACAAAGCCGCCGGAACGATTTGCTTCTATACGAACTGCTCCGTTGTGAAGAATATCAAGGCGGTTGTCGCCACGGAGTGCGGAAAAGACAGCTGCGGTTTTGCCGTCAACGTAACCATGAATACCCGCCCATTGGTGCTGCTCGGCCCGGATACGACGGTAAATCTCTGTGTTCCGACAGAAATATGCCTGCCGGCGGCAGTGAGCGATGTCGATGGCAATATCACAAATATAATGACCTCAAAAGGCGCCCGTTATGATTCCGCCACCGGACGTGTGTGCGTCACTCCCACTATAGAAGGAACAAACACGGTTCAGTTGTGGGCCGTGGATGCCTGCGGGGCGCATGGCGTGGCCAGTGCCAAGATTACGGTAAAATTCAATAAACCGCCGGTGGTCAAATCGGCCCCGGACATGGATGTCAAACAGTGCGGCCTTTCCGAAATCTGCTTCCCGGTGAGTATTTCGGATGTGGAAAATGACATAACCAGCATTCAGGTCAGTCCCCTCGGCCGATATGACGCCGGTCGCGGTGTGATCTGTTTTACACCGCCCGGGGGAGGAACGTATAGCATAATTACCACTGCCATCGACAAGTGCGGCCTTGTGGGGCGGGACACGACGGTAGTGAGGGTTCATCAAAATATGCCGCCGCAGGTTAAAGCGGCCGATACCTCGGTATTTCTATGCGAGCCCGAGACGATATGTGTCCCGGTACAAATCAGTGATACCGATACTAATATTCAAACCGTCAATGTCAGCGGCGGGGCCGTTTACTCCGACGGCTTCCTTTGCTTTGTCCCGGGTGGCACCGGCCAGTTTGCTTTTACCATAGCGGCAATCGATTCCTGCGGAGCGGTGGGCGCCGATACCGCCCATATTAATGTTGTAATAAATTCCGCGCCGGTGCTTTCGAGCGCCGATGATTTCTCGATTATAAGGTGCGATACGAGCGCCGTTTGCTTTGATATAACGGTTGCGGATATTGACGCCAATTTAATGAGTATCGGGGCAAATTTCGGCTCATATGATTCCGAGAAGCATCAAATCTGCTTTAGCCCGCACGGACCGGGAACATATAGCGTGATCATCACAGCCGTTGATTCCTGCTATGCCGCCTCTGTCGATACTACTTTCATTACCGTGGAGAAGGGTCCGGTGCCGGTAATCTCCTGCCCGGATACACTTTTGAATGTCGAAGGGTGTGTCGGAATCGATTCGCTTTGCCTGAATGTTCCTGTGGAAGGGGCCGATTCGGTGTTCGTTCCGGATGCGATCTGGCATAACGGGCAAATTTGTTTTGCGGCACCGAAAACGGCTCTTGAAAAAGACACGGCCTTTATGCTGATTGCCGCTAATGAATGCGGCCGGGATACGTGCATTGTCAACGCCCATATGAAGATCCAGGACAAACCGGTCATCGTTTCAGTCGACAGTGTGAAAGCCACGGCATGTGCCGGTGAAACGGTCTGCACCGATTTAGCAGTCTCCGGTGCGGATAGCGTGACGGTAAGTGGCGGCGCTACGTATATCGGAGGTAAACTCTGCGTTACCGCCCAATCTCCCGGACGCTTTGTGATAGGAGTGACTGCATATGGTACGTGCGGGGTTGTCACAAAGAATGTTATTTTTAAGATCAATATTGATTATGGTCCGATAATTTCCTGCCCGACTTCGCCGATTCCGGTGACTATCTGCGATCCGGGCAATATCTGTGTCGATTTGCCTATAAGCAATTATACCAATGTCAGGGTTGACGGCGGCACCTGGTCGAACGGAAAACTCTGTTTCAACGCCGATAAAAGCGGCGATTATATATTACATGTCACGGCCGACGGCCGATGCAAGAGTTCGACGTGCGACGTCAAGGTCACGGTTACGATTCCGCCACGACCCGCGATTACTTGTCCTACGGCCGTAATAGATATACCCTTCTGCGCACCGATGAACAGCTGTATCGATTTACCCATTGCCAATTATGATTCGGTGCACGTTGTCGGGGGGACCTGGGCGAACGGCAAATTGTGCTTTGATATAAATCAGGCCGGAGCGATTGCGATCAATGTCATGGCATTCAATCAATGCGGCGCCGATACCTGTACGGTAAATTTGAATGCCGTCCAGCTGCCCAAGCCGGAGATAACCTGTCCGGAGTCGCCGATCAATCTGGCCCTCTGCCAGGTGGGACAGGTCTGTACCGATATTGCGATTGCCAATGCCGATAGCGTCGTAACCGATGGCGGCAGTTGGCTCGACGGCAAATTGTGTTTCACCCCGGAAGGCTCCGGAACGCATATCGTGAAAATCCGTTCCTATAATCAATGCGGTGTCGATTCCTGTCAGATTACTTACAATATAAGCGTGGCCGAGCCGCTGGTGATGAACTGCCCTGTTGATACGACTATCAATCTCTGCGCCCCGAGCGAGATTTGTCGGCCGGTATCGGTTTCACCCGCCGGTACAGAAATTTTTGTATCGCCAATCGGAGAATATAGAGACGGCAATGTTTGCTTTGTTCCGGATACGGCCGGATCATATGAATTTACAGTCAAAGGGATGACCGGATGTGCCGAGGACTCCTGCCAATTCAAAGTTCGCGTATTATTCAATGAAAAGCCGGTCATTGCGGCAAGGGATAGCTCATATTTTATTTGCCGTCCCGGCGATTCGCTGGAGTACCCAGTAAAAGTCAGTGATTACGAGGGCGATCTTATTACATTCCGACTTCTTACCGGATACGGTTCGATAAATGCTGAGGGTATTATTACCTTTGCGGGAGATACGACCGGAAATTACTGCTTTACTGTTGAGGCCCGGGATAAATGCGCCGCCGATACAGCACAGATTTGCCTCAGTGTCACCAGCAATAAAGCGCCACAGGTGATTTCTGCACCCGATACGACTGTAAACGGCTGTTCACTCGGGACCGTGTGTATTTCAGTGGAAGTCAATGATCCTGATAATAATATTACTTCAGTTGTCTCCAATCTGGGATCTTATAGCGACGGACAGGTCTGCTTTACCCCTTCGGAAGCCGGCAATTATTCAATCATAACGACCGCGACCGACGCCTGCGGGGCAAGTGATATCGATACCACAATCGTCAGCGTAACGACGCCTCAGCCCCTTACTCTGGAGTGTCCGCGAGATACCTCGATGTTCATTTGTAGTCCGGACACTCTTTGCTTCCCGATTGGCGGAATTCCGACCTCTGCCACGGTAACAGTTTCACCGCCTTCGGCGTGGTATGATAGGGCGGCGGGTTCGGTCTGCTTCTATACTAATTGCTCCGTCAAGAAGGACATTAAGATTGTAGTTGGGACCGATTGTGGTGCGGATAGTTGCCTCTTCAGCGTGAATGTCACCATGAACACCAGACCCCTGGTTTTGCTGGGCCCCGATACTACGATATTTATGTGCCAGTTGGGTGAAATTTGTATTCCGGCGGCGATAAGTGATGTTGATAATAATATAAGTTCCATCCTGCCGTCGCGCGGCGCCCGCTTTGACCAGGCCACGGGCCGTCTTTGTTTCACTCCTGCAGCGGAAGGAATTAGCACGGTTCAATTGCGGGCCATTGATTCCTGCGGTGGTTTCGGCCTGGCTTCGGCCAAAATAAATGTCATCCTTAACAAGCCTCCCATTGTCAAGACTTCTTCGGATCTTGATTTGTTGCAGTGCACATTAAGTGAGGTTTGTTTCCCGGCAGAAATAAGCGACAGCAACAATAATATCACTTCAATTACTGTTTCTCCGCTCGGGCATTATGATTCTCAGAAAAAGATGATTTGTTTCACGCCATCATCGGCAGGAACGTATTCAATCATAACGACGGCGGTGGATACTTGCGGTTTGACGGCCAGTGATACTACAACGGTCAAAATCCTGCTTAATACCGCACCGGCCGTGGTCTCGGCCGCCGATAGCACCATAACTTTATGTAGTCTGGAGCCGGTCTGTTTTCCCGTCACGATCACTGACGCGGATAATAATGTTTCGCGGGTTGAAGTCAGTAATGGCGGTACATACAGCAACGGCCAGGTTTGTTTCACCCCTTCGGCGGCCGGTGATTACAGCATTATCATCATCGCCTATGATTCATGCGGGGCCTCCGCAACCGATACCACCAAGCGAAAAATAATTCTCAACAGCCGCCCCGTGGTGATCGGACCGGACGACTTTACGGTTATGCAGTGCTCCCTCAGCCAGATTTGTTTCAATGTGGCGGTCTCGGATATTGACGGCAATATAACTTCGGTTATAACCAGCCTGGGAACCTATAACGCTCAGAGCGGACAAGTCTGTTTCACGCCGACGGGATCGGGGTCGTATGGCGCTGTCATAACGGCCACTGATAAATGCGGTCTTGCCGCGGTCGATACGGTAAATATCACCGTTAATGTGGGACAGCGGGCGGATATTGTCTGTCCTTCAGGACCGATTAATATAAATCTATGTCAGCCCGACACTATCTGTCAGCCACTGACAATAACTCCGATCAATGCCTTGATTGCTCTTTCTTACGGGGCGTACAGCAACGGGACTTTATGTTTCCGCGCGGATACGTCCGGTCATTATAATATTCGAGTGATAGCCGGGGCCGAATGCGGGGCCGATACCTGCAATATCCAGTTCAATGTTTTCATAGATCAGGCGCCGGAAATTACCTGCCCAAGCCTGCCGACAACCGCTTCTCTGTGCCGGGCGGATTCCGTTAGGATTATACTGCCGATAACTCCAGCGAATGCTACGGTAACAGTATTACCGAAAGGGCGCTACAGTTTCTCGACTCATATGGTATCTTTCCTGGCCGACACCGCCGGAACATATAATTTAACGGTTATAGCGTCCACCACCTGCGGGGCCGATACCTGCCACTTGAAGGCAATCGTAACAATGGAGCAAGTTCCGCAGTTGACCTGTCCCGGAAGTATTGATACGACAATCTGTCTGACGCAAATATCCGAAATCTGCTTCCCGGTGACACTGGTGGGCGCCAATGCCGCGGTAGTGGTCACTCCCAGCGGTCATTACAGCGGGGGAATGGTATGTGTGCCGATAACCGGAGCGGGAACCTATCCGGTGAAGATAATTGCATCGACCCTGTGCGGATCCGATACCTGTATCACAAATTTGACGGTCCACGGCAATAATGCTCCCGTTTTGACCGTCCACGCCGACACAACAGTCTTGGCTTGTGACGATGATTTGAAGGAAATCTGTCTGGATGGGATTTTTGCCATAGACGCCGAGCATAATTCGCTGTCAATTACAAAGACCTGTGGTCCGGGCGCATATAATGCGATTCGCTCCGACAGCGGGCAGATCTGCTTCACGCCGACAAGGACGGATACCACATATACATTCTGCTTTGAAGCTACTGACGGCTGTCAAACAGTTTCCAAGAATCTGGCGATAACAGTCAATCAGGCGCCGGATTGCAATGTCTGCGTCGATCTGGCGATTCAAACCGATTCCTGTGTGGTCGTGGGCTCAACAGTGCCGGTAAGATTGAAAATCAAAACGCGGGACCAGATTGGCGGCTTTGATCTTCTTATTAGCTATGATGCCTCGGTCTTGTCAATTTTGAATGCCTCGCGCGGCACTGATATCAGCGGCTGGGAGTATTTCACTTACCGCTTGGGCACGGAATCCGGGTGCGGCTCAGGTTGTCCCACGGGTTTGGTGCGGGTGGTAGGCATTGCCGATATCAATAACGGTTCGGCTCATCCGCCGCAGGAGCAATTACTGCCGGACGGCATTTTGGCCGTTTTGATGATGAAAGTGGCCAACGATCAGAATCTGGGCGGACAATTCCTTCCGATTGGATTTTATTGGAACGATTGCGGTGATAACGCCTTCTCGGATCCCAGTGGTTCGGGCTTATATGTTGATGCCAGAATATATGGACCCTTTGGCGACACGCTTTGGGACGAATATAACGACATAAAATACCCCGAAACGGGCCGGATCACCGGTCTTGGCGCTCCGGACACCTGCGTTACGGGCGATAAGAACATCCCTGTTCGATGTATAGATTTCCACTTTGGCGGTATTTGTGTCAAGCATCCGGATTCAATCGATGCTCGCGGCGATGTGAATCTTAATGGTATCGCCTATGAGATTGGTGACGCCGTTGTCTACACCAACTACTTCTTATTTGGTTTGAAGGCCTTTACGGTCAATGTGGACGGTCAGATTGCGGCCTCGGATGTCAACGCTGACGGATTGACCTTAACGGTCGCTGATCTAGTATATCTCGTTCGGGTAATTACGGGTGATGCCGTAAAAGTGGAGAAGTTGACGCCAAATGAAGCCGCGGTCGAATTATTGAGCCGCATTGATGGTCATTCCATGGCGGTTTCCGTGAAAAATGAACTACCCATCGGCGGCGGTTTCCTGCGTTTCCGTTTCGAGGGCATTATCCCCAGCGAGCCGGTTCTGGCCGGGAGCTGTGAGGGAATGGATTATAAGTGTGTCATTTCCGGAAATGAAATCAGGATCCTTCTGTACAGTTTTGATTTGGGACACAAGATCGCTAAAAATGCCGGCGAGCTGTTCACGATTAATTTTGGAGGAACAGGTAAAATCGAGTTAGCGGAGGCTTCTTTCGCGGGATACTACGGGGAAACGCTTGCCTCCCGGTTCGGGTCGGCCCAACTGCCCAGCGAATTTGCCCTTTCCCAGAATTATCCGAATCCATTCAACCCCATTACCTCGATCGATCTGAGCCTTCCGACGGCCTGTCAGTGGCATTTGACCATCTATAATGTCAGCGGTCAGGTAGTGCGCCGTATGAGCGGTGACGCCGATGCCGGGCGGGTGACCGTTACTTGGGATGGTCGGAGTGATTCCGGGCAACAGGCGACATCCGGCATTTATCTGTACAAAGTCAATGCAGGAACCTTCTCTGCCACTAAGAAGATGATGCTTTTGAAATAAATAGAAACGCCTCTTTCCTTCATCATATCGAGTCGGTCTTATCCCGGGCCGGCTCGTTTTTATTTATGGTAATTTCCGCCCGAGATGATGGAAAAGGCGCGATATATCTGTTCCAATAAAACGGGGCGGATGAGCCGGTGGGACATGGTCATAGGGGAGAGGGAGATTATTTCCCGGGATGTTTTTAGAATTGATTCATCCAGACCATAAATGCCGCCGATTAAAAAATCGCATCCGGGGCTCCGGGTCATAAGCACCTGCAGAAAATCGGCGAATTCCTCGGAAGTCATAAGGCGCCCGCGATCGGATAGGGCGATGATAAAATCGGACTTTAAATGTTTGCGAAACGAATTTGCCTCGGCCTTGCGCAGTTCCTGCGGAGATAGATTCCCGGCGCTCTTAACATCCGGAATCACCGCCAGATTTACTTGCGCCGACTTCCTTAGTAACTTAAGGTAGTGGTCGATGCCGAGTTCAATCCAGGCATCTTTATTTCTGCCGATGGCTATAATATTTATCCGAAACATCAGCCGGGAATGACTTTTAGATGAACGTATCGGGTGCGGGGGCCGTCAAATTCACAGAAATAGATGCCCTGCCAGGTTCCCAGAAGCAATTCTCCCCGGTCAATAATTACTTGAAGCGACGGACCAATAAGAGACGATTTCAAGTGGGCATCGGAATTTCCCTCGTTGTGCCGGTATGAATCGATCTTTGGAAATTCCCTATTCAATTTCTGAATGATATCATGCGTGACATCGGGATCGGCATTTTCGTTGATAGTGTCGGCCGCCGTCGTATGGGGGACAAAAATAGATATGAGGCCATTCTCGATGCCGGAATCCTTTGCATATTTCTTTATTGCAGAGGTGATATCTATAAATTCTTCGCGCTGGTGTGAGCTGATTTTCAAAGAATCAACTTTCAAATAGAGCCTCCACGTAACTTCCGGCCTCAAAAGGCTGGAGGTCCTCCATTTTTTCCCCGATTCCGATAAAATCAACCGGTACCGATAACTCTTCGGCAATGGCCACCATTATGCCGCCACGAGCCGTTCCGTCCAGTTTGGTGATAATCAAGCCGTCACAGCCGACGGCCTCGGCGAATATTTTTACCTGGGACAGAGCATTTTGGCCGGTGGTGCCATCGATGATCAATTTCGATTTTATTTGCTCCGGAGGAATGACCTTCTCCGTTACTCGTCTGATCTTTTTCAATTCTTCCATCAAATTGGCCTTGGTGTGCAATCGGCCGGCGGTGTCGATAAGAAGGTAGTCCATATTTTTGGATTTGGCCGACACGGCGGCGTCGAATGCAACCGATGCCGGATCCGCCCCCGCTTGGGCTTTCATAAACGCCACGCCGGAACGCTCCGCCCAGATCGTCAGTTGTTCCACGGCCGCGGCGCGGAATGTATCGCAGGCAGCAATCATGACACTCTTATTATTGCTTTTGAAATAATGGGCCAGTTTTCCGACAGTAGTTGTCTTGCCTGTACCATTGACGCCGGTTATCAACCAGACAATCGGTCCGGCGCCATGATGCGAATCGGCGTTCACTTTCTGCCGTGTAAGTATATCGGTAATCTCACCTTTCAGAAGGTCATAAATTTCATGGCTGTCGCCGATATTTTGTTCCGTCGCTTTGATGCGTAATTTCTGAATTATTCTATCGGTAGCGGCTATGCCGATATCAGATTTAATCAGGACTTCCTCAATTTCATCGATGAGGTCATCATCGATTTTCCGCCCCGTCACAATCTGTCCGATTTTCCCCAAAAGGGAATCCCGAGTTTTAGACAGGGAATCTTTCAGTTTTTTTAATTTTGAGAACATGGCGGCCGAGTGTGTCAGGAGTCAAATTCATCATCGCCGCCGGAATCGATCTTGACGTGCGAAGTCAGCCGTTCCCTGATGGCGGCCGGAAGTTCAATTTCGCGGGCGGGTTCACTGTCGATGAGGGCGGTGTTAACCAGCGGTTCATCGGCATCGCGGTTAAAGCGGACCGAGACGACTTTGGAAATTCCCGGCGTCTCCATGGTGACACCGTAAAGCACATCGGCCGCTTCCATTGTAATTTTATTGTGAGTAATAATAATAAATTGCGTGGTGTCGGAAAATGTCCGGATCATTTTCAAGAAGCGGTGAATATTGGCGTCATCGAGAGGTGCGTCAATTTCGTCAAAAATGCAGAACGGCGACGGCTTGACCAGATAGATGGCGAAAAGGAGCGATATCGCGGTCATGGCCCTTTCACCGCCGGACATTTGGGCGATAGAAAGGAGTTTCTTGCCGCGGGGCCGGACAATGATTTCAATCGGCGATTCCAGAGGATCTTCGGGGTCGACCAGACGGATATCCGATTCGCCGCCGGAGAATAATTCCTGAAAGACCTTTTGAAAATTCTCGCGAACCTTGCCAAAAGTCTCGATGAAAAGATTCTTGGCCGTAACATTTATTTTTGTGATGGTCGATTGCAGTGTGGACTTGGCGTTGAGCAAATCATTCAGCTGCGCACCCAGAAATTCTTGACGTTCCTTGGCGGAATGATATTCCTCTATCGCCAACAGGTTCACGCCGCCGAAATTCTTCATCGCCTCTTTCAGTTCATGCACCCTCTCTTGACGCCGGTCCTCGGTTATGGAATCGTCGGGAATCGGAGCGGCCGCCTGTTCCAGGTCAAGATCATATTCGTCCCGGATTTTTTCCAGCAGGTTCTTCGTTTCGGCTTCAATCTCGGTCAGCCGCAGTTCAGTCGTATGAAGTTTATTCAGGACCTCTTCGCGGGCGGTTCTGATTGATTTGATTTCTTTTTCCCGACCGTCCAGATGCCCAGAAATTTCGGAGTGAATCTGGCGCATGGCCAATTGCTTTTCATCAATAACAGTGCGGGCTTCAAACATACCTTTCAAATCGACTTCGAGAGCCTTGATTTTATCGACGGCTTCCGCGATTTCGAGTTCGGATACGGCGATCTCCCGGGTTTTGCGCTCGGCGTTGATATCTATTTCTGAAATCAGTTCCCGCGTATGGCGGATTTGGCTTTCGGCCTGCTGTTTCTGGCTTTTCAGTTCGATTTGCCCGATCTGAAGCTCTGAAATCCGCGACTGCAATTCCTCAGATTTGCGCTCCTTTTCTTGAATTAATTGATTCTGATTCTCCAGCCGCTTCAGTAATTCCTCTTTTTCCTGGGTCAACGAATCATAATTTAGAGTCAGATTGTACTGGCGATTTCGCAAAAGATCCAGTTTATCCTGATAGGTCCCTTTTTCCTTTTCTATCCTGTGAATTTCGGATACAACGGTCTGAATTTCGTAGTGCTTTGAGGTAAGTTCCTTGTCTATGTTCTCAAGTTGAACTTCGAATTTTTCAATTTCGGCAATGGCATCCCGCAGGGCGCCCTGGATCGACGCCAAACGAGTGGTCACTTCCGTTCTATCGACTTTCGCCTTCTCAATTTGCCGATTCAGTTCCGAGATTATCTTTTCCTGCTCGGCGATTTTTTCTTTGCGTCCGAAAAGCGAGAAACCCTCGGTTGATCCTCCGGAAATTATTGCCTGGCTGTGGAAAAGCTGTCCTTCGAGTGTCACGGCAGAAAAGTAGAGCGGCAGATGCCTGACGACTTCAGGCGCAGCCTCAGCCTTCACGACGGCGGTTCGCGAAAGAAGCAGCTTGACCAATGGAGCCAATTCCGCATTGACGGTGACATATTCATCGGCCCATCCCTGCACAGATTCCGGCTGAAATTCGGGCCGATTAACGGTTTCTTCGGAACGGCATTCATCAAGAATTACCAGGCCGGCCTTGCCTTTTTTCTCGGCTCGCAAGTAATTAATTATGTCGCCGGCGGTTTCTCTGTCGCGGCAGATCATAAATCCGGCAATTTCTCCCAGAGCGGACTCAATGGCATTTTCAAAACCACTGACGGGAGTCAGACTGTCGG
This sequence comes from Candidatus Zixiibacteriota bacterium, assembly GCA_900498245.1. Classification (NCBI taxonomy): domain Bacteria; kingdom Pseudomonadati; phylum Candidatus Zixiibacteriota; species Candidatus Zixiibacteriota bacterium. The sequence goes on from LS998015.1 coordinate 1,779,883, forward strand.
CGATAGTCCCGATCAATCCGGGCCACTTTTGACTTTCGGCCAAGGTTGCGGCGGCCCCCGGGCTGTAGCCTTCATAATGAATCATCATTTCCTGCAGGAGATGGCGTCGTGCTTCCGCGGCCTCGAACGATGCCGTGCTTTCAAATATCTCGCCCGATAATTCCTCGGAACGGGCCAATAGTGCGGTAATTTCTGCCTCCATGGCGGATCGATTTTCCCGCGCCATTTCCAATTGCGATAAAAAGGCACCGCGGGAGTCTTCACTGTCTTTCAAATGCTTTTCAAGTTCACTTCTTTTGACCGACATTCCGGCCAGCGACTCTTCCTGTCGGGTGAGAGCATCAGTAATATCGATTTCCTGCTCTTTTAAATTACTGTCGCTGCTTTTGTCGGCGGAAAGCCGGCCTTCCAGAGCCAGCATCTGCTGATTCAATTCCTCGCGGGAGCGTCGGGCAACCAGGACTTCCTCGTCCGCGTCAACTTGATAAGTCGCACTGTGCGAAAGCTGTTCCGTAATGCCGCTCAATTGCTCTTCCAAAGCAACCAGGGCCCTTTCGGATTCGCCGATTTGCTCGAAGAGGTTTTCTTTGCGCCGCTTAAAGGCCTCGATATCCAGGAGATTGCGATCTTTTAGTTGCCGCGAATTCTCCCGCTTTTGCTGAAGAACGCTGATTTCCTTTTCGAGTTCGTGCGCTTGCTCCGAGTGTTCAAAAAGACGCGCGGCGATTTCGGCCAATTGCTTGTCGATATCGGTCAGGCGATTTCTTTCCTCTTCCTGACGGGCCGATAAACTGTCGATATCGGTATCATGCTTTTGCCTGATGTCCAGAAGTGATTCTCTTTCAGCAAGGCAGTCTTTCCGCTCATGTTTCAATTCCGTGAAAGCGCCTTTACTCAAAAATATCTCCCAGGCCTTTAACTCTTCCGCCATTTTCTGGTAGCGTTCGGCCTTTTTCATCTGGCGATTGAGGGAATTAACCTGAGTATTAACTTCGGCGACAATATCCTTCAGGCGAAGCAAATCCTGCTCGGTTGCCTCCAATTTGCGTATAGCCGCTTTCTTGCGGCTCTTATATTTCGAAATTCCGGCCGCTTCCTCGAAAAGAAAGCGGCGGTCATCGGCCCGATCGGAAAGAATGGCATCAATCATATCCTGCTGGATCACCGAATAAACATGCGCCCCGATCCCGGTATCCATCAATAGATCGGCGATATCTTTCAGGCGGCAGGGAATTTTGTTAAGCAGGTATTCGGAATCGCCGGATCGAAAAAGGCGGCGCGTGATCTGGACTTCGCCGTATTCGGTGGGAAGAACTCCGCGGTCATTTTGTATCACCAGCGTTACTTCGGCCATGCCGAGAGGTTTGATATCGCGAGTGCCGTTGAAAATAATTTCTTCCATTTTGCTGCCGCGCAGGAGGGAGACCTTTTGTTCACCGAGGACCCAGCGGATAGAGTCAAGTATATTGGTTTTGCCGCATCCGTTTGGACCGACAATCGATATGATACCCTTGGTCAATTTGATGATGGTTTTATCGGGAAAGGATTTGAATCCAAGTAGCTCCAAGCGCTTGAGATACACGGTTCCTCCGGAACTCTAATTGAGATTGCTATCGGTTTTTGTTGGCATTTGCACCTTCAGCGAGCCGAGCATTTCAATAATGGATCGATAAATGCTTTTTTCGTCACGAAGGTAGCGGCTTTTTATTTCAAAATTGTAGTATGGTGCCCCCAGATTTCCGGCGCTACCCACGCGGATAGCACGAGGAAAGGAGAGAAGCACGGATTTCACGAAATTGCTGGAATCGAGATTTAAATCAAGAATCAAGTCATACTTGTTCTGGTGCAGAACCCCCAGATATTTTCGGCGGGCGAGGCCGCTCCAGGTCAAATGATCTTTTGATGGGGTCAGTATGCGAAAGCCCTTGTGCGGAAAGATACCATGGACCGAGCTGCCCGGGCTGGCCATCAAATAAATCTCCGCGTCACCGAAGACCTGTGACAAATCGGGCAAAACCTGTTTTACCACGGTCAATTCCCTCTGACCCGGTGGCAGGCAGACCAAAATATTCCTCGTATTCTGCATATCATAAGGGATACGAATTTCGGCGGGTTGATATTTTTTGAGAGAAAGGCGCAGTTTCAGGCCGGCTGCAAATTTCTTAATGCCCACCATTTCCTGAGTCCTTAGGGATCAAATAATAATTACCCTTGTTGGCCTGAGTGATCTCCAGACCGCGAATGGGCCGACCGCCGGGCGAGAGAGGTTTCAACAAAGCATCATTTAATTTGAATTCTACCCCGGCCGGATTGCCGGCCGCAATTATAAATTTATCCTGAGCCGTAATTTCCCGATTGGTTCCGGGGGAAAGCGTTCCAAAGACGGCCGTATCATTGTCGGCTACGATAAGAAACCAGCACGTCTGCTGCACGGAAATGTCCAGTTTCATTTTGCCGCCTCCAATGTTTGTGTTCGGAGCCGAAGAGATGAGGGGTGTAGAATCAATCATGCCAATAGGAGAAGTGACGGAGTCGAAAGCAAATTCCGCAGAATCTATAGGCGGGTTCGATTCATTGGCAGCTCTTTCGGTTTCTTGAGGAGTCTTTCCGTTGAAAATTATGACCAAAATGATGCCGACCGCAATAACCACAATTGCGGCCAGTGAGAATACGGCTCGAAAGGGGGAACGCCCCGAGGGCTTTGCATCCGGCTTTTTATCAGGAATTTTCGTCTCTTCAATTTTGGGAGGACCGGTAATCGGCTTCGGAATTAGAGTCGGTTCCGGTTCGGAGGCCTGCTCAAAGATCTCATCGGCATCAAGACCCATTTCACGGGCATAGGAATGGGCGAAGAGTTCGTAATAGACAACTGACGGAAATTCCTTCGGGTCGCCGGCTTCAATTGCCGCCAGATATCTTTCAATTATTTTGGTATCTTCGGCCAGTCCGCTTAAGTCTTTGCCCAGTTCCATCCTTCGTTTTTTCAGGATTTCACCGATTTGCTTGTAATTATATTTCATTCAGACTCAATTCTTCTGCCACTTGCCTGCCAGACTATCAAGCAGGGTCATCGGCAAACCGGTTACATTATCAATATTTCCCACGATTCTGTCAACTAAAAAACCGCCTTTTCCCTGTATTCCATAGGCGCCGGCCTTATCCATCGGCTCCCCCGTATCAATGTACTCCCGAATCGCTTCCGCGCTGACTTCATTGAAATAAACCTTCGTGGTTTCAAAACCGGCAACTGTTTTGCCGCCGGAATCCACCAGAGCTATGGCCGAGCAGACAGTATGTTCAGCGCCGGATAGGGCTGTCAGCATTTGGGATGCCTGCCGGGCCGAACGGGGCTTTCCCAAAATCCTTCCGTTCAAAATCACAATTGTGTCGCATCCGAGGACAATTTCATTTTTTTTTGCCTGATTCATAACACAGTGGGCCTTGGCTTCGGCCAAAATCGTAGACAACCGGCAGGGGTCAGGATCTACATCATCCTTTTCGTCCAAATTGGGAATAATCTGGCGGAATGCAATGCCGGCTTTATTGAGAATATCGACTCGGCGGGGAGAACCGGAGGCAAGTACTAAGCCATATATTTTCAGGAGGCGCTCGATATTTTTATATTTCGTCATTTTCCAGCATGATAGTTACGGGTCCGTCATTGATCAATTCTACATCCATTTTGGCGGCAAATACTCCCTCGGCAACATCAAGTTTCGATTTGCGAAATTCCGCCACCAGGGAATTATAGAATATTTCGGCCTCGGCAGGTGGCATCGTTTGGTCAAAACTGGGGCGCCGGCCCTTACGGCAGTCGGCATAAAGGGTAAACTGGGATATAATGAGCAGACCGCCTTTAATATCAAGAAGAGAAAGATTCATTTTCCCTTGATCATCTTCGAAAATGCGCAGATTAAGGCATTTTTCCGCCATTTTAGGGATATCAACTATATTATCGCCTTTCCGAAAACCGCACAGGATAAGAAGACCGCATCCTATTTGTCCCCGAACTGCGCCATCGACTGCCACGGAGGCCCGACTGACTCTTTGAATTAACATTCTCATAAGACAGGGGAATATATTAAATGGACAATATCCTGCAAAGGATTATGATTGCAACGACATAAAATAAATGTTATGTTAGATGCCAACACTATCCTGAGAGTTTTATAGGGTGCTAAATGGATTTAAGCAATTGCTCTATTGGAATTGACATCGGATCGGTATCGGTAAAGGCGGCGGTTCTAAATGCTGATAAGGAGGTTGTCAAGACCGCCTACCGTCGGTTTCATGGACGCCCGTATCAGACCCTGAAAGAATTGTTAGATACGGAATTTTCTTACTATTTAGATTCACCAGCCCGGTTGGGCATGACCGGCATTGGGGGCAAAACCGGGATAGGTATCCTGGGCGGGCTGTTTTTCGGGGAAATTGCGGCTCTGGCGGCGGCCAATTTTCATTTGCTGCCTCAGGTCCGAACCGCCATAGAAATGGGGGGAGAAGATTCGAAATTCCTGCAATTGGATGCCGCCAAACAGACGGTCTCCGATTTCAGCATGAATAATCTTTGTGCTGCCGGCACCGGATCATTTTTGGACCAGCAGGCCGGACGACTCAAGATTTCAATAGACGAAGAATTCGGCCGGCTGGCCTTGAAATCGAAAAATCCTCCCCGTATTGCGGGACGATGTTCGGTCTTTGCCAAGTCCGATATGATTCATCTTCAACAGATAGCCACTCCCGACTATGATATTGTGGCCGGATTGTGTTACGCAGTGGCGAGAAATTTTAAAAGCGCCATCGCCCGCGGGAAGAAATTTGTTCCACCCGTCGCCTTTGAAGGCGGGGTGGCCTCCAACCCCGGTGTCGTCAAAGCCTTTGCCGACATTCTTGAAATCAGCGAGGACGAATTAATTATTCCTCCCGAACACAATGTCATGGGGGCAATCGGTGCGGGGCTCCTGGCGCTTAAAGCCGGGGACGGCAGTACCGCCAAAATTGAGACGGACAAAATATCGGCCTATTTGAAATTCCGTGATATCCCTAAGAGTGGTCGGGAAAAATTAACTTTCGATTATCCCGATTCTAAATTTTATTCGGTGACCACGGCCGCCTACAAAGGTCCGGTCGAGAATCTGGAAGTATATTTGGGGATTGATGTCGGCTCCCTTTCCACGAATCTTGTCCTGATTGATAAGGATAAAAATGTCGTCGCCCGCCGGTATCTTATGACGGAGGGCCGGCCGATTGAGGCCGTTCGCAGGGGATTGGCCGAAATCGGTGCCGAGGTCGGAGATAGAGTGAAAGTTATCGGGGTGGGAACGACCGGTTCAGGGCGATATTTGACCGGGGATTTCGTTGGCGCCGATATAATAAAAAATGAAATAACGGCTCAGGCTACCGCGGCCATAAATATTGACCCGACCGTCGACACCATCTTCGAAATCGGGGGACAGGACTCCAAGTATATATCTCTGCAAAATAGAACGGTCATTGATTTTGAAATGAATAAGGCCTGCGCTGCCGGCACCGGTTCGTTCCTTCAGGAACAGGCCGAGAAATTAAACATCAATATCGAAAGGGAATTCGGTGACCGGGCTCTTTCGGCTGATTGCCCTGTTGGATGTGGCGAACGATGTACAGTTTTTATGGAGTCCGACCTGGTCAGTCACCAGCGTGCCGGGGCCGGAACCGACGATTTAATTGCCGGACTCGCTTATTCTATTGCTTCAAATTATCTTACTAAAGTAGTGGGAGACAGAAAGATAGGCGATAATATCTTCTTTCAGGGAGGGGTGGCATGGAATAAAGGAGTGGTCGCGGCGTTTGAAAAATTGACCGGCAAAAATGTAACTGTCCCTCCTCATCACGATGTCACCGGTGCGATCGGGGCGGCCATATTGGCCATGGAATCCGATTCCGGCAAAGGGTCCTCTTTCAAGGGATTTGACCTATCGCAGAAAAAATATGCCCTCAGCACTTTCACCTGTCAGGACTGCTCCAATATGTGCGAAATACGGACTGTCACGGTTGAGGGCGAAGAACCGCTGTATTATGGCAGCCGTTGTGAGAAGTATGATGTCAAAAGGCGTTCGGAGCGAATTGAATCCGCGGATTATTTCACTCTTCGCCAGCAGCTGCTGTTGAAAAGATATATAAGTGTCGATCCGGCTCGTTCGGTGCGAGGGCGGGTGGGTATGCCTCGGATCCTGCACTTCTTCGAATTTTATCCGTTCTGGAGGGCCTTCTTCGAAGCGCTGGGATATGAAGTAATAAACAGCGATCTGTCCAATCAAAATATTGTGGAATCGGCCCTGGAAAAATTCGAAGCGGAGACCTGTTTCCCGGTCAAAATGGCTTTCGGGCACATCGATAATTTGATGCACAAAAATGTCGACTATATCTTTCTGCCGGGTATAATCAAATTCACTCTCAACGATTACGACGATTATGGAAGCTATATATGTCCTTATGTGCAATCGATCGCGAACACAGTCTCGACCAAATTCGATTTCGCTTCGGCCGGGGTTAAATTTATCGGCTATCCCATCCGGCTGCACCGTGATGCGTCCCGAACGATGATGCAATTGCAGCAATTAATGCGGGCGATGGATCTAAACGAAAGCGAAGTGCGGAAAGCGATCGACTGCGGTATGAAGGCTTACGAATTATTCCGCAAGGGATTGCTCGAGGAAGGCCGCAGGATACTCGAGTCAATCGCAGAAAACGAAAAGTGCCTGGTCGTGGTCAGCCGACCGTATAACGGATTTGACCGGCGCCTGTCGCTCGATATTCCGGATAAAATGAGAAAAATAGGTATTAAAACGATTCATATCGATTTTCTGCCTTTGGATACCGACAGCGATGATCTGGCGGCGATGTATTGGCATTATGGAAGGAAAATTTTGTCTGCGGCCAATTTTATCCGCAGGCACCGGAATTTGTACGCCGTTTATCTTACTTCTTTCGGATGCGGACCGGATTCTTTCATAACCCACTTTTTCCGGCGCAATATGTCGGGGAAGCCGTATCTGCAGCTTGAAATGGATGAGCATTCGGCGGACGCCGGTATGATCACCAGGGTTGAGGCTTTTCTGGATTCGTTGAGATTCTATGAATTCCGACCGCCTATAACCGAATTCACTCCCGCCGAAAAGAATTTTTCCCCGGAAAAGAAGACCATATTTTTACCCAATATGTGCGATCATGCTTACGCGGTCCGGGCCGCATTTGTACGGTGCGGTATCAAGGCTGAAGTTATGGCGGAGCCCGATGAGGAGAGTCTCGGTTACGGCAAGAAATTCACTTCGGGAAAAGAATGTTTTCCTTGTGTGGTGACGACGGGTGATATGCTCCGTAAAATCAATTCCCAAGGTTTCGATCAGGAAAAAGCGGTATTTTTCATGCCGGGTGCCGACGGCCCCTGCCGATTCGGACTTTACAGTCAATATCATAGAGTCATTCTTGATGAATTGGGCTATAAAAATATTCCTATTTACTCGCCCAATTCCCGAACCTCATATACGGACTTTGGCCTCGGCAAGACCCCCTTCCGCCGTCTGGGATGGCGAGGTATGGTCATGGTTGATTGCCTGACGAAGGCCCTCTTGAGTTCCCGGCCCTTCGAAAAGGAACAGGGATCGTCAGAAAGAGTCTATTATCGGTATCTCTCCGAAATGCAGGACACGGTCATTAACGACGGTGATCTAAGGAAATTGGCCGAGCGAGCCGGGTACGACTTCGCCGCCATTCCGCGGAAGTCGCAGAAGAAGCCGATAATCGGTCTGGTCGGAGAAATTTATCTCCGGAACAATCGGTTTTCCAATAATCATCTCATAACGAAATTGGAGAGACTTGGGATCGAAGTGCAGTTGGCGTCTTTTGCCGAATGGATTAATTACACTTCTTATACCTTCAAACTTGATTCGCTTTACAAACGGAATTGGAAGGCCGTTCTGAATGCCATCCTTCAATCCTATTATCAGCACCGCGATGAAAAAGGCATTGAAAACGCCTTTCGCAAGCACTATCCCATAGATCCGGAACCTCATGTTGCCCTGGTACTCAAGTATGCGGCGCCGTATCTGCCGGTCGATGTTAGGGGAGAAGCGGTTCTTTCTATCGGTCGGGCTATCGATTTTGTCCGACGGGGCGCTTCGGGAATAGTTAATTGCATGCCTTTTAACTGCATGCCCGGAACGATCGTATCGTCGCTTTCGCGCAAAGTGTCCCGGGATCTGGATGATATCCCGTGGCTCAATATCAGCTATGAAGGTCTTCAGGATACCGGAGAAGAAACTCGCCTCGAAGCCTTTGTTGATCAGGTAAGAAATTTCCATGTTCTCGCCCAAGAAAAGACTAAGGTGTAGGCAATGTCTGTTCCAGGCAATCAGGAGCTGAATTCCCTCATTGATAAAGTTCTAGAGGAAAGCTGGCGCTTTTCTCCCTCGCAGGCGACTCTGGCCGGAATTCATAAGTATGATCGCGAAATGGATCATGTGGACGGGGCCTCCCGAAAGACCTTTCTATCGCTTCAAAAAGAATGGCTGGCGAAACTTGACGAAATTGAAGCCGGAAATGATCTCGATTTCGAAAGCAAACTCGATCTCAAGGTGCTGAAAGCCGAACTGAAGAAGAATATTTTATCCGAAGAAATGCTCTGCCGCGCCGAGCGCGAACCTTCGCAATACCCCGGGACGGCCGTTTTTTCCTGTATGATATTTACCATGCGGGATTTTCTCAGCCCGGAAGAAAGATATCTTTCGATGATAGCCCGGCTGAAGGAAATACCGCGGTATCTAATCGAAGCCAAGGAAAATTTGCGGCGGGCCGAATTTATTCCGCGCCTATGGCTCCAGATGGCGTGCGATATCACCAGCGCCGGACAAAGTTTTTTCACCCAATTGATAACTCATAATGCCAACCATATTCCCCTTTTAAGAAATGACCTTCTGGCGGCAGCGACATTGGCATCCAAGGGATTTGATGATTATTTGAAATTCCTTAATAATGAGTTGTCCAAAAAGCCGGATGGCTCCTGGGCGACCGGGGAAAAATACATTGAGGCGCTGCTTAAGGACTATCATTTGTTGCCGTATGATTCCGGGCAGTTGGAAGAAATCGGCCTTGACTACATTCGCTTGACCGAGACCGCTCTGGAGAAAGTGGCCAGGGAAATTTCTCCGGGGAAGAAATGGGCAGAACTGATCGATGAGATCAAGTCCGACACCCCCTCCGCCGGAAAACTTCTTGAATATTATCGGGAAGAAATACTAAGATCGAGGGATTTCGTAATGACCAGGGACCTTGTCACTATTCCCGATAATGAGAATCTCGAGGTGATTGAAACTCCGGTTACGGAGCGCGCGGCCTTGCCCTATGCCGCCTATATGCCTCCGGCCCCTTTTGAAGAGCCCCAGAAGGGTTTTTTCTGGGTCACCCCGGTCAACCCCCGTGAATTGAACGCCAAAGAGCAGTTATCGGGACACAGCAAATGTGCCATTGAGGTCAGGACCTTACATGAAGGATACCCCGGGCACCATCTGCAACTTTGTGTGGCCAATCGGCTGAAATCCAGAGTGCGCCGCCTATATGGTACGGCTGTCTTCGTCGAGGGCTGGGCCCTTTACTGCGAAGAATTGATGAAAAGGGAAGGATTTTATACGGGAAAAGGCACCGAACTGATTCAGTTAAAAGATCAACTGTGGCGGGCTTGCCGGGTCGTTATCGATATGCGTCTTCATAGCGGGCGATTCGGTTTTGAGGAAGCCGTCGATATGCTGGTGAAGACCGCTCGGCTGGAGCGAATCAGCGCCGAAGCCGAGGTCAGAAGATATTCCCAGACGCCGACTCAGCCCATGAGCTATCTCATCGGCAAAATTGAAATCCAACGGCTGGCCGAAGATTTCCGGAAGCGCTATCCGGACGAATCGCTCAGGAGTTTTCACGATCGCTTGTTGTCGTTTGGGTCCGTCCCGATTTCCCTGGCCCGGCAAGGTCTTATGGGAACAATGTAAATTTGCTTTTGTTACACAGACACGAATTGCTTAATTATTTTTGGAGAAAGGTATGAGTAAACCAGTTGTAATAACTGACAGCACATTTGAACAGGAAGTGGTTAAATCAAACATACCGGTGGTAGTGGACTTTTGGGCCACCTGGTGCGGGCCATGTAAAATGATCGCTCCCATTCTTGAGGAAGTGGCGAATGAATATGACGGCAAATTGAAGGTCGCCAAACTTGATGTCGATTCCAATACGGCGGTGGCTTCCAAATTTGGAATAATGTCGATCCCGACTCTTCTTTTTATAAAAGAGGGGAAAGTCGTGGATCAGGTTATTGGGGCGATTCCGAAGGCGCAGCTTTTGAATCGCTTGACCAAACTTCTGGGGTAATAATGCCGACATACGGAAATTCCGGAGGGGGGTGGAAAAATCCCTCTCCCGATGAAATAAAGAATTTTCTCAAAAGCATTAGGACCATAGCCGTTGTCGGATTGTCATCAAATCCGGCTCGGGCCAGTCACAACATTGGCGTCTATCTGAAGAAAAAAGGGTACAAGGTAGTCCCGGTTAATCCGAACGAGACTGAGGTCCTGGGCGAAAAGTCATATCCGGATTTGAAATCTATCCCCGACAAGATCGATTTGGTCGACGTCTTTCGTAAGGGCGACGCGGCCCCGGGCATTACGGAAGAGGCCATTGCCATCGGAGTAAAAGGCATCTGGCTGCAGGAAACCGTGGTTTCCCCCGAAGCGTTCAAAAGGGGGGAAGAGGCCGGATTATTTATGGTTATGGATCGGTGTATTTTCAAGGAGCACGCCCGTCTTTTGGGGTGAGGGAATGGCGATGGATATATACGATTTGATATCGGTTATAATTTTTCTGGGCATATGGCTGCTTCTGGTCCGGGTAGTATTTCCGCGGATCGGAGCCCCGACCTGAACGGCCTCCGGCTGTGACCCCCGGTTGGGTGGTGTGAAAAAGAAAAAGGATGAATTTTCGCCTTCTGACGAATCGCACTGATTTTCCGCTCTTTAATTTGTATAATCTGTTGACAATGGTTGGCTTAAGCCTTAATTATTAAGGCGTCCAACGCTTGTGCCGATAGAATGATAAAATGAGCTACTCAAACCGAAATTATCAAAGTTATGGCGGCGGGCTGCAAATCGGTCCGGGAGCCATTAGCCCGGTCATAAAATATATTATCATTGCATCAGCCGGCGTTTTCATCCTTCAAAAATTAGTATCATATCCGATTGAAGTGATATTCGGCCTGACGCCGGCCCTTTTCATTCACGAATTTCCCCGCTATATCTTTCAGCCGGTCACATATATTTTCCTGCATGCCGGCTTCTTTCATATTTTCTTTAATATGTTTGCACTATGGATGTTTGGAACTGAAATTGAATACAGCTGGGGTTCGCGTTCTTTTCTGAAGTTCTTTCTGCTTTGTGGAGTAAGCGGAGCGATTCTTTCTCTCCTGGTTAATTTCAATTCTACGATCCCCATAATTGGGGCCTCCGGAGCCATATATGGAATATTGGTAGCATATTGGCTGATGTTTCCGGATCGTTACCTTTTGATATTCTTCCTTTTTCCGATGAAGGTCCGCTGGGCCATTCCTCTTTTTGCGGTGCTCAATTTTGTGGCGTCCGGGCCGAATGTGGCCCATTTGGCTCATCTGGGCGGGGCCGTGGCGGGTTTCGCCTATCTTAAACTGGATTGGCGGCTTACGGGTCTCGGCCAGTGGTTCCGAGGGATTAAATATAGAAGAAAAACAAATAAACTGCAGAAAAACCGCCAAAAAGCCGAAGAAATAATGAGACGGGTAGATGCGATACTGGACAAGATAAATGAGGTCGGCATCGAGAATATCTCCAAGGAAGACAGAAAGTTTCTCGAGCAGGCCAGTCACATTTTGTCCCGCAATGATAAATAAGCGATAAAGGGTTATCCTTATGTCCAAAAAGATTCTCCTGGCCGACAAATCGGATGCTATCAGGAATATCGCCGAATCGCTACTTCTGCAAAATGGCTATGATGTCATATCGGCGGCCTCCGTGGAAAAGGCCAAGGAACTGGTTATCACTTCCCAACCCAATATGGTCGTTGTGGGTGCCGACCTGAAGGATCCCGACGGGAAATTTCTTTACGACGCCCTCGAGGATAACCCGATGACGGCGGCAATCCCCATATTGATAATCGCCGATCCCGAAGGTCATGCCGTGCCCTTTCCTGAAGAGGTCATTCTACCGCGTCCCTTCGATCCCAAGGAATTTTTGGAGAAGATTCGCCTCTTTGTGGGCGGCGGGATAGAAAAAAAGACGGAAGAAAAAATTACATCCACAGACCCCTTTGCCGCGGGAACAATCGATGATGAATTTCTGGATGCGGCCCTGGGGATCGATAATATCGATGTGGAATCGTCGACTGTCATGGACAAGTCCTATATGACCGGCAAGATCAAAATTCCGCCCGAACTGCAGGATAAAACCGGAGGATTCGGAATTTTACAGCATGGCAATGAGGATTCCAAGAAGAACGAATCGCAGCGCGTGGAATCACTTATGATTCGAGATGAGGCATCCTCCGCCACACCGCCCAAGTCCCCCGCGACTCCCTCGGGAACATCGAAAATTGAAATCGCTTCCGACCAGTATGGTCTTATTAGTGCGGATAAACCGCATGAAGTTGAAGTTAAGTCCGGGACTCATGATTACAACTGGTTTATTAAGGAAATGCAGAAAGACGCGGCCGGATTTGAACCGAAAGCCGTCCCGAATGTGGACGCCGACGATATAAAATTTTCCTCATCAACGGATTCCGTTGAGCCGATTTTGTCACCTTCGGGAAAAAATGCTTCCAAGCGCGAGAAGAGTGGTTTGGAGACTCCCGCAATCAAGCCCGGCGGGGTCGATAAATTCGTCGCTGATTTTAAGGAAGAAATGTCCGCCATGAATGAAGCTCCGGAAGCACCCTCGGAGGCGCCTGCAGCCGTTTCCGAAGCCGTTCCTGAGGCAGGCGGAATCAATGAGGCCGAGATCCGGCATTTTGCCAACTATATTGCCGAACTTTTGGCGGAAAGGATCGCCAAAGCGATTGTCGATAAGATCGATTCCGAAGAAATCTATCGGCTTGTTCGGGATGACTTCATAAATATTATCGCCGCCAAAAAATAATCTTTCCATTCCGGAACTATCCCATATATTAACGGTTCATTAGGACTTTAAGGAGCCGTTATGTTTGAGACTTCTGTCGGATATTTTAGTGCCTTGCTTGCCGGGGGGCTGTCATTTGTATCTCCCTGCGTGTTGCCGTTAATTCCCGGTTATATTTCCTTCATATCCGGCGTTTCGCTGGAGGAATTGACGGATCGTGAGAAGGCTTCCAAGCACCTGGCGCGTGTTGCCATAAATACAATATTTTTTGTCATTGGCTTCTCGCTGGTATTTGTGGCGCTCGGGGCTTCAGCATCATTTATCGGCAAATGGCTATTCCAGAACCTCGCCCTTTTCAACAAGATTGCCGGGGTTTTGATTTTTGTCTTCGGACTGCACGTGGCCGGGGTGTTCCGAATCAGGGCTCTCAATTATGAAAAGCGCATTCACGCCGGATCCAAAAAATTCGGTATCTGGGGTTCGGTGCTGATCGGGATGGCGTTTGCATTCGGATGGACCCCGTGCATCGGCCCGATACTCGGTTCGATTCTAACGATGGCCGCCAATCAGGAAACCGTTTCGCAGGGGATTTTGCTTTTGGGTTTCTATTCGGCGGGACTGGGCATACCTTTCATCCTGACAGCGCTGCTTTTCAATTGGCTTATCGGATTTTTCGGATTTATCAAGCGTCATTTCCGAGCGGTCGAAATTATTTCCGGCGGACTTCTCATGGCTATCGGCGTCCTGATATTTTTTAATCTTCTTCAGGTAATCGCCAATAAACTTCTGGACATTTTCCCGGCCATGAAAGTCGGTTAGTAAATTTGCAGGATAAAAGCCCTCCGACCCTTGACTCGCTCGGAGGGCTTTTTTATATTTGAAAAAAATTGAACCATATGCGGCAGTTACATCATCTGTTATGAGCGGAACAAAAAATAATGACACCGTCCTGGCGGTCTGCATTCAGGAAGTAGCCGAAGACGGCTCGGAATTATTCATCGGCGATTCCTTTTCGCCGGAAGAAATAAAGATATTACATCATGCATTCGTGGCCGACACCATCGTGAATATACTGGACATTAAAGGGATTGATTTGCATCTGTTTTACGGCGATTTCCCCGAAACCAGGAAATCGATCAGCACCATTCTCAATTACCTGACCAAGAAACTTAAGGGTAAGAGGGCGGACGTCCTCTCTAACGGTTTGAAAGTCACCGCTCTTTCTGAGGAGAGATGGGGACAGAAAATGGATGCGGCGTTCAAGCGGTGTTTCGATGACGGTTATAAACATGTCTTGTTCATTGGAAGCAGAACTCCGACGCTGAAGGAAAACCTGATTAAGATGGCCCTGAAACTATTGAAAAAATCCGACGCCGTGTTTGGGCCGACCGTCGAAGGCCGCTATTACTTGATTGGTATGTCGAAAAAGTATCAGGTGGAACTGGCCTCCTTTGACTGGCGCTCGCCCAATATCTATGCCGAGGTGGCCAATGCATTTCGGGAGCGGGGTCTCTCCTGGTCGGAAATGGAAATCTGGTACGCCGTGGAGCATCCCGAGGATATCGAATATCTGGTAAGGGACATAAATCAGTTCCGTCTGGAAGGGGACGAGCTGTCGGCGAAAGAAACCGAAATGGTACTGGAAAGAATTCTCAATCGATAGGATCGCACAATGGAACGTGAATTAAACAGACTGAATTGGAGGAATATCCGGGAGCTTGTTCCGGAAAAAATAGACACCCTCATTTTTCCGGTGGGAACAGTCGAGGCCCACGGTGCCATTGCCCTCGGAACCGATGATCTAATTCCAGAGTCCATGGCCCGACATCTGGCCGATAAGATCAATGCCCTTATCGCGCCGACCGTCAATTACGGCATTACCCGCTCTCTCTATGGATATCCCGGCTCGGTGACCGTCAGTGAATCTTCATTCAAGGCCTATATTAATGATATTCTTGTTTCCTTCTCGCATACGGGATTTAGGAGAATCATATTGTTGAATGGCCATGGCGGCAATAACGCCTGCTTGAAGGAAGTCGCCCAGCAGTATTTTTATAATTATCACGTCAAAATCGCAATTATCCACTGGTGGGAATTGAATCGGGATCTGGTAAAGGAATTCTATGGACAGGCCGGCGGGCACGCCGCGATCGATGAAACCGCTCTCGTTCAGGCCATCGACCCGGCTCTGGTGGACAAAAAATTATATGATGAAAAACTGGCCTATTTTGTCCGGCAGGGGGCCGATATATATCCTATCCCCGGGCCGATTCTGCTCTATACCAAAGGTGAAGGAGTTCCCGATTTCGATTTGGAAAAAGCCCGCAAGTTTCAGAAGAAGGTTTTTGAAGAGGTCGAATCCTTCGTCAAACTGATATTGAGCCAGTGGGATCAAATTTAAAAAAGGCGGCCCGGTCGGGCCGCCTTTTTCATTTACATAAATAGAGCAATTTAGAATCTGTAGGCCGCAGTCAAATAGAGACGGTTGTATTTGATATTTTCGTCAATTATGAAATTGTGCAAGGTCTGACCGTCCAAAGATGACGCGTAGGTAAAATCGGAATTGCGTCCATAGGATCCGTGAAGATAAGCAAAATCAATTGTCATAACCTGATCGACCAGAAGGCCGAAGCCAAGAGTGTATCCGTAGCGGCTGCGATTCTGGAACTCGGATTTAATCGGCAGAGGATCCGAAAAGAAACCGCCTCGCAGGGAGAGACCTAATTCAGGAAAGACATACTCACCACCAAGGCGGAAACGAAGAGCGTCTTTATAATAGGTTTTGATCTTACTGTTTTCCGTCTCCATGTCGGCGTTATCACCATAGGCCAGTTGGCTCCAATCGGTATAGTCGATATCAAGGGCCAGAGTGGCGTCCTGGATTCGGGCCGTCATTCCCGCCGAAAAAACAAAAGGCCGCTTGACGTCATATTCGACATAATTTGTCCAGTAATCATCCGCTCTTCCGGAATCAGTGGGATATTGGCTTTCATTAGTCGAATTCTCTTCAACATTCAAAACAACGGGCGATTCGACCGCCAGACCGAGGCCGATATATTGCGACAATTGCATGGCCAAGCCGATTTTCCCTCCGAATCCGAGATATTTGTCTTCAATATATTGCTGGAAATGATAATCGTAAACTCCAACTGAATCCAAAGCATATTCCCAATTGTACTCATGTTTTCCGGTATAAACATATGCCATCCCGCCGAATGAAACGCGAGGCGAGAGATCAAGGCCGAAACCGGCTCCCCATTGATATAGCCCCCCTGATTGAAATTCATGGCCGGCGCCGGTAATGTGACCGCCTGAAGCCGTGTCATCACGAAAGTACATATCAAAGACACGGTCAAAGTCGGCTGTTCGCACCACTCCCAGTCCTATCACAAGGGAACCGCGATAAGTAGGGTAGGGGATAGAAAGAATGGCGGAATTTATTCTGGTGTTGGTCTTGGAATTGTCGGCGCTACCTGCGACTGAAGTAAAACCGGCGAATCGTCCGCTCATAACCGTCGCCGTCGGAATGATGCCGTTTTCTACGATTCTTCTAACGGGACGAACCGTTGAGGCATCCTGATATTTCTGATTACTCAAGCCGAAATTGAACTCAATCCGGGGAATCCGGGCCAGATTTGCCGGATTATAGAAAAGCGCCGTGCCATCAATGGTCATCATCCCCGTTCCGCCCATAGCCATCTGACGGGCCCCGTAACCGAAGAAATTTCCGGCCGTGATTTCCTCCACACTTTCGATATAGGGATCAGCGGCCTGAATCGTTCCCGCGACTGCAATTGTAAAAAAAATCAGCGTCAGAAAAAATTTTCTCATCTGGGACCACCTCCCCGACGTTCCGCCTTCTTATTTTCTTCTTTTTTCTCTTCTGTCTTCTTGTTGCCGTCATCAGATTTATTCTTGCTGTTATCCGGCGTCGCCGGCTTATTGCCGGTGGACGATTGATCCGACGCTCCCGGAGCCGATTCACCTTCATGATATATGGCCCGGGTAGGGCCGCCGGTGTAAGGAGGACGAAGGGCGTCGCGCCGCACCGCTTTTTCTCCTTCCGGCCTTTCTGTTTCGTTATCACTACCATTATTCATGTCACCGCGATCGCCCTGATTCCGGTAATCATACCAGTAATAGTCCCACCACCAGGGATAAGCGTAATAGTGCCCATACCGGGGAGTCGTCCACCAGTAATCGGGATAGGTCCCGTAAAAATACCCGTATGGGTAATTATGATAATCCTGATGGCAACTGACACAGTCCTGCTGATAATCGGCGCTGGTGTAATTTTCGTTGACATCGGGATGTTTAAGAATTGTGTAACACCCGGCCGCACTGAGCAGGATTATACTTAAAGGTATCAGGAGGGTAATTGCTTTTCTCATAGGTCCTGTGACCTCCAATCATCTAGAAAAATTCTATATATGTAAATCGTAAACCTCGTCCAAAGGAGTTCGCGTCGCGACGGTTATTCAACAGATTGTCGAAAATCGCCTCCAGTTCCAGATTTTCGGAGAAGAGCCAGCGGATGCTCATATTAAGATAGCCACGACCTCTTCCGAAAGGAGCCGATGAGGCATCGTCATTCAATCCGGCATCATATTCCATATTGAAAGCGATGTTATAGTTGATTTGAGTGTCAAAACCGAAAAAGAGATCCGGTGATTTATCGTTATCTTTTTCATTCTCGAATGAATAGTTCAAGCCGAAATGTCCGCCGAACGATGACCTGTAAAAGTAAAGAGTTCGGCTGATGACGCCATAAAACCCCTTCGATTTGTAAGTATATCTTTTCCATTCCTTATTGTAAGATCCCTGCCCCTGCGAGCAAAATCCGAGTGTAAAGGCGGGGAAATATGGCTGTTCTTCAATCAATTTCAATTTTACATTAAACTCGATTCGGGGATTCCAGGTGGGATTATGCTCCGCAATGATTCCTTCGGCGCCATAGGAAAGCCCGACCATAAAGCGATTGGAAAGCCCGATATTGGTTCCGCTCAAGATTCCGCCGTTGGGATAAACCCTCAAAATTACATCAAAGCAACCGCGCGGCAGAGTATTAGCGGTCGGGCAATTGATCAGGGTCCTCGCGGGAATGTCAAAAAGAGACCGGGCCGGTGGCTCTTGCTGAGCCCCGGCAAGCGGCGAAATGAATAATGCCAGTCCGACAATGATAGAAACCGGCTTTAGCCAGAAATGCATTTTACCCTCCATGATAAAATGGCATAAGTGTTTAGTACCGGCGATAATATCCTTTTGCCCATAAACAATCAATATAAAAGTGTTTACATCATCTCAAGACGACACTGCAATTTTTGTTCCAATTTTATTCAGGCGGGGAAGTAATTGACAAGTAAAAGGTTGCCATGATGGTCGCAAAAGTGGGCGCACATTTTTTGTTCGAATACTAATATTTCTGCACTTTATCTATTCAGCCCAGCGGTCGTAACAGACTATCTCCTCCATGCTTTTTCGTTCTTTGGGACCCGGAATTTCATCCGGATAGCCGACAGTGAGGAATCCGACCAGAGGATATTGATCCGGTATGCCGAGCAGTTTTTTGCATTCATCGGCCGAAAACGACCCGATCCAGCAGCATCCCAGCGATTCATTATTCGCGGTCAATGTCATGTGAGCAAAAGCCGTGGCAATATCAATTCGAAAGGCCTCTTGTCCCGAACCCATCCGATAATCGGGTCGGGTTGCCACCCCGGCGATGACGGCGGAGGCGTCGGCAATCCACATTCTGCCCTTACACAATTTGGCTATATCCGTTTTCAATCGGCTATCCCTGATGATGATGAATTTCCAGGGCTGTAGATTGCTGGCCGAAGGCGCCAACCGGGCCGATTCCAATATTCGGAACAATATTTCGTCCGGGATGACCTTGCCAACTTTGTAGGCGCGGATGGAGCGCCGTTTCTTTATGACCTCGAAAAACTCCATAATTCATTCTTCTCCAGAAAATATCATATGTTTAAGCAAACTTTGCAGTTTGAGAGTCAAACCGCCGATATCGTAATGGTGCATTTTATCGGCTTTGATTTTTGTGACCGGAACAATCAGTTTTAACGATGAGGAAATGAAAATTTCATCGGCCTCTAAAACCTCGTTCAAATGCGCCTTCTTCTCGAGAGTTTTCAAACCCGTTTCACGCGCCAATTTCAAAATATGTCTCCGTGTCATCCCTTCCAGACATCCCGAGGAAAGGGGCGGAGTATATAGCCGGCCATTCTTCATCCAGAAAATATTCGCCGAGGTGGCTTCGGCCACATGGCCGGAGCGGTTAAGAAGAATGGCGTCATCGAATCCTTTCATGTATGCTGTTTTGCGGGAAGTCATTTCTATGATAAAAGCCAGGGTCTTGATATTGCGAAAAGGCAGTGTCTCGTCAACCCTGAAAGGGGAGACGGTCAGAGAAAAGGATCCCGTCGGAATTTTATAGTCGGTGACGATTATTATTATTCTCGGCAAACTGGCACGGCTTCGCCAGAATGCGGAATCGCCCGCGGTTACGGTCAGGCGAATTTTTGTCACCGGTGACGGATTCTTCCCGACTTCATGAATTATCCATGTGCTTATAGTCTCTGTGCTGACAGGCAGACGTAGACGAATCAATTTGGCCCCCTTTTCCAGGCGCTTGAGATGCTCGTTAAGAAAGACCACCCTGTTCTTTACTGCCAGAAGAGTCTCAAAAAGGCCGTCGGCATAAAAGAGCGAATTGTCAAATATCGGAATACTAGCCCTATTGGGGCTGATGGCCCGGCCATTGATGGAGCAGTTTATTTGCATGCCAAAAAGAATATATCAAAAAAATCTTGAGATTCAATCCCGTCGGAAGAATTGTTGACACTAAGGCAAGGAATGATATATTCAGCGTTCTATGGCCGATTTCATCAGACTTGGGCTAATTTTCATAGGAATTATCTATGCTATCCGGAGGAAGATATTTGTCGGCTATATCCTTTTCGTCGCCGCAATCGGGCTGGCAGCGCTGTACTTGATGCCGCTTGGCGCCGTAATTTCGGCGATCAAGGATACCGTGATTTCCGGCGAATTTCTGTATCTTTATGGGACGATTATTTTGATCACTTTTCTGGGCCGTTTACTCAAGGAAATTAACTATTTTAGTCGTCTGGTGGAAGCGGCTCGAAGACTGATTGGCGGACCAAGAACCGCAGCGGCCGTCCTGCCGGGGCTGGTTGGCCTGATGCCTATGCCGGGCGGAGCCCTTCTTTCCGCTCCTTTGGTGGCCGAAGTCCTGCCCAAGAATAAATACTCGCCCGAGTTTCTGACGATTGTCAATTATTGGTCCCGACATGTGGTAGAGTTTTGCTGGCCCGTTTACCCCGGGCTGATTCTCAGCGCCGCTTTAACATCCCAACCGGTCGGTCGTATAGCCCTTTTGCAGATGCCGTTGACCATAATTATGATTCCCACGGGGATATTTTTCTTTATCCGAAAGATTGAAGAAAAAGGTGATGGAAGCGGCACTATCATAATGCCATTCAAGAAGATATTATCGGCGATTTGGCCCATATTACTTGCCATTGCCGTATCGGCGGCTACCGGATTAAAGCTTTTTTATGCTGTCGGAATTGCCATATTGGTTTTGCTCATCAAAGAGAGGCCGTCACTGGGAAAAGTCAAACCGGTGGCGGCGGAAGCCTTTTCACCGAAGCTCTTCCTTCTGGTTTACAGCATAATATTATTTCAAAATATTCTGGAATTGACCGGAGCCGTAAGTTCGCTGCCATCGCTTACGGTGAAATATGGTTTGCCGCCTGCTCTGATAATTTTCGCTTTGACATTTACGGTTGGCCTGTTGACAGGCATGGTCAATGCCTTTGTCGGGCTGGCGTATCCGCTATTGGCCGGATATCTGTATAAGCCGGACGTAAATCTATCCAACATTTTTTTGACGTTCCTTTCCGGGTATCTGGGGATGATATTGTCCCCGACGCATTTCTGTCTTGTCCTGACAAACGAATATTTCAAATCAAATTTGGGTAAAGTCTATCGGATGATCATTCCGCCCATTTTGATTCTATTTTTCGGGGGAGTGCTATTATATCTGGCCGGGTTTCCCTGGAAATTATTTTGACATAATTTATTGTGTTGTCGTATATTAATTTATAGACAAAAATGACGGTTTTTTCTGGAACTTTCCGAACAACCGACGGTATAAATTTTAAAATTGGAGCGGGTGACTCGTGGAGCAAGAAAACGAGAAGCAAACTGATTATGGACTGATGGAGCGTGTCAAAAATGGTGACATGCTGGCCTTCAATCAGATTGTTGACAAGTATAAGAACCGCCTGATGAACGTGATTGTCAGGATGGTTCAAGAGACTGAACAGGCGGAAGATATAGTCCAGGAGACTTTTTTGAGAGTGTATCAGCACCGGGATTCGTTTGATTTTCGCCATTGCTTTTCGACCTGGCTGTATACGATTGCGTTGAATCTGGCTCGGAACGAATTGCGGAAGAGGAAGCGGTTCAAATTCTTTGACATTTTTGATCTTCAGGGGAAGGAAGCGGAGATTGCAGTGGAAATGGAACTTCCCAGCAATTTGCCTCAGGCGATAGAAAAAGCGCTGGAAAATCTCCCTGAAAAGTATAAGACCGCTTTCGTCTTGCGGGATATTCAAGAGTTGCCGTATGAGGAGGTTGCTCAAATTATGAACATTCCGCTGGGGACCGTTAAATCGCGGGTTAATCGGGCCCGGGCCATTTTGAAAGAGAAGTTGAAACCGAGAATGGAGGAAATAAATGCGTTGTCAAAAGGTACGCTATTACCTGTCAGCCTATTGTAAAGGCGAAATGACAGGGGGACGGCGTAAGGCAGTCGCAGCGCATCTTGAAAGTTGCCCGGAGTGTCATCGGGAGGAAGTCGCCTTCCGCGAGATTCTCGGTGCAACCAGGGGTATGCCGGAATTTCAGGTGGGTGTTGACTTTAACAGTCGGCTTTTGAGCAGTATCGCTGAAGCGCGATTCAAAGAAACGCGCAGCAAGGCTTATTTGCCCAAGAGAATACCGATTGTAACCTGGACCCGCGCTTTGCCGGCGGTCGCGGCGGCCTGCCTTGTGGTGGCATTTACTTTGTCGGGCGGCCTGAAATATTTCAAGATACAGAATGAGCCGGCGGCGTATGCGATTAATGCCCAAACGGGGGACCGGGACGATCGCTATTTGACGGTTCAGCCCCAACCTGACCATGTTTTGGCGCAACATGCTTCCCAAACGATTGCCGGCGCCAATTGGACCTTTTCCAAGCAGATGGCCAGAGCGAATCGTTTTCGCGGTCTGATAAACAGCATGGTTGGCTACAGGACTGATGCCGGGTATATCCGATCGATGGACAATCCTTTTGCTCTTATCATGTTTAATCCCGGGCACGGTGTCTCCGTTTCAGTGATGCCGATGACGGGAAATAATGCCGAAACCAAAATGGTCAGGGAGGCCCGCTAATAATCGAAATTTGATAATTTTTATAAATAGAATGCCGTCGGAAGCCTGCATTTGACATTCCTTCCGGCGGCATTTTTATTTGGGAGAATTTGCGATAAGATAAGAATGCCATTGCCATTTAAGGGCTTGAAGGATTATAATTACAATCGTGAAAAATCTGCAAAAGACGGAAAACTCTCTTAAGACGTCCAATTTTGATGGAAAATTCCGTAGAGCGCGGTTATTGGCAGTCCTCTCGGCGTCAATCGCCACAGGTCAATATGAATTAATATTGCTTGTGCTGAAACACCTCAAGCATGCGCAGATCGGCCGGCGATCCGTGTACGAAACGATTATTCAGAGCTATCTGTTTCTTGGTTTCCCGCGGATGATTGAAGCGGCCTTTGCTTTTCATGAAATATATGGCCGACCTCCGGCCGCGCCTCTAAGCTTTAGGGCGGACGGCAATGGTGCCGATAAATGGAAAAGAGATGGACTAAGTCTCTGCCGAAAGATTTATGGAAAAAATTACGACCTGCTGGAAAAAAGAATTAGGAGTGTCGGCCCTGAAATATTTGAATGGATGGTTATGGAGGGATACGGTAAGGTTTTAAGCCGTCCCGGTTTGACCAAAATTGAAAGGGAACTGGCTGAAGTAGCCGCTCTTATAATTGAAAAGCGGGGACGGCAACTAATATCGCATCTGATTGGCAGTCTAAATGTGGGTGCCGATATCGAGCTTTTGCGGCGGATAAATCGAGATATTGCCGTTTTCTCAGGTTCCGTTAAATTCAAATGGGCAGATTCATTTATCTCAAAGATAGAAGGGCGCCGTGAAGCTCAGAACTAAATTGCTTCTTATTCCTTTCGGAACCATCTTCGTAATCCTTCTCGGTCTTTATCTGGCCCTGTTTCAATTTGATCTGCTCGAATATCTGGTCAACCGGAAAATTCGAGATCTTATCGGAAGTAATCTACCGCTGAAAGTCCGAATCGGGCATATCGGAGGCGATTATTTATCCTATCTAAATCTGACAGACGTCTATGCCGAATACGATAACGGCAAAGATCGTTATGTCCTGGCCACCATACCGCGTCTATCGGCCCAATATTCAATCTCCAATCTCTGGCACGGAAAATTGATTTTCAAGTCAATTGAAATAGACTCGGCGCAACTGTCACTGGCAGAATCGCCGGAAGGGAAATGGTTGATACCCGAGCCCAAAGAATCACGCGGCGGTTCATCCGAAGGAATTGATCTTGAAATAGATCGTGTCCTCTTCAAAAATATTACTTTCAACTTATATTCGATTTCTGATACCCTCGTATTCAGCCGGCTTTTGCTTGACGGTCAGTTAAAAATTGCCGGTGAAACCTATGCGGCACAAATTGATACCGTCACCTTTGAATCATCCGACAACCGCCTGAATTTACAATCGGGCCGGGGGAAATTTACTTTTTCTAACGGTAATCTGGTTTATCAGGATGTCGCGATTTTCGTTGATTCCACGAATTTCATATCCAGCGGTCAGGTTCAACTTAAGGATAATATTGAAGCCAAAGCCACCATTGACGCGGCGCGATTGAACCTTCCCCAATTAAGTTCCCTTCTGGGGACCCGCTTATCGGGAAACCTGGCTGTCAGCGGCGATCTTAATTATGGCTCAAAATTGCTTTCAGGAAATTTGAGGGTCGCCGGGACATTCGAAAACAGGGAATTTGATTCTCTCCATGTCAGATTCCGCTATGCGGATAATATCCTCAACCTCGATTCCCTTGACGGCACCATATTGGCAGGTTGTCGAATTGAGGGTCATGGAGGAATCGATTTGGGGGCGAAGCCGGAAACATACAATTTGCTGGCGGAAATAAGGAATTTTAACTTGAACAATGTTGTTTCGGAGACTTTTAAGACAAATCTCAACGGTGATATCAGTCTCTCCGGACAGGGATTAACCGGCAGCACCCTCTCATTGAATATTTCTGCCGATCTGGACGAATCTTGGTTTGATGAATACCATGCTCACAAAGCCACCGGGGCTATGATTGTCACCACCGGGGGCATAGATATCCTCGACAAATTTGCGGTTGAGTACGGCCAAAACACTTTCCTGATTTCGGGAAGTCTGGATTACAACGGTAGAGTCGATTTGAACGGCTCGACCCATTTTGATGATTTGGCCGCCTTTAACGGCCAGACTTTTATTGAGAAAATGGGCGGCCGAGGCGACTTGGAATTCAAGGTCTCCGGAGAACTCAAAAATCCCGATATATCGGGGAATCTCCGGTCAGATTCTCTGTGGATTTATGAGATTTATTCATCGCAGGCCATTATGGACTTCCAATTGACGCATTTTTTGTACGATCGCAACGGCTCGGTCAATGTCCATTTATTTGATGGTGAGGCCTATAAACTTCCTTTTGATACCATTCTCGCCGATCTTAAGGTAGACTCTATCGATGTTAGATTTGATACATCTTATTTTCATAACAGCATTTCGTCGGCATCGGCCCGGGGGATGCTTGAATATGCCTCGTATCCCCAGAGATTGTCAATAGACAGTTTGACTCTTGATATCGTAGGATTGTCATTGAATAACGATAGTCTGATAATAATTTCCATTGATTCCTCCGGTTATAATATCAAACGAGCCCGGCTGAAACGCTCCGACGGTTATCTTGCGGGGGAAGGGCGGGTAAATTACGACGAATCGCTGAAGCTCAAAATCGATCTGGATCGGATAAATATCGTACCTCTGGTCAAATTGCTCGACACCGCCATTGTCATAGGAGGAAGAATGTCGGGTGAGTTTTTATTAAATGGTAATTTTGAATCACCTTTAATTGATTTTGCCGGACGGATCGATACTTTGACCTATGATGATTTCAATCTCGGTGATTTGACGGCCGATCTGAATTATGCGAACAAAGCTGTCAATGTCGATTCCATTATAGTCGATAGCCACACCGGCCGATATGTCGCCAGGGGAATCTTTCCGATCGATCTTTCATTCCGAGTCGGTGGAAATCGCTTCACCGGGGTGGAACAAAATATCGATTTTACCGCTCAAGACACCCGGCTGGACGCCGTCGGATTGTTTCTGGAAGAAGTGGAAAAACTCGACGGCGACGTGACCGCCGATTTCAAATTGACGGGCACGCCGCAGAATCCGAAAGTTAATGGAAGGATCAATCTGAGAAAGGGCCGCCTAAAGATCGCCGATCTTGTCAATCCGCTGGAAAATGTCATGATTAGCATGAGCATGAATAACCAGACCGTGACCGTGGACAGTATGGCCGCTACGTGCAGTGACGGCAAGAAGTTGGTTGGGGCTGTCAGCGGTTCAGGACAGATAATAATTAACAGCATCAATCAATTTGATTACAATCTGGCGATCAAATTGACCGATTTCCCCGGAAAATATGAGTTGGGGGATATCGAAGGCGTAATCAATGCGAATCTGAAGGTGAGGGGGCTGACCCCGCCGACAGTCTCGGGCGATGTGACCGTTCTGTCCGCCACCTATCGCGAAAATTTCGCCCGGGAAAGCGATGGCTGGATAATCCTGACATCCCTCGAGGGGGCTCAGTCCTGGGACCTGAATCTTGATGTCGAAATTCCCAATAAACTCTGGATAAAGAATGATGATATCGATGCCGAATTTTCGGGGCGACTGAATTTTATCCGGGAAAAAGGCAACTACCGCTATATCGGTTCGCTTGAGATTTTGAGAGGCAAGGGATATTTGGCAGATCGTATATTTCAGATTGAATCCGGCGGAAGCATCAATTATGAAAATATCGAATCCCCCAATCCGACTCTCGATATATATGCATCCACAAAAGTCCGGGGGGCCGCCCCATCGACTCAGGGAAGCCCCACGGAAACTTCCAATTATGAGCTGCGCGTGCACATTACGGGGACACTGGAGGAACCGACAATTGAGGCCGCTCCGGCGCCGGAAGGTTCGCCACAGTTCACAACCGAAGAAATCATTCCTCTGATTTTCACCAATTACTACAATGAAAAATCGAATGCCGTCGGTACCTCGGAGCGATTCAGCGACCGCTTAACTTCGGGGATCTCCGGCTACCTCAGCACGCAGATGACCCAAATCGGTTCGCGGACCCTGGGAGTTGAAACCTTTGAAATCGACCCGGTTTACGGAAATAAATTCGACCCGCTGGGAACCCGCCTGACGGTAGGATTCTATACGCACCCCAATCTCTATATATACGGTAGAAGCGCACTCTCCGGAGAAAGTGGAAGGGAAGTGGGATTCGAGTACAGAATAAAACGATTTCTGCTCTTGGAAGGCAGTCGGGACGATGCCAATCTGTATCACTTGCTATTGAATCTCTATTGGGACTATTAAGAATATGATTGTGAGACTCAACATATTATTCTCAATCATCGTTGGCGGTCTTATACTGAGCAGTTCGGCTTCCGCTCAGTTTTCCGCAAATTCACATCTCAATCGCTGGCTTCTCAAAAAACCGGTAATCGATTCCATAATTATAAAAGGTAACAAGTACTTTGATGAATCGAAAGTTAGGGGCGTGATGTTTTCCCGCCGCGGCAACATCTTTCGCGCTATCAAATCCGAACGGCGGGGGCGGGTCCAGCGCGAAACCGTGATGCGGGACACGGCTGAGGTGAAATATCTATATTTGTCTTCCGGCTTTCTGGGAGTGCGTTTGAAAGAGGAATTCGAGCCGATTCCGCCCGATTCCAATGCCAAAGTCATTATGAATATAAACGAAGGGCGACAATTTTTCTATGACAGGTCAGTGGTAACAGGAACTTATGATACAACTTTCGCCCGGGATTTGGGCGGCATCGCTCTTCGATTCAAAAAGGGCAAACCGGTTAATCCCTTTGCCTTGAAACAGACGCTGTATGACTGCAAATCGGTCTTAGCCAACCGCGGTTACCCCTACGCAACCGCCGATTATCAAATCGATACCAGTGAGACGAATGACCGTGCTGATATAAGATTTATCATAAGATCGGATTCCCTGGTTCACTTCGGAAACCTTCGCATAATTGGCGTCAAATATTACGATTCCTCCATTGTCCGACGCGAAATCACTTTTCATAAGGGCGATATTTATCGCCGCAAAGATATTATCGATACTCAGAAACGGTTGCTGAGTACGGGATATTATCTCACCCTCCAATTGTTCAGTGCTACCGGAGATTCCGTCAAAGCGGCCAATCGGTTGAATCCCGATTTTGTCCTTAATTTGAAAGAGAGAAAACCGCGATATGTATCGATAAAAACCGGTGCCGGACAGGATCCGTATAAGGATTTGATTTGGGATTTTTCGGCCTCTTGGGGAAAGAGGAATTTTCTTAAATCCCGCAATCTGGAATTGTCGGCCCAGACAAGGCTGGTGATATTCACGGAATGGCGAGTAATAAGCCACGGTTATAGTGTGAAATTTACGGAGCCGAGATTTCTGGGGATCAGGATGCCGGCCGTTCTGACCGGGCAAATCGAACCGGGGGTGCGCTCGGCGGTTCAGCCCTACCGGATTCAGACCTGGTCAGTTTCGCTCGAGACGAACTGGAATTATGACGAAAGACTCAAAATCATGTCGGGAACGTCCTATAAATCCGTTAATATTTACGGTCTGAGTGCCGCGGATGCCCTCAAATTAAGACAGGATCAGGGTATTAATATCAGGAGAAATATCTATTTCAATATCAACCGCGACTATCGTGATAATCCTTTCGTGCCGGCGGCCGGCTCCCTGACATCCCTGCGTCTTGAATATGCCGGTGGAATCATGGGCGGTGATGAGAATTTCATTTATGCCGATGCTTCCTGGTCTCGCTACCAGCATATCTGGCCGGGGTGGATTTCCGCATCGCGCATTAAATTCGGCCGGGTCCAGGCTTTCTCAACTTCGGCCAATGTTCCGATTGATGTCCGTTTCTATGCCGGAGGGGCAAATACGGTGCGCGGATTTCCGGAAAACGGACTCGGCCCCGCACTTCCTGATGGGACACCTGAAGGGGGTAATTATTTGGTGATCGGTAACCAGGAATTCCGCTATCCGATAATCGGCAAACTTTGGGGCTCGCTTTTCGCCGATATGGGCAATGTATTTCTGGCCGCTCAGGATATTAAATGGACCAATCTGGCCTGGTCTTATGGGGTCGGTATCCAATTCATTTCGCCGGCCGGACCGATTCGTTTTGACTACGCCCGAAGAATCCGCACCAAAACGATTCTGCCGGGTCACAGATTTCATTTTACAATTCTTTACGCATTTTAGAGCAACCACCGTATCATATTGATAAAGTTGGAGATAGAACCAATATTGACATCCATAAATAATTGGCTATTTTGACAGTAATTGGAATTCATATCCGATAATGAGGTAAATAAATTGAAGCAGATATATCTTGATTACAACAGTACGACGCCGCTCGATGAGAGAGTTCTGGAAGCCATGCTTCCATATTTAAAAACGAAATTCGGCAATGCCAGTTCTCTGCATGGTTTCGGACGGGAAGCCAAAGCCGGTCTGGAAGAAGCAAGGGAAAAGGTAGCGGCGCTTCTCGGGGTGGAACCGTCGGAAATCTACTTTACCTCCGGCGGTACCGAATCGGACAACATGGCCCTAAAGGGCATTGCCTATAACAGACAGGGAAAACGCAACCATATCATAACATCCGCCATTGAGCACCACGCGGTTCTGGAATCGGCAAAATTTATAGAGAAGAGCGGGCTCAGGGTCGATTATCTTGGTGTCGACAAGGAAGGTTTTGTTTCTCCGGCGTCGCTCAGGGAAAAGATCGATGATGAAACTTCAATTGTTTCTATCATGCAGGCCAACAATGAAGTCGGTACGATTCAGGATATAAAATCATTGGCACGGATTGCCCATGACAGAGGCGCTCTGTTCCATACCGATGCCGTTCAGGCGGTCGGTAAAATCGAAGTTAATATCAAAGAGCTTGATGTTGATCTGCTTTCTTTGTCCGCCCATAAATTTTATGGCCCCAAAGGTGTCGGCGCCATGTTTCTTCGCAAAGGGATTAAAATTTCCCCGCTTTCACATGGCGGACATCACGAAAAGGGTCGCCGCGCCGGGACTGAAAACGTTGCGGGCGTGGTGGGATTGGCCGCAGCGCTGGAATTGGCTGAAAAGAATCGTGAAGTCGAGCACCAGCGATTATCAAGTTTGGCGGATTTCTTCATCGGTGCCGTCCAATCACGGATTGAAGATGTTTACCTGAACGGGCCGAGGGAAAACGATCGGAGAGTGCCTTCGACTGTAAACCTGTCATTCCAGGCCGTCGAGGGGGAGTCGATCATCCTGTCGCTCGATATGAAGGGGATAGGGGTGGCTTCGGGCTCCGCCTGCACTTCCGGATCGCTGGAAGCTTCCCACGTATTGATGGCCATGGGGATTCCTCCGGAATTGGCCCAGGGATCGATCCGGTTCTCGATGGGACGGTTCACAACCAAAGATGATTTGGAATATACCGTTTCCGTTCTGCCGGAAATTATCGAGCGGTTAAGGGCCATGTCGCCGCTTTACAATAAGGGCAAATAAAAGGTTCTTGACCGAGCAAGATCTGGGATCGCTAAACCGATCCCTTTTTCATCTTTATGGCAAAAAGAGTATTGGTCGCAGTTTCGGGAGGAGTCGATTCCTCGGTAGCCATGCTGCTCCTTCGGGATGCCGGGTATGAAGTGGCCGCCGCCCATATGAAATTATGGGATTATGCGGAGGTCGGGGGTGATAGTTATCAGGATGGCCGCTGTTGCTCTCTCGAGGCCATTAATGATCTCAGGCTGATATGCGAGCGGTTATCAATACCTTTTTACGTTTTGAACTTCTCGAAGCAGTTTCGGGAAATTGTGATTGAAAATTTCGTCTCCGAATATCGGGCCGGGCGGACCCCCAATCCTTGTGTTCTATGTAATACTCACCTGAAATGGTCGGCCTTTCTTCAAAAGGCCCGCGAAACGGATTGTGATTTCATCGCCACGGGACATTATGCTATCGTGGAAAACGATTTGAACCGCAATAGATATTGTGTCCGCAAGGGAGTGGATGATACCCGCGATCAGTCATATGCCCTCTGGGGGCTGACGCAGGAGGCGCTCTCTCGAACTCTTTTCCCCCTGGGTAAATACCATAAAACGGAAATCCGGGCCTTGGCTCGGCGTTACAATCTCAAGAATGCCGAAAAGCCGGAATCGCGCGAAATTTGTTTTGTCGCCGATGACAATTATCATAGATTCATAAAAGAGTGGGAGGAGAAACAGGGTCGCAAAATCGAACCCGGAAATATAGTCGATGAAAATGGCGCCAATATCGGGCGGCACTCTGGAACCCCGTTCTACACAATTGGACAGCGTAAGGGTCTGGGAATATCCAATCCGACTCCGCTGTATGTCCATAGGATTGATGCCAAAAATAATGACGTCGTCGTGGGAGGGCAAGGTGGTCTTTTTAGATCAAACATGATCGTGAAAGATATTAATTGGGTCGCTTTAGATAATCCGCAGAAATCCTTCCCGGCCGAAATAAAAATACGTTATTTGCACAAGCCGTCACCGGGCACTGTCACCCCGGGAGAAAATAGCACGGCCGAGGTAAAATTCGACATCCCGCAGCGTGCTATTACCCCCGGACAGTCGGCGGTTTTCTATAACGGCGATCTGGTTTTGGGAGGCGGTTTTATTGAATCCTAAAAAAATAGTTGAATCGCCTTCGGACGATTTATACCTTTGTAAGTAGAAATTATAAAAGCGAGGAATTAATGTTTAAAGCCACATTTTTGGGACACAGTTGTGTCATGGCGACTGACGGCAAATACAATATCATCATAGATCCTTTCCTCACCGGCAATCCCCTCGCAACCATAAAAGCCGATCAGGTCAAAGTTGATTATATTCTGGTTACCCATGGCCACGGCGACCATTTGGGCGATGCTGTTCCCATCGCCATGAAGAATGACGCCATCATTATCGCTCCGAACGAACTGGCCATCTATGTTCAGAAGCAGGGCGCCAGGGCACATAATATGCATATCGGGGGAGCTTATAATTTTCCTTTCGGGCGAGTCAAAATGACGATTGCCCACCACGGCTCCGGGGCCGGCGACGGTTTGGTGTATACCGGCAATCCTTGCGGGTTCCTGATCAGCATGGGGGGGAAAACGATGTACCATGCCGGCGACACTGGTCTGTTCTATGATATGAAATTGATCGGCGATATGAATAAAATTGACCTGGCTTTTTTGCCGATTGGGGACAATTTTACCATGGGAATTGACGACGCCGTCAAGGCCGTGGAATTTCTGCATCCCGGAACCGTCATCCCCATGCATTATAAAACCTGGCCCGTAATCGATACGGAACCGGCTCAATTTGCGGCTCGCTTAAAAGAAAGTGCAACCAAAACCGTAATACTGAAACCCGGTGAATCGATAGAAATATAATGACCTGACCGGCGGATCAAGATGTAGGCATATAAGGCGGCGGTTGCATGCAAACCGCCTCTGGAAGGAGTGGATATGAAGCACCCGATAAAAATAACTATTTGGATAGCCGCAATCTTAGCTGCATTGGTTATTATCGGAATTGCCGGCCTGACCATATTTTTCCCCAAGGAGAAGGTGCGGGCAATGGCCGTCGACAAGATTTCGGCCGCCCTTGATCGCAAAGTCACAATCGATGGCATTTCCGTCTCATTCTGGGGAGGCATCGGGGCTTATCTGGAAGGATTGAAGATTTCCAACCCTCAGAGATTCGGGGGGCCCGATTTTGTCAGCGCGAAAGCCCTTGATGTCAAAGTGGCCATTCTTCCATTGCTGAAAAAAGAAATTCAAATAACGCGGCTGATTCTGGTCGAGCCGGAAATAAATATGCACAAATTGTCCGACGGCCGCAGCAATTTCAAATTTGGAGCGGCTGCACCTGCCAACGACAACAAAACCTCCAAAGAAGAAATATCTGATGAAACCAAAGTCGCGGCGGCCGCCATTTCTTTCGATAATTTGCGCATCAAGGACGGGTCCATTCGATACTTAGATGATTCCGCAAGTTCAGAAGCGGGGGTGGACGGATTCAATTTGCAGTCGAAGATGGAGACGACTCCGGCCGGGGCATATCACGCCAACGGCAATTTTAATGCTCAAACTATTAATTACAGCGCCCCCGGCATCAAATTGCCGCCATTGACGATTGCGGCCGATTACGATGTGACGGCTGACCTTAAAGCCAATACGCTTGTTCTATCCGACTCGAAAATCAGAATCAATGATATTGAACTGGCCCTTAAGGCCGGTATTCCCAATTTGCAGACGATGGCTTATGCCAATGCCGAAGCGACCATTGGCAGATTTGAATTGCAGAATGTTATCAACCTGCTTCCGGAAACGATGAAAGCCAAATTAGCGGCATATAATCTGGCCGGAGAAACGGCATTGAAGGTGTCGGTAAAATATAATAAGAACTCGGTTCCGTCGCTGAATTATGACGGTCACGCGGATCTTACGAATATAAAGATTTCCAAAAAGGACATAAAGGGGGATCTTGAAATAAATTCGGCCGCTGCCGATTTCAAAACAGATTATTTGAAGTTGATAATTAACAAAGGGTCTTTCGACAATAATCCTCTTGAAGGATATGTTACCGTCAATAGCTTCAATCGGCTCAATATCGATGCGAAATTCAAGGGGCAATTGAATTTGGCCCTTTTAAACGCCTTTCTACCCAAGGCGGGAGAGCCAAAAATCGCCGGCGATATGACTTTTGACATCACTGCCAAAGGCTCGGTTAAAGATGCCGCCAATATGCAGGTTACCGGCTCAATTGTCGTCAAAAACGGGTCATATAGCGCCACCACATTGCCGGAGCCGGTTCAGTCCTTTAACATTGATATGAAACTTGCGCCGGGCAGTTTGTCAATAAATAGCCTCTCGGCCAGGTTTCCCTCTTCGGATATGAATCTCACCGGGACATTGACCGATCCTTTTCCATATCTGTTGCCGAAACATGCGGCCGATGCTAAAAAACCTAATTTGGCCTTCACTCTGAAATCGCAGCGGTTCGATACCGATAAATTGTTCCCTGAGGCGGTTCCCGGCTCCGGGGTGAACCCTACCGAGATACCTGTTGACTCCTTGCCGGCGATAATACTGCCGGATATAAACGGCAAAGGGAAGGCCATCATCGATACACTCATCTATTCTAAGGTGGAATTCACGAGGATTACCGGCGACGTGGACATAAGGGACAGGTCAATCTTCGTCACCAACGCCAACGGTAATGTATATACCGGCCGGGTTAAAGGAGAGACGACGGTTGACCTCAATGATTTCAACAACCCCCGCTATTCGGGAAAATTTGAGGCGACCCAGATTGAGGCCAATGATTTTATCACCCGTTTTTCCGGTTTCGGGGGGCACCTTTACGGCAAAACCAATATGGATGGGACTTTTTCCTGTGTCGGCTGGGATCCCCAGCCAATCATACAGTCGTTAACCATGGACGGTCTTGCCGCTTTTGCCGATGCGAAAATTGTCAATTTTGACCTTCTCAGCCAGTTGGCTCAAAATCTGAATTTGAAGATGCCGTCTGAAGAGCAACTTAAGGATTTCGCCACGGCTTTCAAAGTCAAGGACGGGCGGGTCATTTTTGATGGTATGAAATTTTTGTCATCTTTCGGGGATTGGAACATGTCCGGCTCGGTGGGATTTGACGGTTCTATCGAATACTCTGGCGATGTCCTTCTTTCGGATCAAATCACCGGCAACCTCATGTCTCAGTCGACCATGGTTTCCGGTCTCGCCTCATTGTTAAAAGACAGCCGCACCGGGCGGGTGAGAGTGCCGTTCCGCTTGGGCGGCAGTTACTCAAACCCTAAAATCAGTCTCGACCTTAATGCAAAGGAAAAAGCCAAAGATAATCTTAAGGGGAAAGTCGATTCCGCCCTGCAGGATTTGCTCAAAAAGAAGTAATATAAATTAATCGCCCCACGTTGCCGATACGTATTGTATATCAGTATGATTTTTAAGACCATATACGAAGACGTAAAGGCTATTTTCCGGAATGATCCGGCGGCCAAGAATATCGAATTCCTGCTCTACCCGGGATTTCATGCAACTCTGGCGCATCGTTTCATTCATCCGCTGTATAAAATCGGCATTCCTTTTTTCCCGCGATTATTTTCTCAAATTGTCCGATTTTTTACCATGGTTGAGATCCATCCCGGAGCGACTATCGGACGGGGATTCTTTATCGATCATGGCGCCGGCATTGTCATTGGTGAGACTGCCGAAATCGGCACTAATTGCGTTCTCTTTCATAACGTAACCCTGGGCGGAACAGGAAAGCATGCCGGGAAGCGCCATCCTACTATCGGCAATAATGTTATAATTGGTACCGGGGCCATCATTCTGGGTCCTGTCCGGGTGGGGAGCAATGTAAATATCGGCGCCAATACTTTCCTGTATATGGTCGATGTCCCGGATAACTGCACCGTTGTCGGAACACCCGGTGTTATTACCCGCCTCAATGGGCAACATGTCCATCTGAAGCCTGAAAAGTCGGTCCTTTCGGCAGATACGATAGTCGAAAAAGCTCCTGAGTTGGAGCGCCGGGTCGCGACTCCTGAAATCTGAAATAATTTCTCCACTTATCGTCCATTAAACCCCCAATCTTTTTGATTGACAAAAAGATATATATTCTTACCTTACGCGATTAATCTTTGAACGACTATGAGGGTTAGATGCGCTGGACGCAAACATATATACCAACATTAAGGGAAGTCCCATCTGAAGCGGAACTGATTTCCCATCAATACCTGCTCAGGGGCGGTTTTATCCGAAAACTGGCCGCCGGAGTCTATATTTATCTTCCGTTAATGCAACGAGTTATAGACAAATTCGCCGCCATTGTGCGGGATGAGATGAATAAATCCGGAGCGATAGAAATCACCATGCCGGTTCTGCATCCGGCCGAAATCTGGCAAATGTCGGGTCGATATGATACTGTTGGAAAAGAGCAGATGCGCCTCAAGGATCGTCATCTTCATGATCTTGTTCTGGGCGGCACCCATGAGGAAATTGTCACTTACCTTTTAAAGGGGGAAGTGAAAAGTTACAAGCAACTGCCCCTTAATCTTTACCAGATTCAGGTTAAGTTTCGCGATGAAATTCGTCCCCGTTTCGGTCTGATGCGCGGACGGGAATTTATCATGAAAGATGCTTATACTTTCGATACCGATGAAGAAGCATTCATGATCGCCTATCAGAAAATGCTCGACGCCTATTTTGCCATTTTTAAGCGCGCCGGGCTTGATACGCGAAAAGTCGAGTCCGACACCGGGGCGATGGGGGGAAAAGCGGCCCATGAATTCATGCTGATTGTCGATACCGACGGCGGCGAACAAACCCTCATTTTTTGCGACAATTGCGACTATGCGGCCAACATCGAGAAAGCAACTTTCCGGGAAGCGAGTCCTCCAGCGGTCGACTCGGAGTTATTCGCCATTAAAGAAGTCGATACCCCAAATGCCTCAACTATCGAAGAGGTAACATCTTTTCTCAAGGTTGACGCCAAGCGGCTCGTGAAGACCCTTATCTATTTGGCGGACAATAAGCCGGTGGCGGCTCTTATACGAGGCGATAGGGAACTCAACCTCGTGAAGTTGAAAAATCATTTGGGGGCCAATGAAATTGATATGGCACCGGCATCGGTGGTTGAAGAGGTGACCAATTCGCCGGTCGGATTTGCGGGCCCCGTCGGGCTCAAGAATATACCAATAGTTGTTGATCCCGAAGTCGCCCGTCTGCGGAATGCTGTCACCGGAGCCAATAAGAACGAAAAACATATCCTGAACGTAAATATTGGACGTGATTATAAAGAAAGCGCCATCGTCGATATCGTCAACGCCGCCCCGGGCGAAGGTTGCCCCCACTGCCACGGCCATTTGATCGCTAAACGAGGCATTGAAGTCGGCAATACTTTTATGCTTGGCACCAAATACTCGGTTTCGATGCAAGCGCATTTTCTTGATGCTGAAGGAAAGGAACGGCCCTTCATAATGGGTTCTTATGGAATCGGTATCACCAGAACGCCGCAGGCCGCTATCGAACGATACCATGACGACAAAGGAATTGTCTGGCCGAAGCATATCGCCCCTTATCTTGTTGAGATAATTCCACTTAACTATGAGAAGGACGAGCACCGAAAGGTCGCGGAACAAATCTATAATGAATTGGTTTTGAATGGGATTGATTGTTTGGTGGACGACCGGCTGGAAAGGGCCGGGGTCAAGTTCAACGATGCCGATCTGATCGGCATTCCGGTACGGCTGGTCATCGGAGATAAGTCGTTGAAGTTGGGTAAATTAGAAATGAAATACAGAGGTGCTGCCGAAGCGGAACAGGTTGACTTGAATAATGTCGTTTCGGCGGTAAAGGGGCTTTTGGAGCGAATTGACTGAAGTATTTTGAGTTGAAATTGCGGGGAGATTATGTTATATTTTAAGGTTATAGTGGAAAGGAATAAATCTCCCTTTCGTGCTTAAGTTATTATGGAGCTTAAAGCTAAAATAGAGGAGCTGATTACGGCATCGCTTACGGAAGAAGGATTCGAATTGGTGGAGATTAAAATCGCCCAGTTCCGCAAGAGCAACCGTTTGCAGATATACGTGGCTTCGGATACCGGCGTCAAAATTGACGACTGTGCCCGAGTTTCGCGCACCATCGGGCCTTTGATTGATGCCAGCGGGCTTTTTCCCCATGGATATTCGTTGGAAGTCTCATCGCCCGGCCTGGATCGCCCCTTAATGACAATTAAGGATTTTCGCCGTCGGATAGGCGAAAGGGTGCAAATTTCGTTCAATGATCCTGCCGCGGCGAATGTTGCGGGTGAGTTGACGGCGGTCGATGAAGACGGAACAATTGAACTGCGAATGGATAAAGATACACGGAAGTTTGCTCTGGATACGGTCAGGATGGGAAAAATTATTATATGATGGAGAGAATATAAATGGCTTACGACATAGTTGAAGCGCTGGCGATGATCGCCCGTGAAAAAAATATCGATCTCGATGTGGTAATAAGCAAAGTCGAGGAATCGCTACTGGCGGCGGCGAAAAAGAAATATCCTCTGGCAGAGAATCTCTCTATCAAGTTGAACCGCAAGACGGGCGAAATAACGATGATCGCCTTGAAAAAAGTGGTTAAAAAAGTATCCGACAAAATGACCGAGATTTCTATAACCGAGGCCAAAGAACTGGATCCTTCGGCGGAAATTGATGATGAGATGGATATCTATCTTGAAGTCGACGAGGAGTTCGGCCGCAATGCTATCGGAACCGCCAAACAGGTGCTAATCCAAAAGGTCCGTGAGGCGGAGCGAGATAAAATCTATGACGAGTACATTACCCGTGTCGGCACACTTGTTTCGGGAACCGTTCAGCAGATCGATAAAGGCAACTTGATCATTAATCTCGGCAAGGCGGAGGCGATTTTGCCAATAAAGGAGCAGATTCCGCGGGAAAAGTACCGTCAGGGAGACCGTATCCGTGCCTTTATTCTCGATGTCCAAAAAATGACTGGTGGTCCGCAGATTATTCTTTCGCGGGTGAGTAATGATTTCCTGCGGGGTCTATTTGAATTGGAGGTTCCGGAAATTTTCGAGAAGGTCATTGAATTGAAAGCCATTGCCCGTGAACCCGGCGAGCGCTCCAAAGTGGCGGTCTATTCGGCCGATGAACGAATTGATCCGGTCGGCGCCTGCGTCGGGATAAAGGGGGTGCGGGTGCAGTCAATCGTTCGCGAACTGAACAATGAGCGGATTGATATTATTCCTTATAGCGGTAACCCTGAGATTTTCGTAACGCGCGCCCTGGCGCCTGCCAAAGTCGTCCATATCGACGTATTTGAAGATGAGAAGGGAATGACGGTTGCGGTGGAAGATGATAAACTCTCTCTGGCCATCGGCAAAGCGGGCCAGAATGCCCGTTTGGCCTCCAAATTGACCGGCTGGAAAATAAACATAATGTCGGAAACCGACTACAATGAAATGAGGCGCCGTGAGGCGGAGGAAATGGTGCAGGTGGGGAGCCTCGAGGGTATCGGTGAGAAGCTTGAGGAAAAATTGGTCAACGCCAATATTAATACGGTCCAGCAATTGGCAAAAGCTGAGGTCGAAGATCTGATTAAGATAGAAGGAATCGGTCAGAAGACCGCAGAGTCATTGCTGGAAAAGGCCCGCACTTTCTTGGCCGAATTGGAGGTTAAGCGGAAAGAAGCTGAATTGGCAAAGCAAGAGGAAGAAGCTGCCAGGGAAGCAGAGGAAGATGCCGAGGACGGTGTCGCGGAAGGCACGGATGAAGCCGACTCCGAAACCAATTGATATTAATATGCAAAGGCGCAGGAATTGACCGCTGAAAAATTAAACATAAAGCGTGGGGAGGTAAAATAAATGTCCAAGAAAAGAATTTACGAAATTGCCAAGGACTATAATATCTCGTCGCACGCGCTTCTCAATGTCCTTAAGGAATTGGGATTCGAGCCGAAATCGCACATGTCGGTTGCCGGTGATGATATGTTGCGGGCAATTCAGAGCAAATTCGAGGCGGAAAAAGAGGCCGTCAAAAAAGACATCGAACAGCGCAAAAAGCCGAAAATTGCGGCGCCCGCACCGGTAACGACCACTCCGGCTCCGGAGCCGACACGCACCGAGGAAGGTTTTGATGAAAGACTGGCGCGCCTTTCCGCGGCTCTAAAAAAGCACGATAAGAGGCGCAAAAAATTCGATAAAAGGAAAAAAGGTAAAGATGCCCATCAGGTTGACCGAAAAGCGGTCGTCAAAAGTTTCAAGGCCACGATGGCAACGCTGGGCGGTGTCAAGCGGACCAAAAAGTACAAACGGCGCTTCAAAGATGGAGCCACGGTCGAAATTCCTGAGGATAATCTAATCGAAGTCAATGAATTTATGACGGTGGCGGAATTGGCCCGGACGATGGAAATGAAGCCGGCCGAGTTGATTGCGGTTTGTTTCCGCCTGGGCATGATGGCTTCGATTAATCAGCGCCTTGACCTGGAGACTATTGAAACACTTGCCCTAGAATGTGGCTATGGGATCAAGGAAAAAGAGGAAATCGGTCTTGAAGCCAGGGAAGACGAAATTGAGGAGAATCTCTCGCCGCGCGCTCCCGTTGTAACTGTAATGGGGCATGTCGATCATGGGAAAACCTCACTTCTGGACTATATCCGTCAGACAAATGTGGCGGAGGGTGAAGCTGGCGCCATTACTCAGCATATCGGCGCCTATGAGGTGATACTTTCTTCCGGCAAAATTACATTTATCGACACGCCGGGCCATGAGGCCTTCACGGCAATGCGCGCCAGAGGCGCTCAGATTACCGATATTGTGGTTCTGGTGGTCGCCGCTGACGACGCGGTAATGCCTCAGACGGTGGAAGCGATCGATCATGCCAGGGCGGCCGATGTTCCGATAATTGTCGCCATAAATAAAATGGACAAATCTACTGCCAACGCTGATATGATTCGCCAGCAGTTGTCGAAGTATAATCTCCTTCCGGAAGAATGGGGCGGCAAAACCATCATGGTCGAAGTCTCCGCCAAGACCGGCAAAGGGATCGATCGCTTATTGGAAATGATTCTTCTCCAGGCGGAACTTCTGGATTTGCGAGCTGACGCTTCCATCCGCGGCCAGGGAGTTGTGGTGGAAGCAAAATTGGAGCGTGGTCGCGGTCCGGTAAGTACTGTCATTATTCAAAAGGGCACGATGAAAATCAGCGATCCGATAGTGGCCGGCACCTTTAGCGGCCGCGTCAGGGTTTTGTTGAGTGACCGTGACGAACAAATGGCCGAAATCGGCCCGTCGACTCCGGTCCGTGTGATTGGCTTGGGCGGTGTGCCTCAGGCCGGGGATACTTTTATGGTTGTCCGCGATGACCAGGAAGCCCGCGAAATCTCATTGAAAAGGATGCAGGTCAAACGGGAACAGGAGATTCGCCGCGGCTTCGGGCGAGCCACCCTGGAAGGTATCTATGAGCAGATCAGGGAAGGGCAACTTAAGGAACTTCGTTTGATCATCAAGGCCGATGTTGACGGTTCGGCCGAAGTTCTATCGGAGACACTGAGCAAGATATCTTCGACTGAGGCCCGGACAATTATTATACATAAAGGGGTAGGGGCCATAAGCGAGTCGGATGTTCTTTTGGCGGCCGCCTCCAATGCTATTATAATAGGATTTAATGTCAGCCCCGATGGGCGCGCCAGGGAAACGGCGGCACGCGAAAAGGTTGATATAAAACAATACAGTATTATTTATGATGTAGAAAATGCCGTGCGCAAGGCCCTGGAGGGCCTTCTCTCGCCCGAGATTAAGGAGGAATTCGGCGGGATTGCCGAAGTGCGTCAAATTTTCAAGGTGCCCAAAGTGGGAACGGTGGCCGGATGCATTGTGAAAGACGGAATCATCAGAAGGACCGATAAGGTGCACGTCGTCCGTGACGGACGGGTAGTTTACACCGGCAATCTCAGTTCTCTGAAGCGGTTCAAAGATGACGCTCGGGAGGTACAGACCGGCTATGAATGCGGTATTGCCGTAGAGAACTATAATGATATTAAGGTCGGCGATGCCATAGAGGTGTTTCACCTGGTCGAGACGGCGAAGAAATTGGAATAAAAGGGTGAAGGTTGTTTGTTGGTACGGCTGTAATTGATCTAAATCTTCCCGGCGTCACTTCCCTAAAAGAAAAAAGGCGAAGATTAAAATCGCTTCTGACCCGCCTTCAGAATCGTTTCAATATATCGGCCGCCGAGGTGGATTATAATGACGATTTACGGATGGCTCAGATTGGTGTCGCCGTAGTCAGTAATGACAGGGCCTTTGGAGATAGTGTCATTGCCAAGGTGATGGATATGGTTCGAGGAGAACCGGAAATTATTTTGATAGATTATCGAACCGAGATTTTGTGAAATGAAACGTTTTAATCGCGCCGACCGGGTAAAAAGCCAAATTTTGCGTGATATCCAGACCATGCTGGAACAGGAATTGGCGGCAAAGATCAAAGGTATGGTTACATTTACGGATGTTGAAATCAGCGGTGATTTGCGGTATGCCACCGTTTATTACTCGGTGCTGGGACAGGAAGAACAGAAGAAACAGGCGGCGCAGTATCTCGGCGGTATTCAGAAACGGGTGCAATCGGATCTGGGGAGTCTTTTGCGTCTCAAGCATACGCCGGAGATCAAATTCGCTTTTGACCCCTCGATTGAGCGGGGGATGAGAATCGAACAACTGCTGAATGAAATCGAACAGGAAAAAAAGCAAAGTGGACTCGACCATTCCTAATAAAATTGCCGATCTGATCAGACAATCCAAATCGGTTTTGATTACGTCCCATGAAGATCCCGATGGTGATTCCCTGGGGTCGCAACTGGCCGTGCGCCGGTTTTTGCGTGCCTATAAATTGGAAGGCAGTATTGTCAATCAGGGGAAAATCCCCTTTAAATATATGTTTCTTCCCGATATCGACCTTGTCAATGACGCCGCAAATTTCGAAAAGAGTGCGGAATTTGACCTCGCCGTAGTTTTAGAACGTCCCAATATCGAAAGAAACGGGAAGGTGAGCCGTTTGATTGGAAAAGCGACGAAAATAATAAATATAGATCATCATCCTGATAATTCAGGATTCGGCGATCTTATCTGGGTCGATCCCAAAGCATCGTCGGTGGGAGAAATGCTTTTTGAATTGTTCGACACGCTCGGCGCCGCTATTGATACCGAAATGGCGACGCAAATTTACACCGCCATCCTGACCGATACGGGGCGGTTCCGATTTCGTTCCACTTCGCGGCGAACCATGGAAATCGCGGGGCGGTTAATCGAATTAGGCGCCAATTCGCGGGAAATCTGCGATCAGGTATATTATTCTTATCCGCCGTCGACCATAAAATTGATCGGTCATGTTCTATCGCGCGTAAATTTTTACGCCGACGGCAGGATATGTCTTCTTCAATTGGATCGCAAGGCCCTGGAGGAAAGCCGGGCCGGATTGGGCGATGTCGATGGTCTGGCAGATTACACACTGTATGGTAAAGATGTCAAAGTCGGGGGTTTGTTGAAGGAGTTGGACGATAATTTGACGAAAGTATCATTGCGTTCTCGCGACCAAATTGACGTTTCGCGGCTGGCGCATAAGTACGGTGGCGGCGGACATTATAATGCGGCCGGGTTTGCCGTGAAGTTGCCTATCATTGAGGCGGAACAGAAATTGCTGCAGGATTTGGAGGGGATGCTGAATGGCTGATTACGAGGGCATTCTT
Source organism: Candidatus Zixiibacteriota bacterium (assembly GCA_900498245.1). NCBI lineage: Bacteria > Pseudomonadati > Candidatus Zixiibacteriota > Candidatus Zixiibacteriota bacterium. The sequence goes on from LS998015.1 coordinate 1,822,846, forward strand.
CTCTGCAATAAGCCGTATGGTATATCCAGCCATGATGTCATGACCGGATTGAAAAGGATATTAAAACAGACCCGCGTCGGCCATACCGGCACGCTGGATCCCCGGGCCACCGGTCTGCTCGTGGTATGCCTGGGCAGGGCGACGAAAATAGTTCAGTTCCTATCCGATTTGGACAAAACTTATGAGGCCGAAATCACACTGGGAATCTCTTCGCCCACATTTGACAGCGAAGGGGTCACGAACGAGAGCCTTGCCAGAGCCGTACCAAATATGACGGCTGAGGCGCTGAAAAATATCCTTTCGGAATTTCTCGGCATTTCAAAGCAGAGGGCCCCGATTTATTCCGCAGTCAAAGTTAAGGGTCAAAGACTCTATGATATGGCTCGGCGCGGCTTGACGGTCGTACCCCCCGAACGGGAAATTGAAATCAAGAGAATTGAACTGCTTGACGTGAGCATGCCAAGGATTTCGTTCCAGGTCACATGTTCCAAGGGAACCTATATTCGTTCTCTGGCCAATGACATTGGAGAGAAAATCGGATGCGGGGCATATCTCAGTCGCTTGATCCGAACGCAAGTTGGGAATTCCGATTTAAAAGACGCCCTAAATCCGAATGAAATAAAGTACAATATTGAAGCCGGAACCTTGAAGCGCCATCTTAAACCGATTGAGAGTGTTCTCAATTTCCCTGCAATAGAAGTTTATAAAGAATTCGCTCCTGCCATAATTTCGGGGAAAGCGCCGGAATTAAAAGATGTGGCCAATATTCTGGGTGATTTTAACGTGAATGAATATATAAGTCTTATGGATCATATGGGGCGCATTATGGCGGTGGGGAAAGCCGGCGTTGATTCGGGCTCTCTCCGCCGACAGGATCAGCGGAATTTTTTCACGTATGTCAGGGTGCTGAATTGAGTCTGAAAATAATTAGAGGCATGGAGCACTTCATCGGCTCCGAAGAAAACGGTGTCGTCACGATGGGCACTTTTGACGGCTTACATCTGGGCCATCAGATGATTCTGAAAAGACTGATAGATTCATCGCTGAGGGAAAAATTGCACCCTTTGGCCATCACTTTCGAACCCCACCCCAGGGTGTTGGTAACTCCCGATTCGCCGCCTCCGCTGTTGACTACTTGGGATGAAAAGGTCGCGTTGTTCTCACGATATATGAGCGGGCATCTTTTGGTTCTGGAATTCAACCGGGAATTAATGAATTTGACGGCCGAAGATTTTATCAGGAAATATCTGGTGGATAAAATCGGCCTGAAAAGACTGATTGTCGGCTATGACCATGCTTTCGGCAAAAACCGTTCGGGCACCATTAATGACCTGATGGAATTAAGCCACAAATACTCCTTCGCCCTGGAGATTGTCGATCCGATCCTGGTGGATGGCAAGCCGATTTCCTCGTCGCGGATAAGAAGGGCTTTTCAGGAGGGTAAATTTGCCGAAGGTATTGCCATGCTCGGGCACTCCTATTCTGTGGGTGGAACGGTCATTAGGGGGATCGGTCTGGGAAAAAAGCTGGGTTATCCGACCGCCAATCTGCGAATCGGGCCGCGCAAATTGCTTCCCCCGGAAGGAGTCTATGCCTGCCGTGTCGAAATTGATGGAAATAAATATGACGGGATGATGTTTATCGGGACCAATCATTTCAATCCCGGAGCGGGCGTTTCCGTAGAGGTGAATATTTTTGAATTTGAACGTGATATTTATGACCGGGAGATTATAATTTACCCGGAAAGATTTCTGCGGGAAAATCGCAAATTTAGCGGTCCCGAGGCCCTGGCGGCGCAGATTAAGTTGGATAAAGAACAAGCAATGAGTATTAAAAAATAAAGGAGAAGAAGAAAATGCCAGTAAGCAAAGAGAAAAAGGCGGAGATTGTCGGCAAATATCAGTTGCATAATGCCGATACCGGTTCCCCGGAAATTCAGATCGCCATTTTAACCGAGGACATTAATGCCCTTACGGAGCACTTGAAAATGCACTCGAAGGATTTTCACAGCCGCCGGGGTCTCTTAAAGAAGGTAGGTAAGCGGAGACGCCTGCTGGACTACCTTATGGATCGCGATGTCGAAAGTTATCGTCAGATCATCGTGCAATTGAATATCAGACGTTAGTTCTGAGAGAGGATTTTAAATGGTACATAGCGTAGAATTGGATTTGGGCGGAAAAAGACTGTCTCTGGAAACCGGCAAGATTGCATTACAGTCAAATGGTGCCGTCATGGTAAGATTAGGTGATACCGTGGTGCTCTCCGCGGTATGCGCTTCGGACAAGCCGATCGTGGGTCAGGATTTCTTCCCCCTCACGGTCGATTACAGAGAAAAGAGCTATGCCGCGGGAAAGATTCCCGGCGGCTTTTTCAAGCGGGAAGGGCGTCCTTCGGAGAAAGAAATATTATCGATGCGCATCATCGATCGGCCGATTCGCCCCCTGTTTCCGGAAGGATTTAAAAACGAAGTTCAGTGTCATAATCTCGTTCTTTCGGCCGATCAGGAAAACGACGCCGATATCCTCGGTGTTATCGGAACTTCGGCGGCTCTGACAATCTCTGATATTGCCTTCGCGACCACGATTGCGGCCGTCCGAGTCGGACGAATTGATGGGCAGTTGGTTGTCAACCCCGGTTTCAAGCAATTGGAGGAATCCGACATCAGCCTCACTCTGGCCGGATCCAAAGAATCAATCACCATGGTTGAAGGCGGCGGCCGGGAGATTTCTGAAGCGGAAATGGTTGAGGCCCTGGCTTTCGGTCATGAACATATCAAAAATATCGTCGGCAAAATCGAGGAACTACAGCGCCTGGCCGGACGGCCCAAGGCATCATATACACCCGTCCTGCCCGATGAAACTTTGAAAAACAAAGTGATCGAAATGGTTCGCAGCCGCCTNAATGAATACAATCGTGTCGCCGATAAGGATGAGCGGCGCAAGAAAAAGGGCGAATTGAGAGACGAGGTCCTTCAATCCTTGGCCGAGGAATTCCCCGAATCTGAAAATACTATCAAGGCAGTCATTGACGAAACCGATGCTGAAGTCATGAGAAAGATGATCGTCGAGGAAAATCGTCGCATCGATGGCCGCGGACCGGATGACATCCGCCAGATTACGTGCGAAGTCGGGGTGCTTCCGAGAACTCACGGTTCGGCCTTATTCACCCGCGGTCAAACCCAGGCCCTGGTGGTAATGACACTGGGAACCAAAATAGATGAACAAAGGGTTGATGATCTTGAGGGGGAATCGACCAAGAGCTACATGTTGCACTATAATTTTCCGCCTTTCGCCACGGGCGAGGTGCGCCCCATACGGGGAGTCAGCCGGCGCGAGGTTGGTCACGGAGCCCTTGCCGAACGGGCCCTCCAGCCGGTCATCCCGGTCGAAGAGAAGTTTCCTTATACCATCCGAATTGTCTCCGACATCATGGAGTCCAACGGATCGTCCTCAATGGCTTCGGTCTGCGGCGGTTCTCTGGCCCTGATGGACGGCGGTGTGCCCACGAAATCGGCCGTGGCCGGGGTGGCCATGGGACTGATTAAAGAAGGGGATAAGGTCATCGTTTTGACCGATATTCTTGGCGACGAAGATCATTTCGGCGATATGGATTTCAAAGTGGCCGGGACGGCTAAAGGGATAACCGCTTTTCAGATGGATATCAAAATGACCGGCATCGATCTGGCCACGATGGGCGAAGCCCTGGAAAAGGCTCGGAAGGCCCGCCTGTTCATTCTGGACAAAATGAATGCGGTGATTTCCAAGAGCCGCGAGGAAATTTCCAATTATGCTCCGCGAATTATTACTCTGAAGATCAAAGTTGATAAGATTGGCGAGGTAATTGGCCCAGGCGGCAAGATGATTCGCTCCATTATCGAAGCCACCGGCGCCAAGATTGATATTGATGATGATGGTACGGTATTGATTGCCTCTGTTGACGGTGAAGCCGGGCAGAAGGCGCTGGAAATGGTTCAAGCGATTGTCGAAGAACCGGAGATCGGAAAAATATACTCCGGAAAGGTACGTCGAATAACCAATTTCGGGGCATTCGTGGAAATACTGCCTGGGACCGACGGTCTTCTGCATATTTCGGAAATTGACTCAAGCCACGTGGCGCGGGTCGAAGATTTTCTGAAAGTCGGAGATACCGTGGAGGTCAAGGTCATCAATATTGATCCGGAAGGAAAAATACGGCTTTCCAGGAAGGCCCTTGTCAAACATCACTAGATAGGATGAAAAGCCGTAGCGAATATCAGAAGTCTGTTCTTCCAAGCGGGTTGAGGATAGTAACCGAGCAGGTTCCCTCGGCCCGCTCGGTCGCATTTGGTGTCTGGATTGACACCGGTTCCCGCGATGAAACCAGAGAAGTCAATGGAATAACCCATTTCATTGAACATATGCTTTTCAAGGGAACCAAGACTCGCAATGCCCGGGAAATAGCCTCTTCGCTGGAATCGTTGGGCGGCTCACTCAATGCTTTTACATCGCGGGAACAGACCTGCTTCCATGCGGTCGTCCTGGACGAGCATACCCCCCAGGCAGTGGATGTGATTTCGGATATTGTCATGAATTCTACTCTATCCCCGGTCAATCTGGAACGGGAAAAACTGGTGGTAATGGAAGAAATCAGAGAAGTCGATGAAACACCCTCGGATCTCATTCATGATCTATTTTCTAATTGCTTCTGGAGAGGACAAGCTTTGGGCTGGCCCATAATGGGATCAATCAGGAATATTAAAAGCATGACCCGGGGCGGGCTTTTGAAACATCTAAGGAATCATTACCGCGCCGGTCGTGTCGTAATTTCTGCGGCGGGGAATATTTCTCATCAGAGACTGCTCAAATTGGTGAGGGGCCGATTTGAATTTGCGTCGGGAGGCAGGGGACAGGAAAAGGCGGTATCATCGCCGGACCGATTTCTTCTTAAATCTTACCAAAAGAAGGGGAATCAAACTCACCTTTGCATTGGTTTTCCCGGCGTCAGTTTTTCTTCGCCCGAGAGAAATGTCTTGCTGGCCCTTCACGCATATCTGGGCGGGGGCATGTCCTCCGTTTTATTCCAGAAGATTCGAGAAGATAAGGGAATTGCTTATACGGTCTACACATTTCCTGATTTCTATAGGGATGGCGGACTTTTGGGGATATATCTGGCGGCCGACAAAAAGAAGGTACCCTCGGCGATTGATATCGTTCTCAGGGAACTGCGAAAAGTCAAACGTGAGCGGCTCTCGACCGATAAATTGTTCAAAGTCAAAGAGCAGATCAAAGGCAATATGACCTTGAGCCTGGAATCGACCATGAGCCGCATGAGCCGGCTGGCCCGTCAGGAAATTATGATCGGCCGTCGGATTTCAATCGATGAATCTCTGCGGGCGATCGATCGAATTACCGCCGATGACATTATCGAAATAGCGCGACGGATTCTTCGGCACGACATAATGACGGTGACCTCCCTCGGCTCAGCTCACGAAGACGAAATGGCTGCCGTCGATTGGAAATTATAATCGCATGAAAACGGGCTTTCTATGGCCATTCTCGCCTTCCATAATATAGAATATACCTTTCCCTTAGGCGTTAATTATTATTCCCCGACACGATTTAAAAGGCTTCTTTCATTTCTTCTTGACTCCGGAGATTCCTTTGTCGCTCTCGGTCAATATTTGCAGCGTGAAGATAATAGGAACGCAATTGCTCTGACATTCGATGACGGGTATTTGTCCTTTTATGATGCGGTCTGGCCGATTCTTAAAGCCTTCTCAGTACCGGCCACAATTTTTGTCCCGTATAATTATATTGGCAAGGATAACGATTGGGATTATATGAATTTTATTCGAAAAAGCGCTCATCTCGATATAAACCGATTGAAGAAACTGGCCGGGGATGGAAATATAGAAATTGGCTCGCACGGGATGAATCATAGATCCCTGTCGAATATGGCCGATCGCCTCCTGATGGTGGAACTGGAACATTCCCGGAAAGGTCTGGAGGATATAATAGATCGCCCTGTGCGCTTTATCAGTTTCCCTTTTGGCCGGTTTGATTCCCGCACCGAGCGCTTTGCTCTCAAAGCAGGCTATTTGCGGGGATTTTCCCTTTCGCACTTTTCCCGGGGAAACCTGGGTTTTACGCTGCCCCGGTTTTCCATAGGATATCACGACACCCCCTATTCAGTTCTGCAAAAGATTGGCGGTGGTCCGCTTGCCGGTTTGGAGAAAGCCAAGGGAGCCATTCTCAATTCCTATTCGTCCGGGACGATCCTCCTGAATAGGATCCGTTCTCGAGGGGAACGCCGGACATTTTGATATCTCAAAGTAATTCCAAAAAAACTTGATAATTTAACCGCATTGGCTTAAATTCATCAACTTGAATATAGAGCTTATAACGGAAAAAATTTATGCTGAATGAGAGAAATTCCGACTTAAAGTATAACTTTAAAGAGATCGAAGAAAAATGGCACCGGGTCTGGGAAAATGAACGGCTCTACCGGGCGCCCGACCTTCCCGGAAAAGATAAATTCTATATCCTGGTGATGTTTGCCTACCCCTCCGGCGACATTCATATGGGCCATTTCCGCAACTATATTATTGGTGATGCCGTTGCTCGCTACCAGATGATGAGAGGAAAACAGGTTCTAAATCCTTTCGGCTGGGACGCCTTTGGTCTGCCGGCCGAACGCGCCGCTATCCAGAGGGGCCTTCATCCGGCGGACTGGACTTATAGGAATATCGAGATTTCCCGCGCCACTCTGCAGAAAACCGAGGTTTCATTTGACTGGTCACGGGAAGTCATTTCCTGCAGTCCCGATTATTATAAATGGACACAGTGGATGTTTGCCCGCCTGTTCGACCACGGCCTCGCCTATCAAAAGACCGGCTGGGTAAACTGGTGCCCGGAAGATAAAACGGTTCTGGCTAACGAACAAGTTGTTAATGGGACATGCGAACGTTGCCACACGCCGGTGGAGAAGCGCGAATTAAAGCAGTGGTATTTCCGTATTACAGATTATGCCGAACGCCTGGTAAGAGATCTTGAAAAGCTCCCTCACTGGCCGGAAAATGTGAAAACCATGCAGCGGGAATGGATCGGCCGCTCCGTCGGGGCCGAAATTGAATTCACGATAAAGGATTCCGGCGAAAAATTACCGATTTTTACAACTCGCCCGGACACTATTTTCGGCGTAACATTCATGGCTATTGCCCCGGAATCCCCCATAGTCGACCGCCTCAATTTGGATGGAGAGCATAAACTCAGAGTCGAGGAATATCGCCGGATGGCCCTTAAACGATCTGAAATAGACCGGTCCGCCGCGACAGGGGAGAAGGACGGCGTCTTCACGGGAAAATATGCCATTAATCCATTCAACGGAGAAGAGGTGCAGTTATGGGTGGCCGATTATGTCCTCGCCGGCTACGGCACGGGCGCCGTAATGGCCGTTCCGGGACATGACAGCCGCGATTTTCTCTTTGCAAAAAAATATAATATCCCGATAAAGATAGTCATTCATCCCGATGCCGAAATAAAACTTAATTTGGCCGACATGAATGACGCCTACGCTGATCACGGGGTCATGGTAAATTCGGGCCAATTTGACGGATTAGCGGGGGAAGAGGCCATAAGGAAAGTTACGGCCTTCGCCGCAGAAAAGGGATTTGGCCGGGAAAAGATCAATTATAAACTCCGTGACTGGCTAATCTCCCGCCAGCGTTACTGGGGGGCGCCGATTCCGATAATTCATTGCCCCAATTGCGGCCCGGTGGCGGTACCGGATGAGAATCTTCCGGTGCTGTTGCCCAAAGTTGAAAATTATCTGCCCAAAGGACGTTCTCCACTTGCCGACGTCCCCGAGTATATGAATGTCAAATGCCCCAAATGCGGGCAGGATGCCGAGCGGGACCCGGACACAATGGATACATTTGTCTGTTCCTCGTGGTATTACCTTCGCTATCTTGATCCCCACAACGACGGAATTCCCTTCGATAAAAATAAAGCGGCGGCCTGGATGCCGATTGATCAGTACATCGGCGGCATAACCCATGCCACGGGGCACCTGATCTATTTCCGCTTTTTCCAGAAATTTCTTAAGGATATCGGCTGGGTCAAAGATGACGAGCCGGCCCTGGCGCTTTTTAATCACGGCATGGTAATGGACGAAAAATGGGAAGTGATGTCAAAATCCAAGGGAAATGTCCACTCGCCGATAGAACCGATGAAACAACGCGGCATCGATATAACTCGTTTAGCGATGTTTTTTACCGCTCCGTCGGAAAAGCCGATCGCCTGGAGCGAGGACTATCTGGTAGGCGTCGAGAAATTTATAACGGGTCGATTTTACCCGCTAATCGCTTCCTATCGCGGCACGCAACCCGATTTAAAGTGTTACTTTAAGACAAATAGTCTGAACGACTCTGAGAAAAAAATCTATATTCGGCTGAATCAGACTATTCAAAAAGTCGATGACGATTATCGCCGGATGCAATTTAACACTGCGATTTCTGCCTTAATGGAACTGGTTAGGGATATTGATTTTGGGAGAATTGAAAACGACGAGTTCAACGATTATTTGATTCTTAAGACCATTCAGTTAATCGCCCCGATGGCGCCGTTTCTGGCCGAGGAAATGTGGCATAAATGTGACCGAGAGGTATCGGTGTTCAGAAGCAGTTGGCCGGTATTTGATCCCGCGGCCATTCATTTTGATACAGTCAGTATTGCCATTCAGGTTAACGGGAAACTGAGATCCGAGGTTTCAATAGGCCGGAACGCTTCCGAAGAAGAAGTATTCAAATTGGCTGCAGACGATCCGCGAGTGATCAATCATTTGGATGGAAAGAAAGTCATAAAGAAGATTCTGGTGCCGAATAAGCTTCTAAATATCGTGGTAAAATAGATAAAAATTGAAATCGGAATGGTGAGGTCAATGAATCGGGTAAAATAAGTTAACATAATATATCTTTTGGGACACAATTTGCCATCCAATCAGCCTTAAGTAATATCCAGCACCCTGCCCTGAGCGATTCTTTAGCTTAAAGAGATTAAAGCTTCTGGAAAGCCCAATTGGCCAGACGCCTGGCCTGGCTGAATCGCGAATTCGGCCCGGGGGCGCCCAATACCACGACCGTTAGTTGGCGTCCCTGGCGATCTTCAATTATTGTGGTAAGGCAATAAGCAGATTCCGATATATATCCCGTCTTCCCTGCCAGCACGCGATATCTGGAAAATAGAAGTTTGTTAGTGTTGACTATTTTTCGCCCTCTCCGGCGGTTGATTGGCTTAAAATTAAATTCCTTGAGGGAGGTTATCCGTGCAATTTCAGGATAACTGATAGCAGCATTCACAAGACGCGCGCAGTCGGCCGCGGTGGAGCGATTTCTTTCATCAAGCCCGGTCGGTTCGAACATGATTGTATTTTCCATCCCGATTTCCAGAGCCTTGGAATTCATGAGAGCGGCGAATTCGTTTATGTCCGAGGTCACCGATCGGGCCACCGCCCGCGCCGCCCTGTTATCGGAACGAATCAGGGCTGCGCACAGAAGATCCCGAACTTTCACCCGGTCTCCAAAGCGGAGAATCGAGCGTGATGATTTATAGCAGTCGTCCTTGGAAATCACGATAATCGAATCGGGATTATAATTATCCAAGACGACCATGGCCGTCAACAGCTTAGAAATTGATGCCACCGGCGTCGTTTCATGGGCATTATAGGAATATATCACACGGTGGCTGCCGTTATCGATGACCAGCCCCGAACGCAGATTAACCCGGATTCCCCTGCAAATGTTGGTATCCGGGAGTTGAAATTCAAAATATGTTTTTTTAACCGGCGTCCCGGCGATGGACGCCGATGTCGATTCTGTCAGCGTAACCTTGCTGCCGACAATAAATACAATAATGGCGACCAGAGTCAACAACCCGGATATCCTGAAAATTCTCCAACGCAATATTCTGGACATCAATATTTAACCCACCTGATTATTTCCGGCAAAGTCGGCCTTTTGCCATACATCAATATGCCGACACGGAAAATTTTCGAAGCCAGCCAAATAACAAATACCGTCGTTGCCGCCGTCAGGAGCACTCCAATTATCGCCTGTACAATTATCGGATTGCCTAAAGAGAAACTTTCGGGGGCGATCACGTTTAATCGCAGAATCATCATGGTGGGCGTAAAGAATGGAATCAGCGATAATGTGGTAGCAATAGCAGAATCCGGCTCCTGAATGATATACATGGCGAGAATCACCGGCAAAATGAGTGACATGGTGATGGGGAAAAGATAATTCTGGGCTTCCTTATCGGTATTGCAGAGCGAACCGATGAGCGCAAAAAGAGTCGAATATAAAATATATCCGATAATAAGAAACAAAACGAAAAAGACGATTAAAACCGGGTTAAAGATAACTCCCGAAATATCCGTGCTGACATTCAAAGCGCCCCGATATGAATAGAGACCCAACCCGATAATTATCCAGACCCCTACCTGTGTCAATGATGCCAGTCCCAACCCGATAATTTTCCCGGCCATCAACTGAAATGATGACACCGACGAAACCATTACTTCTATAATTCGTGAATTCTTTTCTTCGATTACCGAGCGCATCAAAATCTGACCATAACCGATCACCGTCATAAAAATTATCATCACAAAGATAATCCCACCCATATACATTGTCAAAAAATCTCGTTCCTTCCCACCCGGGGCTTCCTGTCTGAGGTCTATTCTGCGGGTCAGATAGAGGACCGAATCGATCTGGAGATTGACATTTGATTTCTCCAGCCTCAGTCCCGCGAGTATATCCGATAACTTTTTTTCGAAACGAGTGCCCGTGGCGATACTGAACGATTTGGAGACCAGAGCGACCGAGTCATTCAATGTAGCATCCTTGCCAATAATTAAATAGCTCTTTAGGTTTTGATTCAGGACGAGGGAGTCCAGTCTTTGGCGGGTCGCCGCCAATTCGGCTGAATCTTCTGGATTAACCCTCAGAATCTCATCTATTTCGTAAGAAGGATTCCCATTTTTGAGCTTATAGTTCTTAATGGCTTCGGCGAATTTCTCCCCTATTGCCTGATTATCCAAATCTATTATGGAAATATGTTCGGTCGCGGCCGGTTTTTTCGAAGCCAGCAAAGCCGGCAAAACGGAAAGACCTATCATTAAAAGTGGTGTTAGGATTATTCCTATCAAAAATGATTTCTTCTTTACGACCTGGGCATATTCGCGGCTTATCAATATCCACAGTTTTTTCATTGGGCCGCCTCCCGTTCCTCATTATAATCGGCTCCGCTGCGGGCCACTTCGATAAAAATATCATAGAGTGATGGCTGCATCACCTGAAAGCGACGGATATTTACCCGGTCCGCAATTTTCTTCAGAATTTCGCCGCTGTCGGCATCTTTTGTCAGTTTCAATTCTATATAATTGGGAAACTCGGTTATTCCGTCAATATCGGGTATCTCCTTCACAAATGAAGCGTCCCCTTCCATTTCGATCTGAACCGAATTCCGGCCGAAACGTGTCTTGATGTCGGCCAGGCGTCCGTCGAGAACCTTTTTGCCGTTGTTTATCAGGCAAATAAAGTCACACAGTTTTTCGGCCTGCTCCATCACGTGGGTTGAAAAAAGGATAGTTGTCCCGCGCCGTTTTTCATCGAGAATAATATCTTTGATGAGTTCGATATTCAAAGGATCGAGGCCCGAAAACAGTTCATCGAGAATAATCATATCCGGCCGGTGAATTAGAGTCGTAATGAACTGCAATTTCTGCTGCATCCCTTTCGACAATTCTTCAACTTTCCGTTCCTTATAGCCGCGGAGCGACATCTTATCCAGCCAGCCGTCAATCCGTTCGTGTACCTCTCTCCTCGTGCAACCTTTAATTTCACCAAGGAAAGTTACGACCTCAATCAGAGTCATTTTCTTATAAAGACCCCGTTCCTCGGGTAGATAGCCGACCTTGTTGCGAAAATCGCCGTTAGCCTGATGACCGTTGACCAGAACCGAACCGGAATCGGGCGCGATAATATCCATGATCATTCTGATCGTGGTTGTTTTGCCGGCGCCGTTCGGCCCCAGGATTCCGTAAATGGCCCCCTTGGGAACAGACAAAGAAAGGTCATCGACCGCGACTTTTCCGTCGAAGGCCTTCCTGATTTTATCCAGACGTAAATATTCCTGCATATGCACCTTTATAAATGAACTAATTTATATCACTGCCAAGTAACGTCAACTAAAAATTATAAATTGAGCATTTCCATCATGCGCCGGGCGTTTTTTACGGCCTGACCAAGATGGCAATTATTGAAAAAAATGTAGAGTTTTTTGGCTTTCCCTTCCAGTTTTTTAATTCTATCACGCCATTCTTGAAGCTCCCGATCGGAATAACTGTAATCGTATCGTAGGGCGCCCCCACCCCACCAGTGCTCGGCATTGCGGCCGTGGAGGCGCAAATAAGCGGTGTCGGTGGTATTGAATAAAATTGGCTTCAGAAGTCCTGATAATTGCGGCTCGTCGACGGAAACGTATCCTATCTCTTCTTTTCTGAAGGTATCAACCATTTCCCTATTATTCCAACTGTCATGGCGGAATTCAACAAACAAAGGATATGGTTCCAGAATCTTCTGGCATTCCGTTATATAGGCCAGATTCGGATCCGAGAATTTGAAAGAATAGGGGAATTGGGCCAGAATTCCTTTCAGTCTCTTCGATTCAACCATTGGTTTCAAGCATTCCTTAAAGTCGCTGGCGGCCTTTGCAATATCTTTCCTCTTGTGAGTCATTACTTCCGGCGCTTTAACGACAAACTCAAAAGATTCCGGGGCTTTTTTATTGATATTGGCCATCACCGCGGGATGCGGGATGCGATAATAGGTGGAATTTATTTCGACTGTCGGGAAATGCTCCCTGTAAAAGTCAAACATCTTCCCCTTTTCGATATTATCCGGATAAAATACCCCTCTCCAATCTTCAAAACTGTATCCTGATGTTCCGATTTTAATTTCCATACCGGTCCAATAGATCAAATAATTATACGAACCGACTTCAGCGATGTTGCGCTCTTCCGGGTTTCCTGACCTGCTGAAAGCGAATTCTTCCGCAATGAGAGCATATCCATTTTCGCTGTTTATGAAATGATCGCTTAACCTCTTCCATTTTCTTTTTGCAACGGGGACAAATCATTTTAAAATACGAAGAAAATCAGAGAGAAGAAAATCAATCCGGCCGATTAAAGTCGACAGACGGGACATTACGGTATATCCAAAGGTGGCGCCAAAAAAAATCATAAGGAAATAGGTTCCCACCTTGGCCAGTCCGCCCATATATCCCTCATGCCGGCGGCTGAAATAAAAATAGGCTAAAGTCGAAATGAGCCCGAGAACGACGACAATTGCCGAAATATCAAGGCCGTGTGCCGAAGTATATAGGGGCGCCACCGACGCCGACATCTGCTTGAGCGTTCTGGCATAAAGCATCGCCGGAATTGAAACCCCGGCTCCTGCCCCAATCATCAAGGCAATGGGAAGCCGTGATAGCCAGGATGCCTTTGAAAAGAAACGGCTGAACATCAAAAGCCCCAGAACGAGAGGGACTACCATAATTAAATTTCCTTCTCGGAAAAGCGGATAAAACAGCCGGTCAACCAGCGTTGTTTGCCAGAAAATAACCAGCGCGTATCCGATCGAAAGGCCTATTAGAAGCGATTCCGCCCCCCTGTAAATCGGATTGTCGCGGTACAAGAAGGAATAGATGGCCAGTGTCAGGATACCGGCGACCATGATCCCGATATTCATTTTATCCTCTCCCCCGGCGGGCTCTTTGCGATCGGAAATAAACGATATTGCCCAGGATAATCATGGCAATAACAAACATATGGGTAACCGTCTGAGACCACATTCCCCTGTTACCCGCTCCCAAATGTCCAAGCAGTCTCTCATATTCGGCGGCTCCCTTGAGACCGCCTACGTCTGAGTATAACTGACCGGATGCCAGATACGGATCGTAGGTAGTGATCATCGCCGCCGTCAAGCCGGCCATGATCTTCTGATTGTAACGGGCGCCGGCATATTCGATCCATTGCACCGCCCGATCGCCGTCGGCGATTGATATGACTAAAGCCACCTGACCATAATCATCGACCCCCTGCATTACCGGCAGGGTGTCCGTTTTATTACCGAAATAATCTTCGGGAAAAACCCTGACAATCGATTCCCCCATCCCCAGTATCGCCGATATGTGCTGGGGTTTAAATCCGAGAAATACATAATCCTTTCCATACTGCTTCCCGAATTGGCGGGCTTCTCGATTCAGCATTTCATAACCAATAGCCGTTCCTTCGGCAAATAAAGACAGTCCGATCACGCGGAGATTTCGTCGAAAGACATGCTGTAATATTGCCAGACTAATCGGCTGAATTTCAGGCAGCGATGAGGCCTCATGATCAAAGGATATCATAACCACCGAAGAATCCGGCAGATTTTCAATATAGTTGAAACTTCTTTTAACCTCGGGCGACGGCCGCGACTCAAATTGAATGGGAAAGATATAAGAAATGACGGCCAGAATAAAAAGCCCGGCAAATATCAGCCAGCGAATCCTTTCCCCTTTCATTTTTCCCCCTGCAAATAGGTCCGCTCAATTCCGAGTATCACTCTAAGCGCCGTGGTCATGGATCCGAGTCCGATCCCGATTAATATGGCGCGGCGCGCCGCCATCGAGGGGTAGTCCTGGACCCAGAAAGTAATCTGGGAAAACGAAGAGGTGAAATACTCGGTCAAAGGGACCCGTCCAAGGAGCACGATTATGGCCGAAATCAGCAGAATTGCCGCGGGGATAGAGCGCGCCCGGAACCCCCGGAATGACGCCGAAGCGACGAAGAAGGCGAGAAGCGAAAAGACGGTCGCCTGCATCGGCGCCTGCATATTTTCAAAAACCCACATGAATGGGGTGCCGATTTTCGTGCCGTATGAAATGGCCAGAACCGGCATCGAAAACAGTCCGACCAAGGAGATGACTTTATAGGGACGCTCCTTTTTCCTCGCTATGCTTTTCATGCTGTTGCGAATGAAACCGGCTGCCCCGACCAAGAGCGTAAATGCAAAAATTATCTGCCACCAGTCGAGAATGCCGTTATAAACGGCTTTTGTTATCGGATGTCCGGAGAAATATTGAAGGAACATCAAGATGCCGGAAATCAGACAAATAAGGAGCGGGATTTTCGTGCGCATCTAATATTTCCACCATTTTGACAGGGGATCAAAAGTCGCCCAAATGACGGCAATAAGTATGAATAAGGCGATCAGGATTTTCATAACATCCTGCGCTTTGACCGATGATAGAATAGATTGATTTTTCGTCAGATAGCCCGATGCCGCGAACAATTCTTCACCGATCAGGGTATAGTCACAGGCCACGATGAAGAAAGCCAATTGAATGGTCGAATCGGTTCCGGCGATCTGTATGGCGCCGACATTGTTTCCGGTTTCGGCCATTATCAGGGATTCCGCTTCGAATGTGCCCAGAAGAAATATCGAAGCCGGCTTGGTCCGGCTGATTATTCCGTCAACCGCTGCAGCATAACCGAATTGGGACGAAGAGATATAAAAAATATCGTCGGCACGATAGCGATCCGGATATCCCGCCTTCAGACATCCTTCCCGAACCACTTCCTGCGCGACCGCCATGATTACCGGGTCATGGGTGGGAAAAATTAGGCGGCAATCGTATTCCGCCGCTTTTTCGGCGATCGTGGATAATATATTCAAAGAAGCAATTGTCGTCGGCCTCTGAATATCACTTCCATATCCCGGCGTAAACAACATCGGTGTCCCCATTTCCGTGGCCCTCCCCACGGCTTCTTCGACCGCCTTCAGTCCGGCAATTTCCCGGATAGAAAATATTTTTCCTCGGCGGGCCAGCCAAATTATTATAAGGACAATTATTATTGATATTACAGATATGACCAATGTCGGAAGGGTACTCCGGTCGAACCAGACCTGATTGCTTTGTGTCCCGACCGCCCCGTATAGAATTGACGGGCCCAGCAGGTCGAGAATAAGCAAAATTGAAAGCCATTTCTTAACATGGGATTGCATAATTCCATTTAATTTCTTTTGACCGTCAAATCAACAAAAAGTTTACTTGACATCGCCCCATTGGATATTTTATAGTCGCATCATGAAAACAAGCAAATATTTTTTCCTGCTTCCTGCCGCAATTTTATTGGTGCTGATGTCTTGTGCCGGCCAAAATAGCGGCCCGATCACCATTGAATGGTGGCAATTCTGGACCGATCCATCGATCCGACCGACCCTCGAAAAAATGGTCTCTGAGTATGAATCGCAAAATCCCGGAATCAAAATCAATATGACCGATCTTACCTGGGGCAACGGTCACGAAAAAATCGTCGTCGCTTTTTCATCCGGTACGGCCCCCGATGTGGTGGAACTCGGCTCCGACTGGGTATATGAATTTGCCTCTTCGGGCCAATTAATGCCGTTGACAAAATATCTCAACAAGGATACCTCCGGCTTTTACGGCTGGCCGCCGGCCATTTACAACAATGAAATTTATGCTATGCCGTGGATACTGGGAACCCGTGTCCTGTTCATTAATCGTACCCTGCTCACGCAAGCGATGAAAGACTCCAATTTCGTCCCGGTCAATTTTGATCAGTTGAAGACCCTCTGCTATAAGATAGATTCCCTCGGCAATGGGATTAAGGGCTTTGGCTCCAACGCCGCCGAAAAACATACTCTTTATAAGAAATTCCTCCCCTTTTTCTGGTCATTCGGCGGGCGGATTATCAGCCGCGACGGCAAATTCGCCGTAATATCGAGCCAGCAGGGTTATGATGCTCTCAAATATTATAAAAGTCTGAGCGACAGCTGTTCTCTGGTCGATACCCAGAGAAGACTCGAAGATGCATTTCTCGCGGGAAAAGTCGGTATGATAATATCAGGAGACTGGCTACTTAAACGAATCAAAAATGAAAAGATAAACATCGATTTTATAACGGCCCTGATACCGGGACCTGTCTATCCCGGCAAATCATTCGTGGGCGGGGAATATCTCTCGCTCAGCGCAAAATCCGCCCACTCCGAGGAAGCCGTCAAATTTATCAGATATATTACTGACAGGGAAAATCAACTGACATTCTGCCAGGCAAATTATTCGGCCAACCCCTCAAGTAAGGAAGCCACTCAGGACAAATTCTTTAATGATGATCCCAACCTGCAGGTCTTTATCAAGGAAATGAATCTCTCTCCGTTCCCGGCTCCCGACCCGCAGTGGGTTTATATCGAAGATGTCATCGAGTCGATGCTGGAAGATGTTCTTTTTAAGGGGGTCCCTGTCGCCGACGGCTTGTATACGGCCCGATCCAAAATACAGCAGTTGATCGATAATAAATGAAACGCCATCGCGCTGTCGGATTTCTGTTTGCTTCTCCCTGGATCCTGACATTTCTTTTTTTCTGGCTCTATCCCCTGATTTATTCACTTTATCTCGGGTTTACCGATTATCGCCTGCTGCGGCCGTCATTTCACTGGGTCGGCTTTCAGAATTTCAGGGCTCTATTTTCCGATCCGTCATTTATTGAGGCTTTGAAAAATACCTTTGTTTTTGTCATCGGGACCATTCCCGCAACCACCATTATCTCCCTAATCATGGCCCTCTTGATTGCGAAACGATTCCCCGGGCGCACGGTCTTTCGCTCCGGCTATTTTATGCCCTCGATTACTTCCATGGTGGTCATTGCCCTGATTTTCACCAATCTGTATTCCCGGGGCGGGTATATCCATCTTTTGAGCCAAATGCTTGGCCTCCATCCTCCTGAAAATGGATTTTTGCTTTCCAGCAAAACCGCTCTTCTCGCCATAATGGCTATGGATATCTGGATGTCGGTCGGGTATTATATGCTTCTTTTTCTGGCCGGACTCAATTCAGTCCCAGAGGAATTGTATGAAGCCGCCGCCGTATTTGGAGCCGGGCGGCGAAAGCAATTTTTCTCCATTACCTTGCCCCTCTTGAAACCGGTGACGCTGTTTATAATTGTCATTAATACCATCAAGTCGTTTCAGATATTTACGGAGATCTTCGTGATGACCGGGGGCAAAAGCGGGACTTCAACGGCCGTTTATTTTGTATATGAAACCGGCTTGAGTCGCTTTGAATTCGGCTACGCCTCGGCCGCCGCGTACATTTTATTTCTTATAATTGCGCTTTTTTCTCTGGCTCAATTCGGCTTACTCAGACAGAGGTCCTTTCAATGAGACTGCTCAAATATATCGTTTTGATTATTATCCTGTTCATAATGATTTTCCCTCTGCTCTGGATGTTTCGGGTTTCCCTTTCCCCGGCCGACTTGGCGACGGATCTATCGGGCTTTGTTTCAGGCGGTCTCACATTAAAATCGTACCTGGATATTTTTTCATCCGGACGAATGGCCCTCTACCTGTTCAATTCCCTTTTCGTTGGAATCGTTGTGACACTGGGCAATATATTATTCTGTTTCATGGTCGGCTATGCGTTATCCCGGTACCGGTTTATCGCCAGAAAATTCTGGTTTTATTCGGTTATTTTTGTTCTCATGATACCGGCTCATATCATAATAATTCCTCTTTATTTGATTATTTACAAAGCAGGCCTTTATGATACGTACTGGGCCCTGATTCTCCCATTTTTGGTCAATCCGATCGGAATTTTTCTGGTTAAACAATATGTTGATGCTCTGCCGTCGTCAATGGAGGAAGCGGCCCGCATTGATGGCGCCGGGGAATTTGGCATTTTAGTCAGAATTGTGATGCCCCTCTGCCGCCCGGCCCTGGCCGTCTTGGCTATTCAATCCTTCATGACTAATTGGAATTCTTTTATTTTCCCTTTCATTTTGACCTCATCGGAATCGGTCCGAACTCTGCCGGTTGGCTTGGCGCTGTATCAGGGGCATCAGGCGATAGATTGGCCCCATTTGATGGCCGGTTCCACCCTGGCAGTGGTGCCGATTTTGATTGTCTTTTTATTCTTTCAAAGGCAGATTGTCTCCGGCCTAACTGCCGGTGCCATAAAGCAATAGCTCGCTGGAACCATTTTTTCTCTTGACAGTATAATGGCAGAAGGGTTACTTTACAATACTAGCATGTTTTCAAACGTCAAGTATATTGGAGGAGAGATGGGAAAGAAACTGGCTTTTGCAGCATTGGTAGCGGTTCTGCTTTTAATAGCCGGATGCGCCAGCAAGGGATATGTGGACAAACAGATTGCTGATATGCAAACTAAGGTACAGGCTGACGTAAGTTCAGCCAAGGCTCAGTCCGATGCCAACGCCGTTGAAATTCAGAAGATTCAGGCCGCAACTGACGAACTTTCCAAGAAGACTGATAAGGCCCTCAATCAGGCCAAGGGTTTTGAGAATTATCAGGTCATTTGGGAAGGAACCGTCAACTATGCGTTCGATAGTTATGATCTGAATCAGGTAGCGACCGATAACCTGGAGGCCCTCGGGCAGAAGATGATTGATGTGAAACAATCCATCCTGGAAATTGCCGGATATACCGACCGAACAGGACCCGCCAGTTACAATTTCGAACTGGGGATTAAAAGGGCCGAAGCCGTCAAGACACATATGACTGACAAATTCGGTATTCCGCTTTACAGGATGTATACGGTCAGTTATGGCAAAACAAAACCTGTCGCCATGCCCGATGAGGCCAACGCCAACGCTAAAAATCGCCGGGTAGTTCTTAAACTCTGGGGTCCACTCCAGTAAAAGGAATTCCAGAGATGATTTTTGAGGCGGGGAATAATCCCCGCCTTTTCTATTTAAATATGAAATCTAAACCGGCCGATTCAAAACGGGAGCGGACTCTGACTGTATCAGGATAATGGGCCGACGGCTCAGCCAGTTCGAACGGTGTCAGCGATCCCAAATCCTGTTTTTGATTGCCGTTCCTATCGACAAAACCCGACAGCAGGTATTTCCCGCCGGGCAAAGACAACTGGAAAGTTGAATCAGTTAATTTTTCTTGAAAAACCTTGTGGTCGGGAACGGAGCTAAATATCAGATAAATTTGATATGTAGAATCGCTATTATGCGGCCGGGATACAGTCCCGGAAATGGCCCCCAGCGAGTCCCGGCTGTAGGTCTTGAAGGAATATGTCTTTATAGAATCCCCCCCCAAATTGCCGGCCATGTCGCGAAGCCATGCT
The DNA here is from genome assembly GCA_900498245.1 of Candidatus Zixiibacteriota bacterium. Classification (NCBI taxonomy): domain Bacteria; kingdom Pseudomonadati; phylum Candidatus Zixiibacteriota; species Candidatus Zixiibacteriota bacterium. The sequence continues at coordinate 1,843,044 of LS998015.1, forward strand.
TGATTGATTTCCAGACGATAGCTCTCCCCCCAGCGGGCCGGGATGCTTAAGTCCAAGCGAAAATCATCTTTCCATTGCCATACTGCGGGCACAATTGAACTATCAGTAAGTTTGACGATTGCCATGGAATCAGCGCCGAAGCCCTTATCAATTGGCTCGGAAAAATTTATTTCAATAATCGAATCGTCGGGGAAATTTGTCTGGCCGCTCAGCGATACCGATATAATCTCCGGCTGGATTTCGTCCTTTCCGAATTTAATTTGCATCACGCTACCCTCGATATTGGAAGTATCCAAGGAGCCGAAACACTCTTTGCTTAAGGCAAAGCGCCAGGACCCTTCAGATAGATTGGGGAAATAAAAGCTATAGGAACTCAAAGTGTCATCCGGATTTTCGAATAGGGACGACGGATGCAGAATAATGCCACTGCTGTCAACTGCGCTCATACTGATTTTTTTCAGATTTTCAGCCAAGTTCTTTGCTTTCAATTTCCCCGAAAATCGGACCCGAATCAGGCGGTCCGAAGTGAGCGATGTCGATAGAATCGTTGCGGTGATGGTGTCCGTGCGGCGCATGTAGAAATCGATTGAAGGCGATATCCCGATGGGAGAAATATCGACAAAATAATTAGGGATGCCATAATCTTCGTCAGGATAGTCGAATCGCCTGTTATTATTTATGTCTTTAAAAGCCAGACTCACAAACTTTCCGCGTGGCAGAAAATCCTGGGCATATTTGCCGTCGCTTCCCGATACGGTCAAAAATTCCGGAATGACCGAATCAAAAGTTTTGTATGAATAATTTGAGGCCGTGTCATAGAAACCGACCGTTATCCCGGCCGCGGGATTGATTCCCTGATATATCATACCGGCGGTTTTTCCGTCGCTTATGCTATCCCCGGTCGTAAAGGCGAACTGAAAAGACTGTGCCATCTTATTGTTCCGGTAGTCAATTACCGAGGAACCGACATTCACTATGTACGTCGTCTTTTCGGCAAAGGAGTCGGGCATTATGATGTACATCTCGTGACCGTGCCACTTGAATCTTGGTTTTTTATCCGTCAGGGGTGTTATAAAACAGGCGGCCTCCGCCGAGCGATGATCAACGCCTTCAGAGAACAGGATTGAAACCGTGTTGGAGCTCGTGATTTTGACCGCCCCGGCCGATGGAGAGGTTTTTAGTATTGATGGGCCCATTTTATCTTCCGGACCCCCGGGCGGCGGCTCGATTTTGGCACATTGCAGAATTATGGCCGCGGCAGGAAGTAGTATTAGCGGAGCCAAGATATGCCGGAGCCGCCTCACTTGCTGAGTTTCTCCTTAAGATCCCGATTGTCCGGCACGATTTTTATCGCTTTCTCCCAATATACCCGGGCGTTGGCGGAATCCCCGAGGGCCTCATAGGCATCTCCCAAGTGCTCTAATACGGTCGGATCATTATCAATGGCTTGGTTAGCCTTCAGAAGTTCTTTAAGAGCCGATTTATATTCGCCTTTTTTATAAAGCACCCATCCGTAACTATCGATATAGGCGCCATTTTCCGGTTGCATGGCCAGAGCTTTTCTTATTAACTCCTCGGCATAATCAAGGCGCTCATTGTTGACTGCCAGCATGTATGCCAGATAATTCAGTGATGGTGCATGATCGGGCCTGATCCGCAAAATTGTCTCGAATGTTTCGATGGCTCCAGAGAGATCATGACTATTGTCTTGGGCAGAACCCAGAATAAACATGACGCGTATGGAATCATCGATATTTCTCATATGCTTCAGGGCATCTTGATAAGTGGCCAGCTCCTTTCGGCTGGAATCCATTTCATGATAGGCAAGTCCGAGATTAAGCCAGCCATCGCTGACGGAATCGGCCATCTCCGTGACCTTAGTGAAAGAGGCCGCCGCATCACCATATTTTTTCTCTAAGAATAGAATTCTTCCCAGATAGAAGCGATTGACAGCGCTTTCATCGCCTTCGTCGAGAAGTGCGGAAAATATCGAGTCGGCCTGCTTGAGACTGTCGGCGTTAAAAAGCAGAATACCCAGCCTTCTTACAATATTTTTATCCTGCGGGGCCAGGGGGATGATAGTTCGGGCAGTCTTAATGGCCTTATCCAATTCATTCGCATCTTCATAAAATCCCAAGAGTCTGGTTTGGATTAGGGCATTTTGGGGTGACAGTCTGGCCGCCTTCTCAAGATAATCCTTGGCCCCGGTGCTGTCACCTTTATCCTCCAATATGACCGATATTCCCAGGTAGGAACGGACATTATCCGGGCCTCCATATAGACTGATCGATTGCTGGTAATTGTTCAGGGCCTCACTAGTTTTCCCGAGCCTCATTTGCAAATTGGCGATCTCCTGAAAAACCCGATAACTCGGTGATAGACGCGCGACGTTTTCATAGGCCCAGAGCGCCGAATCGAGATTGTTCATCTGCTGGTAGTAGGCCGCGATATAATGAAAGGCCCCGATATTGTTCGTGTCGAGTTTGACTGCCGCAAGGTATCCTGACAGGGCCGAATCGTCTATTCCCAGCGCGCGATAACTGTCCGCTATCAGGAGCCACCCTTCGGCCTCATGATTCTTAACCTTTTCCAACTCGTTAATTGCATGTCTAAAATCATTCATGCGGAAAAAAGTCTCGGCATAAGCATACCGCAATTCCCGGGACTCCGGATAAGTCTTCAGGGCCTCTTCGTAATAATGATTAGCCGACTGGATATCACCGAGTTGCTCCAGAATGTCGCCATTGATAAAATCCAAATAGGCCTGCCTGTTGACCGTGTCACGGGCCGGCAAGGGAGGAAATTCGTTGGCGCGCTCCGCTATGCCCGGTACGCCTTTGCGCCCGCCACAACCGGAAATAGCAAGAATCAGGATAATAGCCGCATATATCAGATAATCGGTTTTCATAACAACTTTATAGCCAATATCGATAACCTTCGGTTCCGTCCTAATCACTATAATTTTAATCTCAGGAACCGCCGTTTGCCGACCTTTAGAAGCAATTCATTTTTAAGCGTCACTTTGGCGTTTTCATCATCAATTTTCCTGGCGTCGATCGATACTCCCCCTCCCCTGATCAGCCTTCTGGCCTCGCTCCCGCTGGCCGCCAGACCGGCATCCGTCAGGAGCTTAATGATCCATACCTCGGTCCCATAGGCGCGGCAATCAAATTCCGAAATTTCGTCGGGCAGTTCCTTCTTCGAAAAGACCCTTTCAAACTCTTCTCTGGCCCGCATCGCGGCGTCACTATTATGATACATCCGCACGAGCGTTTCGGCCAGTCTCTTTTTTAGAATCATGGGATTGATTTCCCTATCCCCCAATTGCCCCTTGATTACCGCCAGTTCTTCCATAGGGACATCAGTGGCCAATTCGAAATATGAATAAATCAAGTTGTCCGGTATTGACATCACTTTTCCAAATATCTCTCCCGGGGGCTCATCGATACCGATATAATTCCCCATCGATTTGGACATTCTATTTTGACCGTCAAGGCCGACCAGCACCGGAAGAGTCAAAACCACCTGAGGAGATATGCCGTAATCTAATTGAATTTCTCGCCCCGTAAGGAGGTTGAATTTCTGTTCGGTGGCGCCGATTTCCACATCGGCTTTTATGGCAACCGAATCGTAGGCCTGCATCAAGGGATAATACAGCTCATGGATCGAAATCGGATTCCCCGCCTTATAGCGTTTGTCAAAATCATCCCGTTCCAGCATGCGCGCCACGGTGAATTTGGCGGCCAATTCCAGAATATCCTTGAATGACATCTTGGAGAACCATTCGCCGTTGTGATGTATCTCGGTCTTGGATTCGTCAAGGATCTTGAAAAACTGCTGCTGATAGGTCTTGGCGTTCTCCATAATTTTGTCATAGGAAAGCTGGGGACGGGTCGCAGATCGCCCCGATGGGTCTCCTACCAGAGCGGTATAATCGCCTACAATCAAGACAATTTTATGACCCAGGTCCTGAAACTGCTTCAACTTGCGGATACCGACGGTATGTCCGATATGAATATCCGGTGCAGTAGGATCGAATCCCTGCTTCACCCTTAGCGGTTTGTTTTCATTTATCGATTTCCTCAGACGTTCTTTGAATTCCTCTTCGGGGAGCAACTCCACCGCGCCGCGGGAGATAAGTTCAAATTGTCGTTCAAATTCCTGCTTCATAAACTGAGTTCCCATTTTAGTAAAATCTGCTTAAGATATTTCATATCAGTCTGTTGCGACGATAAGCAATTAATGCCCAAAAAACAAGGAGTAATATTTTTTGACTTCAAAGGCTTTTCAAATTAGTATAATATTTATTATAATGTATCGGAAAAAAATGGAAATTTTGCTCGAAATATTCCGCGAGATTGGATTTTTTGGGAATTGATGAAGAAGTTTTTTAATGTTGATGCCGTTGACGGCCGTCGAGTGTTACGCTCCATAATTATTCTGAGCGCCCTTCTCCTTATTCTTGCCTGCATAATAACTTATTGGCTCTATTTGGTCTACAAGGAAGACCTTCCCTCTTTTGAAAGTCTACACAATATTGAACCCTCCCTTAAAACCAAAATATACGCCGCCGACGGGACTCTCCTGCAGGAATTTTTTAATGAAAATAGAGCGCTTGTACCGTATAACAAGATCCCGCCTCAGATGATTGACATGCTCTTGGCTGTCGAAGATCGGGAGTTCTTTGATCATTGGGGCATCAATATTCCTCGAACGTTTAAGGCTTTCGCCATCGACGTAGTTCGTTGGCGCCGGGCCCAGGGGGCATCCACCATTACTCAACAACTGGCCCGCATGCTTTTCCTTCATCGCCAGAAAACGGTCGAACGCAAAATAAAGGAAGCCCTTACCGCCATAAAACTGGAACGTACATATTCCAAAGAAGAAATTCTTCAGATGTACCTCAATCAATATTATTTCGGCCGGGGAGCGTACGGTATATCAGCCGCCGCCAAAGCCTATTTCAACAAATCCGTCGATGAATTGACCATTAACGATTGTGCTCTTTTGGTCGGCCTGTTGAAGGCCCCAAGTCGCTATTCCGACTCCCCGGAACAATCGCTGCGGATACGAAATTCCTCCCTTTACTCATATTATGATTGGGGTAAAATGAGCCGGCATGACTATGATTCCCTGCGCGCCCTGCCTCTCGATCTGTCTTCGCCCAAAAGCGAATCGGGGCGGGCTCCCTACTTTACCGAAATGGTGCGGCAATATCTCCTTGATAAATATGGCGAGGATGTCCTCTATACGGGTGGTTTGAAAGTCATTACGACACTGGATTGGGATCTGCAACAGACAGCTGAAACGGAAATGAAGCAGAAGCTGAACACGATGCAGGCCTATTATGAAAGAGTCTATGGAATAAACAATCCCAACTACACCAATTTTATCCCGGATTCGACTGAGCCGGGAGGGGGTCATCGGGTGTTCAAAGAAATCCAGGGAGCCTCGGTCACAATTGAAAATGATAACGGCAATGTTCTGTCATTAATGGGCGGCAAGTCTTTCGCGGAAAGTAAATTCAATCGCGCCGTTCAGGCCCTGCGCCAGCCGGGTTCCTCCTTCAAACCATTTGTTTATACGGCCGCCATTGACAATGGATATCACCCCAGTGATATTTTCTATGATGACCCGATTGTTTTGACCATTCCGGGCGCCAAGGAATGGCGACCGCAAAATTTCGATAATGAATTCATGGGGGAAATGACTCTCCGTGACGGGCTCCGTCTTTCCCGAAATCTGATCGCGATTAAATTACTTCTAAAATTGAATCCCGATCAGGTTATTTTCTACGCCAATAAGATGGGAATCACGACGCCCCTGCAACCGGTGGCATCGCTGGCGATCGGGACGAGCGAAGTCCGCTTGATTGATATTACTTCTGCGTATACGGTCTTCCCTAACGGCGGCATAAAGGTTCCTTATCGCTATATTTTAAAAATAATCGACCGTTACGGTAATGTCATGGAGGACAATACTAATATTCATAAGGAGGAGGTTCTATCGGCCCAAACCGCCTATATCATGGTCAATATGCTTCAGTCGGTGGTAGACAACGGTACTGGAAGGGGCGCCCGGACCCTTGGCTTTATGCGCCCGGCAGGCGGCAAAACCGGAACGTCGGACAATTTTACTGATAATTGGTTTGTCGGCTTTACGCCGCAGATAACGACAGGCGTTTGGGTCGGCTTCGACGATAAAACCTCCATCGGCAAGAACCAGACCGGCAGCGCCAACGCCCTGCCTATCTGGACCGCCATTATGATGAAGGCTCATTCTACTCTTCCCACTCAGGACTTCTCCGTTCCCGACGGAATAACCTTTGCCGACATTTGCCTTAATTCCGGCAAACTGGCAACCGATCGCTGTATCGACGTCCGCCGGGAGGTTTTCAAGATCGGGGACGTCCCAACCGAAACCTGCCCGGTTCACCCTTCGAAAAAATTATATGTCGGGCCCTCCAACATCGACCGTTTCAATATTCCTGAGGACAGCGCTGACGTCTATCATTTTTAGGATCTTGCCGTCCCTCCAAATTGCCCGGCAATTCCAAATCGTATACTCTATAATTTGAGTCCGAACGTCAATTCGTCCCGGTATATATACTTCTTGACAGCGGACCGGCAGAACCTATATTTGGATTTCAACGCCGGAGTGGTGAAACTGGTAGACGCAGAGGACTCAAAATCCTCCGATGGCAACATCATGTCGGTTCGATTCCGACCTCCGGCATTATTTCAGGACAACTAAATTTAATCGGGATTTGGCACGTGGATTTTGCCCTAATTTGACTCGATGCCGCCCCAAATAAGCCCCAAATTTGTAGTTTCAACTTATTTATTGCCAAATCTTTGAAGTCTGGCTACATTTAGACGGGCAGACTTTTTAATCTTAGACATTGGACATCTTATGGAGGCAATGAAATGCCTATTGAAGATGACAATAATAATACTCGCACATTCACTGTCGTAACCAAAGGCACCAGAATCGGTCATTATCAGATTATTGAGAAGATTGGTTCCGGTGGCATGGGTGAGGTCTACCTGGCTGAGGACACTGAACTCAATCGTAAGGTCGCCCTCAAATTTCTCCCGCCTCATCTCTGCCAAGATGCCGATTGTCGGGCGCGGTTCAGGCGCGAGGCGCAGGCAGCGGCCAAGCTGAATCATCCCAATATTGTCACGATTCACGAAGTCAGCGAGTTCAACGGACGGCCATTCTTTGCAATGGAAAATGTGGAAGGACAGACTATTCGAGATTTCGGCAAAGGCAAGGAACAACCGCTCAGCCGAACCATCGAGTTTGCGATTCAGGTCTGTGAAGGACTGGCCAAAGCACATTCGGCAGGCATAGTCCACCGCGACATAAAGCCATCAAATATCCTTATTGATATTGAAGGTCGAGCCAAGATCGTTGACTTTGGATTAGCCTCAATTCGCGGGAGTGAGCACTTGACGAAGACCGGCTCGACTCTCGGCACGGTAAGCTATATGTCGCCGGAACAGGCCCGGGGCGAAGAAGTTGATGCACGAACCGATTTGTTTTCTCTAGGTTTCGTTCTCTACGAAATGATTGCGGGCAAGTCCCCGTTCAAAGCTGAGTCCGAGATTGCGACAATCAAGAATGTCATTGAGGCTGTTCCTGAGCCGCTGGCGCGGTACAAGAACAACGTGCCGGATGAACTTCAGAGGATCATAAATAAAGCCCTGACCAAAGACAGGAATCTGCGTTATCAGCATGCAGATGAGTTGTCAGCGGACCTAAAACGGCTTATTTCGACAGTCGGTTCTGCGCCCAGCCCGTCCAAGCGGAAGCGCCAAATTGTGGTGCCGGCGCTTGCGATTATTGGTGTGTTGATCGCTGTCCTGGTTATCAGGCCCTGGCGCGACCGGCAGACACCGTCTCACGATGCGAACACCAACATGAAGCGAATTGCAGTAGTGCCGTTTCGGAATCAGACCGGCGTTCCGTCGCTCGATCCGCTGGGAAGAATAGTTGCAGACTGGACCACTCAAAGCCTTCATGCGATCGGAATCGGGGAGATTGTTCCGACAGAACGAATCCCCCGGAAGAGTGAAAACCTGAGTATTAAGGATATAGTCGATTCGACCGGCGCCGGCGTCATTGTGATGGGTGCGATCTACAAATTCGGCGATTCTATTCAGTTTCAGGCGCAAATCACAAGTGCGGAAGAGAAACTTTTCCAGGCGCTTGAACCGATATCCGCGCCTTCCGGGAATGTTATGAATGGGGTCGAACTGGTGCGTCAGAAGATCCTGGGAGCCATCGGCCTCCTGTTCAACGAGCGTCTCTCCGCTTCCGATACGCTTGAGGTCCAAACGGTGCGGCCTCCAAAGTATGCCGCTTATGTTGAATTCATAGAAGGGATGGACGCTCACACCGCCACGTTCGATATGGTGTCAGCTTTGAAGCATTACAAGCGGGCATATTTCTTGGACAGCACTTATTTTCAGCCGCTTCTTGCTGCAATAGCCGTTTGCACAAATCTCGATCGATATGAGGAAGGCGACTCCATAGTGCAGATGCTCAACTTCCGGCGGGACCGACTTACGGCAGGACAGCAGATAAGTCTCGAATATTCCAGTGGTCTCTTAATGGGCGACTGGGATAGAGCGTTGCTGGCTGCCAGGAGAGGATTCGAATTGCAGCACGACTTTGATTGGGCCTACGCCCTCGGGCTTTGTGCCTACTCTGCAAATCATCCTCATGAGGCCATACGGGTTGCTGAAAGCATTGATCCAGCAAAGGGCTGGATGAAGTCATGGAGTTATTATTGGTCAGGTCTGTCATGTGCCTATCATTCCGTAGGAGACCACGCGAAGGAGCTGACCGTCATATCGAGGGGTCGAAAGCAATTCCCCACTTCCTTAAACCTAATAGACGCCGAGGTTCAAGCCCTTGCGGCCTCCGGCAAGGTCGATGAAGTTTCGAAGCGACTCATTGAATGCGAGGCCGCTAGGCCCCAGGTCGACTGGAGCAGGGAATGGAATGCAGGACTCATTATGCAAACGGCCGGAGAGGAATTCCGGGCTCACGGTCGTGAACCGGAAGCTATGGAATGCTTCAATAAGGCAATTACATGGTATCGAAACTTGCAAGTCGACAAACTCAAATCACTGCGCTTCATTTATGCCCAAGCGTTGGCCAAGGACCGGCAATACGACAGCGCCAGAAGCGTCATTGACCAACTCCTTGAAAGCCGTCCGGATAGTATAGATTACAGGGGATGGCTAGGTATTGTTGCGGCTAAGCAAGGGGACACGCAGCAGGCCGGGGAAGTCGTGGACTGGCTTCAGAATCTGCATCGTCCCTACCTGATGGGGGCTCATACGTATTATCTGGCAAGCATTGTCGCCAGCCTAGGTGAGAGGGATCGGGCGGTGGAGCTAATGAGGCAGAGTTTCCAACAGGGGAAGCAGTATTGGATCGACATACATAGGAACTTTGCTTTCGAATCGCTGTGGAATTATCAGCCCTATATTGAGCTGATGAAACCAAAGGATTGATGTGAACCGACCTGATGACGACAAGACCAGAAACTTCGTGCCGCTTGCCAACGGCATGATGGTTTCACACTACCGGATAATCGAGCGCATTATATTTAGTAATTTGTAGAGTAAACGGCGAAATCCTTGTGTCGGTTTTGTTCCAATTCCGACCTGCGGCATTTATTAATCCCAAGATCCATAAAGAAATAAAAAGGACGGCTCGGCGGCCGTCCTCCAATTCTCCTTCGACACTTCTTACTTATGGACAATTGAGATCCAATCCTTGTTTGTACATATAATTAATTAGATAGGAAACATCCAGAATATTAATCCCTCCTGAATGATTGACATCAACCGATGCAAGCGACTGGGGTGCCTGTCCATGTTTGTACAAATAGTTTATGATAAAGCTGACATCGAGTATATTGACAGTCCAGCTGTTATTGGCATCGCCGCATTTCCATTCAACCGATACGAAATTATCCCTGGCAACGGGCACATAGTTAAAACTGGAGCCAATAAAACTGGCCTGATGTCCCTCAAATCCCCCCATTTTTATCGAGGACGTTCCGGGAACCGCTGAAAAGGGAATCGTAATATATAGTGTCATAACCGGCCCCATCCCCGGGGATAGACGATCTCCAACATTCGCGGAGAAGGCCAGAAGAAACTCGACAAGATGATTGGCGGTATCAGAATAGGTACTTCGGCAACTGTCGAAATAATCTGTTCTGCATCCAGCCGTGGTAAAAGAATCCAAATGCAGGTCCAGTGAGCCGGAATAATCAATCGGAATAATCAGTCTTTCAAGGGGGGCATTATTTGTGACATTAATTTGTACCTCAAATTTTTTACCCGGGTAGCCGATCACATCAGTCGCACCGACGGTATCTGCTAGGATTGAAACATAATCCGACTTTGTCATATGGTATGAATCCCCGCCAACATTTCCAAAAAGGGTTATATCATAACAACCGGGAGAATGAAATGTATGCTGAACCGTTTGACCGAAAGCACTGTCCCCGTCACCGAAATCCCATTTCCAGTCTGTCGCGCCATTGAATGTGGTCCCCTGGAAAGCGACTGTCAACGAATCCTGCGCCCATATGGTATCGGCCGTAAAATCGACGTCAAGTCCGACAAAAGCCATTTTATGATTTTCCAGGTATGGAATTGACAACACATTGTTTTTGGCATCGATATCAATATTGGACGGATATCCGGGCAGGTTTGACATCAATTCGACAGGATTCGCCAGGTTTTTATCATAGCGGAAGATTTTTCGCGTTTCATAGCAGGAGAAATAATAGTTTCCATCCCTGTCTCTCGCAACACCGTCATAGGGGCCGCAGGGATAAGTGGTAATGTTGGTTATTACAGGATTAGGGAGACTGATGGTTTGGATCTGGGCCGCTTGAGAATACCCGACAGCAACCAGGCGATTGTTTTCGGGATCAAATTCCACATCCTGTGTCCGCGACGAAAGCCCCAGGCAAAATGAGGAATATGAATAGTCCGCGAGATCAATTCTAAAGATCTTGCCGACGAGGGCATTATCGGAAACATAAAGATAGCCGGATGTGTCTGAAGCCATTCCCGTCAGCAATTGTGCCTCCGGAATGCTTATATTCGCCACGAGATTGCCTGAATTTAGATTTATTGCATAAACCCCTTTATCATAAGAAACATAAATAATATCCCCGACAATATGATTTGATATTATGGGACCAAGACCCGTTTTGAAAATCCTCTGTTGACCGCTTTCATCAATTTCAACAATCTTACTGGCCGCGAGCAGGGCCAGGCAGGTAACCAGATAGCGATTTTGGAGCGTATCATAAGAGGCGCATTTGGGATACCGGAGAAGACTGCGCCCCTGCGCTGACATTGTAAATACAATCAAAAGCGCCGGGATCAATGACTGGACTTTCTTCCGCATAAAACCTCCATATAGATTAATTGTGGTTGGCAGAATCTGCTTTTTATCAATAGGCCGACTAATGCGGGGAATCTTACAAACTTGTTCTGTCAATCACCTGTCGGTCAGAATGGAGGAATTGTATCTGAATTTAATGATAATCGCAGAAACTCAATAAAAATTGCGCTTATTGCCAAATTATGGTTTAATTGGTATATTATAAAAATATTTTTAAGTATTACATGCTGGATATCAATACCTTATACGAAAAGGCCCGTAGCGGGGGGCGCGCCCAGGAAGACGAACTATTTTCTGTTTTGACTGTAAGATTTCGCCTTATTGCCGGCCATAGAATTAGGAATGGTGAGGATGCTGAAGATGTTGTACAGGAAAGTCTGGCGGTAATTTGCCGCGAATTTAGGAAGACCGAAATTCACTCGAGTTTTGCGGCCTGGGCATATGAAGTCCTGAGGCACAGGATGCTTTCCTATTTCGAAAGGAGAAATACGCTGCGCAGTAGATCCGAACCTCTAGATGAGGAATTACAAATTTCGGACAAGTCTCTGGCAAATGATTTGGCCGACTTGAAAACCTCATTAATAGATTGCCTTATGGAGATCGGCGGATATAATATTCGTTATGCCCGTATTTTGAATCTCCATCACCAGGGCTATGATACCGAGGAGATCTGCCGGAAATTGAGTGTCAGTCCGGGCAATTTTTATTTAATCTTATGCCGGGCCCGCCTTCTGCTCGATAAATGCCTCCGAGGGAAAGGATATTATGGGCGAAAAGTGCAATAACATCCGCTTTCAAGATATGCTTCATGCTTATGAGTTGCATATGCTCTCGGGGAACGACCTGGAGGCCTTTGAACAGCACCTGCTGGAATGTGAATACTGCGCCCGGGAGGTCGAGCGGCTGAAGGAAGTTTCGGATCTTCTTGAGCATGACTCTCAGGTCGCCTTAAATTTGGAACAAATTGCCTCTCGGGGTCGGGAGACTTCATCCGCTACGATAGATGCGGAGTCTCCTTACGGTCAGAAACGTTACCGCTTTATTGCAGCCGCCGTTCTGGCGGCCGCCATAATCATATTTCTTGTCCTGAAACCCTGGGATATTAAAATAGTCCCCGAAAAATCGGCCTATGCCGAAAACCGTCTTACTATAATGTTTTTCGAAAATGTGCCGGATCCCTCGGACACTTCGAAATTGGGCGAAATTGCGACCAACCTTCTAATTAATGACCTTTCCGGTTCCGGATTTCTTCAGGTTCTTTCGAGCCAGAGGTTGTATGACATTATGCGGCTTTTGGCCTTTGATGGGGCATCCCGGTTCGACAAAAATATTACTACCCTCGTGGCCGAAAAAGCCAAAGCCAAGTGGATACTGAACGGGGCCATTTTAAAAAGCGAGCCCAATATTGTTATCGCCTCGCAACTCTCCGATGTTTCGTCAGGCGCGGTAATAGCCAGCCAGAAAATTACCGGGCGACCCGGTGAAGACATTTTCGCTTTGATAGATACATTGGCTCAAGCCATTGAAAAAGATCTCTCGCTTCCGTCCGAATTGTCCCTGCCGACAAAAGTTCGGATTTCTCAAATGGGCGGCCAATCGCGCGAGGCCTGGCGCTATTATCTCCAGGGAGTGGATAATTATAATAAGCTCTATTTGCATGATGCCGTCGGCGATTTCAAGAAAGCGCTCGAATACGACTCCACTCTGGCGATGGTCTATTATTATTTGGCCCTTATTAATGATCCCGCTCATATCAAAAAAGCCGAAGAATATTCATCAAAAGTCGGAATCAAAGAGAAATATTATATCGACATTCTGAGCGCCAATATTTCCAACGATACCAAAGTCGCCGACCGCCTGCTACGCGAACTGGTCGGCAAATTTCCCGAAGAGAAAATGGCGTACTTCTGGCTTAGTAGAATCGAACAACGGCGGGATCATATTCTCCAATCCGCCGATTTTCTCAACAAGACCATTGCCCTCGATTCCCTGTACAAAATGGCCTATGTCAACCTGATTTATTCCTATATTTCGCTCGATAGTTTCTCCGCCGCCCTCCATGCCGCCGATCGTTATGCCGCTATAGCACCGGACGAAGTCAATCCCCTTGATTGCAGGGGTGACATATATTCGGCTTTTGGCAAAAATGAGGAAGCCATTAAGGAATTTCGGGCGGTTCTGAAAATAAAGCCGGACTTCAACGAATATAAGACTCTTAAAAAATTGACCATACTGCGGCTTTGCTCCGGTGATTATTCCGCTTTGGACAGTTCCAACAAAGTTATTGATTCCTTCGATGCCAAACAAAAATACTGGCTTCTCCCCTATTTGAAAATGTATCAGGGGAAATTATATCAGGCAATTAATTATTTCGACAGCGCCGCCGCACTAAACGATTCCGTAGTGGTCTATCGTTTGAATAAGGCTCGAATATATGAAGATCTGGATAAACCTCAAAGAAGTCTCGAGGATCTCGAGTGGGTTTTGAAACTGATCAATGAAGAATATCCCAATGAACAACTCGCCTATCGGAATCTTTTTATTTACTACCTTGCCAAAGCGGATTTGTTCGACAGCGCTCTGTCGCAGGCCGAACAACTCGGACAGTGGTGCGAAGCACGGGAATATTCCGATCGTTACTATTGGGGAGCGCTGGGAAGCATCGAATTGGCCAGGGAGAATTATGCCCGGGCCGCCGGATATTTCGACAAGGCCTCAAGCCCGGATCGCGATCTGACAATATATTACCTGGCCGGATTGGCGTACCTTTTTGACAATCAATATGCCAAGTCCGCCGCCCTGCTGGAACGCGTTACCAGAGAATGCCCCCTGATTTATTCATCCGGCACCTGGCCGGTAAAAGCCAATTATTATCTGGGACGGGCCTATGAAGCGATGGGCAAAAAGAGCGAAGCCGCTTACCGCTTTCAATACTTCACCGACCTCTGGAAAGATGCCGATCCGCAGATTGAATGCTTGCTCGATGCCCGGGCCCGATTGCTGAAATTGAAATAACCGAAGAGGGACAATTATTCCTATCGGTTTGTCTTAAGATGGAAGTAAGGAGGTCATTTATATATGACGGATAAATTCGACTTAAGGGCCGAAACAGAGGCCGTAGAGAATGTCATTAAGGACTCAATTCGCTGGGCCATGACTAAAGATACAGATATGCTATACCGCTCCTTTATGCCCGATTCATCGCTCTTCTGGTTCTCCCCGGACGATGCCGGAACCGTCAAAGGCATCGATAATTTCAAGGAACTTGTCGAAACCGTCTTTATGAGCCCTTCCTTCAAGGCCGTCAGCTCCGATTTCAAGGATTTAAAGATCACATTCTCCCATTCCGGCGAGTGCGCCTGGTGGTCCTGCTATCTCGATGATTTCAATGAATGGAACGGCAAGCCGTCAAATTGGGAGAATGTCCGCTGGACCGGAGTGCTGGAGAAAATTGACGGCGCATGGCGGATCCGCCAGATGCACTTCTCTTATTCTCTGGAATTCATGCGGGCCGAAATCAAGAGGGCCGTTTCGGAAACATGAGATTCAAATAGCAGTTGACTATATAAGCAGAGGGGCCGCCATCAAAGCGGCCCCTTTAAATTTCGAATTGAATTTCCCGGATTAGTCGGTTGGTGCCGAACAGGGCGCCCTTGGCACTTTCGCATTATTGCAGGAACACGTAATGCACCCGCATTGCATAGAGGGACCACTTTTATACAAAGCGTTGATGAAATAGGCAACATCCAAAATATTGATATTACCACTGGCGTTGACATCGCCGTCATCAGGACAAGCAGGCTCCGGTCCCTGCTTGTATAAATAATTGATCAAATAACTGACATCCAGAATGTTCACGACATGGTCATTATTGGCGTCCCCGGGATTCCAGCAACATGTGCAACACATTCTGTCCAAATAAAAGATATTATGATTCACTAACCATATTTTGGCTTTGTCTATCGAGGCCTGCAATCCGGCCAATCCGCTGTTATAAACTGTTGAAAAAATCTTTATGAAGACTAAGGTATCCCTTGTAGATATATAGAAATTACCATAGCAGGCCACCATATTCAAATCCTGATACAGGGAATCTTGCATCGATGGCACCGTTGACTGCCATGCCTCATATCCGGTCAGACCCGCCAATTTATTATATAGTGCTTGTGGCGGAAAATTTCCCAGCATTCTCTGCCAGTTGCCGTTGGTTCCGGTGAACATGCATTTCGGATGGCCGATGGAATCGGTCCAAAATGTTGAGTTGGTTCGAAATCCGACGCAATAGCTGAATCCCCCATATCTTTGATTGGCCAAAACACAATCGTTCCAGGTCGAATATCGGCCGGTGTCGGCGCCATATTCCGCGCCGTACACATACATCATCTTCCTGGAAGCGTCAAACCCTGAGCCGTTTTCGACCCCCGAATCGGAAGGGATATCCCAATCCATTACCTCCCCAAGAAAAACGTCGATAAGCGTTGAAGCTGTCCGATTATAAAACTTGGTTCTCTGCACAATAAAATCACTGCTGTCGGGATCTGTCGGAGCGAAATACTCGCATTCCACTCCGATTGCTGAATCATGGGTGATAAATCTCCCCGTATACCCGTACTGGTAACCGGGATAGGATGTACTGTCCAAAATGCCGCCTTCCAGCGGCCGAAAGCCATTTTCGCTAAGCCAATCACTGTTCCAGATATAGTTATTATATAGGGTATCGGTGGACAATTTAGCCCTCAGGACAAAGGGACTGGCGTCGTATAAATAGGTTCGGGCATTGTCGTTTGCCCCGGTAATATTGTTGGCCGTGTCGCAATCATTGAAAAATGCCATTCCATTCCAGCCGTAATTAAGGGTTCCGCCTCGACCCAAATTCCCGGCGTTATTGAACCAGACTGACTTGCTGGTGGTTCGAATCCTGGCCCATCCCGGCGGCTGAACGGTATCGGCGATAATTATGTGAACTTGCATTGTGTCGGGGCTGCTCGCGAAGTCACCTGCAAATATGAGTAGTCCGCTGTACCCCGTCGTCCCCATCACGCCCGGCCCGCCCAAAAGTACATGCATATCAAAATAATTGGGCGTTAAGTATGAAATGCTTGTCGGAGTCGTTCCCAGATTCAGCCAATCGACCGATGTGCCGGTCAGTTTTACGGCTGTTACGCTTGAAATATTCATATCGGTATTGCCGATATTAAAAAGACGAACGATTGTATCCAGTTGAACATTGGGTAATGTCCAGGCCGGGTCTTCAATGGCATAGGGGCTCCAGGCAAAGGCGCTTCCCCGGACTGGCTCAATACACGGCACCCAGAACCATTTCATCGGATTCATTGTCCAGATACCGGCGTCCCGCACGCACCCGCCGGGATATTTGTCATTGACATAGAATATATCAAGAAATTTTGCGCCGGCATATGTACCCGACGGGTCAATCACGGGCACGCCGCTGAAATCGGCCCCGGAGCCGAGAGTATCTATGCCAAAACGGGACATGGATGGCCATTGGTCGGCGTCGCATTCGATATGACCGCCGGTATTTCCCGCGGTGTCGCATCGCGGAGTATAGGAATTGGTCAGATTCCGGGCAATATCCCAGTTGTAACCGCCATTGTCGGAAACCGAAATATACAACTCTCCATTGGCCGTTCCGGACTTATTTGCTTGTGTAAAGGCGGTGAACTGGCAATCGTCACCGATGCCGTTATAGATATCATTGAATTGCACAAAGAGCGCATAGAATTTGCCGTCGCACTCCGAAATCTGCATCTTCACAATGCTCATTTCATTCCAGGTTCCGCCGTTACAGCCCTGCTCCGGAAGATCCCAGTTGGCGTTCTTTATCACCCGGACTTCATCGGTCCCATCGTCCCAGTGAAACAGCATACTGCCGTAAAAATGGGGCCAGGTCCCCCCGCCTGACGGCGAATATTCCCGGGCATCCCAGATGATATGCAGTTTGTCTTGAGTATCAATCAGGGCCGAAAGGTCGGCGTGCGCCAGCCAGCCCGATTTGGAGGAATCAAACTTTGTAACATTAGTTCCGCCAGTCGACGGTACCCAACTCCCCGGGGCCCCCATATTATTCGATTTGCGGTACCAGACATCGTTGACGCGCTGGTCGCCGTTGCGAATGCCCGATTCACTCCCCCCCGGAAGATCGTACGGGTAAGGGGCCAGCCAAACCATCGCCACCTTCCGGCTAACTCTCGATGTCGTCACCACATAAGCAATATCATTGACCGTATCGACTGTTACCGGCGGATAATCCCAAACGCCGTTTTCAGCGCTTCCGACTCTGCGGAAATATCCCAAAATCGAAGGCGGACTTGTGACGTTTCCCTGCTGGGCTAGAAGATGAGTGACCGTGTCCGTCCCATATACCTGATATTCGATATTCGGCCAAATCATATAGTTCACCCCGTTCCCGGCGGGGAAGTAATGCATGGCGGAGTCCGGAAGGCGGCTTCTATAGGGGCTGAAAAAGCATGAGCCAACACCGAAATCATACCAGACCGTCGAGGCATAGTCGGATGCCTCACCCGTTCTCGAGTGGTGATTGCCGATGACAACCTTCCCTTCAGGTGTCACATCTATACCGGTATATCCGGAAATATTATTGGTCAAATCATGTATATCACACCCGCCGCTGTCCGCTTGTCCCTCCTGCGCAAATAGTCCTTGAACCGGATCCCAGGCCTCATAACTGGTCCGGCGGCCCTCTCCGGGGACACGGGCTATTTGTTTCGTCCAGGTGAAATGGATCCACTGATTGCCCCGCCAGTCCACCTGACGGTTCATTCGCCCGTTGGACTGATAGTCGTATGTCGTCGATCCGACTTTTCGACCGGGGGATAGCGATGCGCTCTGGTCAAAGCCAAGACTCTGGACTGAGCCCTTGGCCGGCGCTACATACTCCTCCGCTCCCGCCGACTTGACCATCGGCGCCCGCTTAATCGAAACCACGTTGGGATTTTTCACCTTGTCCGATTCCATCATTCCAAAAATTTTTCCGGAAAGGAGAATGAATATCAAAAGGAGTATTATTGATTTAAGTGCCTTAAAATTGACAAAACGCCTCATAACAAACCTCCCTGCGTCCCAGTCAAAGAATTTTCATGGAATCCTAGTTCCGCCTTTACTTTTAATCCTTATCTTAATATAAGCCTTCTCGACTCTCCCGGCGGTTACCAGATGGCTCTGGTGAGGACAACTATAATATAATCTGCCTTAATATTTTGTAAAGCCTAATTTTAAGGCGATCAATTGAATGCCGATCGCCATGCTATATTTACATACTGGGTGGTGCCTCTTTACCCCTCCTCTAAAGGCAATTCAGAGCCGGCCCGGATTTGTAAAGAAAATTGATCAGATACGCCACATCCAGGATATTTATGCTCCCGGTATGATTTACATCCGCCGTCTGTATCGGATTTGGGGCCGCCCCGTGCTTGTAAAGGAAATTTATGATGAAACTCACATCGAGAATATTAACCATCCCGTTCCCGTTGGCGTCACCGCAGATAAATATGCAGGCATCACCGACCCCGTCATGATCGCTGTCAAGTTGATCGGGATTATAGACGGTCGGGCAGTTATCCACGCCGTCCGGCACACCATCGTTGTCGTCATCGGGATCACAGGCGTTTCCCAACCCGTCGGTATCGCTATCAATCTGCTCGGGATTATAAACCGTCGGGCAATTATCGCAAAGATCCCCGACACCATCGGCATCGGTATCGCTTTGGTCCGGATTGACAATTGTCAGGCAATTGTCGCAGGCATCGCCGATTCCGTCCAAATCGGTGTCGGTCTGTTCGACATTGGATATGAGAACGCAATTGTCACAACTATTGAGAATCCCGTCACCGTCATCATCACCCTGACCCAACTCCACATAGTCAAGTTGAGTATTGGATGAAACCACCTGTTCCCATACGGCGTTGGCCCCGCCGTTGGCGATATCGGCATTGCGGAACTCGCCTAGAACCTGATCGGACATTATTACCGGATCGGTCCAGGTACTCCCCCCGTCGCAGGTGAAGGTAGCATAGGCCAATTCATTGCGATCAAAAGTGATGACAAAATTGCGATCGCTGATATGAGCGATTCGGGGATAATCCCCGAGCGAGTCGGTTCCGGCTACGAGCACCGCCTCGGAGAGATGAGTGATATCACCGTCAGATGTGTGCCAGCAGACTATTTTGCCTTCCACCGGATTCATTGGGTCACTATTGATCACGGTCGCCGCTATCAGCACATCTCCATCATAGGCGGCCACGGCCGGGAATCTTATATCCAAATAGGGATCGGCATAATGTTTCCCTACTGCCGCGCCCGGAAGTTCCCACTGTCCGAAACGATCCTGACGAACAAATAGTTGCCATTGATATACCGAAGTGTCAAAACGGTCATATACGGCGTAGCTCTTTTTTGTGACATGATCAATTGCCGCCGACGTGCTGAAACATCCTCCCAGCGAATCATACCAGTCGATCAAAGTATATCCCAGATTGTCGATCTGATAGAAAATTACTGGCACATCAATCAGATTCGTGTCCGCAATGGTCCGGCTCATTACCAGCGATTGGAATCCCCAGTTCCAGGATTCCATGCCGCTGTCGCAGGCGATATCGCTCATTTTCATATCGTGCCACCCGGTAATACTCCAATCCACCCATTGTCCCGACCAGGTGCTGAGCGATTCCGGTTTGGGGAACTGCATAAGAATGATCCCGCCGCCGCTGAAAAATGACGGTGGCGACACCATGCCGGCGTAAAATTCCTTGCCGCTTTTCCAATAATCAAGCGACGGGTAAGTTACTCCCTGGATATCCCAGGCGCAGGCGGTGTTCCAGGTGGACCCATTATCTGTTGAAATGTTCCACCAAATATACCCGTCGGTCGGACTGCCTTCGTAATACTCGTACCCTTTAAAAATCATTCCCCGGTTGTTTTTGCCGAGGGCCGGATGCAGCATTTCTGTGACGGCCATCGCCGATTGGTTCACGGCCGGTTTGAGATTCAACGGCGTTTCCCCCGGCCGGCTCCGCGGAAGAGGAAGCTGTTGGAACG
Source organism: Candidatus Zixiibacteriota bacterium (assembly GCA_900498245.1). NCBI lineage: Bacteria > Pseudomonadati > Candidatus Zixiibacteriota > Candidatus Zixiibacteriota bacterium. The sequence goes on from LS998015.1 coordinate 1,863,567, forward strand.
GCCTCATCTGGCTCCGATGGTGTTCCGAATATGTCTGAGTTATGGTTGCTGAATATTGCGGGACAGCGGCAAGTACAATCTGCGGGATTGCAATCAGTACCAGAAATGCCGTCACCGAACTTATTGATCTGACAAATTTAAGCGGAAACATGGCCACCCTCCTATTGATAACAGATACCTATTACCCAGAAATGAAGACAATTTAATATAAATTAAATTATAATCTCAGCAAGTAAAATAAGTCCGGGGATTATCCTGACTGGATTCCGAAATGCTCGCCATAGAATAGAAAAAGGGGCGGCACTTTGACCGTCCCTTAATTTCTGCAATTCGCCTGAAACTATGCCGATTAGTTAATCACATGTAAGATACATCAAGGATATTGAGGACGCCATTGGCATTGACATCCCCTTGTGATTGGCATATAAGCGCCGGCCCCGACTTATAAAGAAAATTTATGATATAACTTACATCGAGAATATTGAAAGCCCCGTTGTTATTGGCGTCGCCCGGCTTTATACAGCAGCTTCCCGACCCAAAGGATTGCCAGAATCCCTGATTAACCATATTCATCCCGCCTGTGGCGGCCCCGGCGGCCGGAGCCATTGGGCTATTTGGGCAATGATGCCCGGCCGTCTTCAACCTTTTTCGACGCGATGCTGCTCGAAATATCCGTTTATAAGAGACTCGAGCGCCCTTTCCAATCTCTTCCAACCGAAATTGGAATGCAGATCAATACCCAAATATTCTTCCGCGGTCTTGGAATGAAGAACCAAAAAAGTGATTCCGGCGTGCAACAGCGCCGCGGCGGCCCCCAGATCGAGTTCATGATATTTGCCTTGCTCGATCGGAAGCGCTCCCAGCATCTCCGTCCGTTGTTTCTCCCGAATTCTGGAAAGACGATCCGTCAATTCATTATTATGAATCAGTTCCCAACGGACAATCTCCTGGGTCAATTTCCGTCGCCGCATTTCTTTCAGATAGTTCAGTAAAATCGTAATGCTGATCTGCTCCGGATTGGGCACCCTCCTGAGATTGATCTCGGCGCCGACCAGATCCGTGGCCGTCGGCCAATAATTCCCATCTTCGGCGATGGCCTGAAGAAGTTCCGGCAGACCTCCAAAATAGCGGTAAATCAGAACTTTGCTCACTTTGGCCTCGCGGGCGACCGAATTTATGCCCAGTTGCCGGAAGCCCTTTTGGGCCAATAGGCGACCCGCGGCTTCAATTATCTTCTTTCGCGTTCGCTCCTTGTCGCGCTCCACGTTATGCCTCCCCAAAAATGAAACGGCCCGTTGTCGCTCGATTTAGACGTAGCCGAATCCATTTGCGAAAAATCAAAAATTATGAATTGCATAAATATAGATTATCATCCGCCAAATTGCCATTCCAAATAAATATTATTTTGAAGTGAAATCTTGAGATCTCAGACATCCTGATTCTCCATAAAATGGAATAACTTGTCGTTAATACGAAATTTGCTTACTGATTTGCTCATCATAACGCCTTGAAATATCTTTATGTAACCATCTGGTGACTGCACAATATACTGTTACTATCCGGTGACACATTTTGCCTTTAGGCGCATCATCATACTTGCTCCCCCGTAATATAAGTCACCCGCACGGTTACATCAGTAAGGGGCATATCCCCTAACTTGTCTACCTGCAATAAAATATCATAACAGAATGGCAATTAATTAAATCGGCTAATTATTGTATTATTTTCTTTAAGTAATTTGAACAACATTTCTCTTTTTTTACCAATTGCACCGCCTTTCCAAACCAATATTGCGAACGCTGCAACATCTTGCCCCACATAAATTTCTTGACCAATATTTTGTTTGAACTAGATTTCCGATAGATATAACAGCAGCGCCGATAAACAAATAAGCGACCATAAATATCGCATTTAGCGATCAATAAAGTTATCTGCGTGAGGTAATATGAAAAATGAAATAACTCCCTTTCCCAAGGCCGAGGCGGACCTTCGGGCCGCTTTCTGGGATCAGGTAAGTAGTTTCCCCGAGGGCCACAAAATTAAACTATGCCTGCAGTGTGGCACCTGTACCGGAACCTGTCCGGTCTCCTATGCCATGGATATCACGCCGCGCCAAATAGTGGCCCTTTTTCGGGCCGGCCATATTGAGGAAATTCTCAACAGCCGGGCCATCTGGCTCTGCGCCTCATGCTATTCCTGCACGGTTCGGTGTCCCGCGGGAATCCGGGTGACCGATACCCTTTATGCCTTAAAGAGAATCGCAATGGACAAAGATATTCATCCCCGGCGCTTCCCCGTCCACTCCCTTTCCCGGGCCTTCACTAATAATGTATACAAATATGGAAGGAACTATGAATTGGGCCTGGGTATACGTTATTTTCTTTCGACCGACTTTGTGAAATTATTCTCAAACATGGGCTACGGATTATCGATGATTAGGCGTGGTCGTTTGGGTCTTGTGCCCAAAAAACTGAAACGCGTCAATCAAATCCGGGCCATCATCGAAAAAGCCAATCAATTCGAGGAGGCCTGATGCTACAGTACGCCTATTATCCCGGATGCAGTCTGGAACATACGGCCAGCCCCTATGACAAATCGATCAGGGCGGTTTTTAAGGCGCTGGATATCGGGCTGCATGAAATTGAAGATTGGAATTGCTGCGGTGCCACCATGTATATGTCGGTAAAGAAGATTGTCGGCTATTCTATCAGTGCCCGCAATCTTGCTATCGCCCAGAATATGGGCATGTCAATATGCGCTCCCTGCAGCAGTTGCTACACCATACTTAATAAGACCAATCGGCACATCGCCTGGAATCCCAAGGAACGAGACAAAATTAACGGTGCCCTGCAAGCCGCCGGTCTCTCCTATAATATCCACGTCGATGTCCGTCATCCCCTTGATATCCTGGCCAATGATGTCGGCTTTGAGGCGATTGCCGCCAAAGTGGTCTCCCCCCTCAAAGGGATCAAGGTTGCTCCCTATTACGGCTGTCAGATCACCCGCCCGCACGGCCTTTTCGACGATATTGACAGTCCCATGACAATGGATCATCTTTTGGAAAATATCGGAGCCGAGGTGGTTCATTACCCCTGCAAGGTTCGCTGTTGCGGAGGCATGCTCATGACCACCCAGGAAAATATCGCCCTGGCTCTCAATCTGAAATTGCTGGAAGCCGCGACCTTTAACGGCGCTGATATAATTGCCACCGCCTGTCCTTTGTGCCAGATGAATCTTGAGGCCTACCAGAAGAAAATTAATAAGACCTTTAATCGCAACTTCCATCTGCCGGTGGTCTATTTCAGCCATCTGCTCGGGACCGCATTGGGAATCGATCCCCGGCAAATGGGCATGGAGCAGTTTATTATCGCTCCTGAGAAACTTGCCCATCTTCCGAAAGAGGTGAAAGCATGAGTGCTGAGCCCTTGAATCAAAATAATGTCCGTGTGGGCGTTTATGTCTGCCATTGCGGGACAAATATCGCAAAAACTGTTGATGTCGTCAAAGTCGCTGAAACCTTGCAGCAGGTGCCGGGAGTGATCGTTTCGCGCCATTACCGGTTCATGTGTTCCGATCCGGGGCAGGAAATGATCCAGAAAGACGTAAAGGAACATAAACTAAACCGTATCGTGGTTGCCGCCTGCAGTCCCCTGATGCATGAACCGACCTTTCGCAAGGCAGTCGAGACCGCCGGTTTGAATCGCTACTTTTTTGAAATGGCCAATATCCGCGAACAAGTCAGTTGGGTTACCGTTGATCCCCGTACGGCCACTGAGAAAGCCATCCGACTTCTCCATGGCGCCGTGGCTCGTGTCAAATTCCATGAGCCGCTGGAAATGCGGCGGGTTCCAATAACGCGGCGCGTCTTGATTGTCGGCGGCGGAATTGCCGGCATTGAGGCGGCCTTACAGATTGCCGATGCCGGATTTGAAGTCGTTCTGGTGGAAAAGGACTCTTCGATCGGCGGGCACATGAGCCGCTTTGACAAGACCTTCCCGACCCTTGATTGCGCCGCATGTATCCTTACGCCGAAAATGGTCTCGGTCGGTAAACACCCCAATATCCGCCTGATGACCTGGGCCGAAGTAGATGAAGTAAAAGGATATGTGGGGAATTTCAAGATTAAAATCCGCAAGAAAGCCCGCTATGTCGATCCCACCCTATGCAACAGTTGCGGTTCATGCTATGAAGCCTGTCCCAGTCGACCCTATCCGACCATGCGGCGGCTGATGCTGGGGAAACAGGTTGTTAAGGAAGGCAAAGCCCTTGAAATCCGGCATCCCGGTATTATGGGACCGGAGCATGATCTCACCGTACTGACAGCCGCTCAGCCGATGCCTGAGTCCTTCGCTGTTCCCGTTAAAGGAGGTGCCAGATGAGTATAACTGCCGAGGAAAGATACAGCCTGGAGCAGTCCATTCACGATATTGTTGACCGGTATCAGGCCAAACCAACCGCTCTGATCATGGTCCTGCAGGATATTCAAAAGCATTTTCGTTATCTCCCCAAAGAGGCACTCAATGTTGTGGCCCGCAAAATGGATCTTCCCATTGCCCAGATTTACGGCGTCGCCACCTTTTTCAGGGCTTTTAGTCTGAAGCCCAAAGGAAAACATCACATTTGTGTCTGCACCGGTACGGCCTGCCATGTCCGTCAGGCCGGCGTGCTGATCGATAAGTTCGAACGAGATTTGGCCATTAAAGCGGGAGAAACAACGCCCAATCTCGAATTCAGCCTTGAAACCGTCAATTGTATGGGGGCCTGCGCCCTGGGCCCTCTTATTACGGTCGATGAGGAATATTATGGAAATATGACCGTATCAAAGGCCGATGTCATCATGAAAAAACTGCATGGCCAGGAAGAAACAACGGATGAGAATGGGGAGGCAGTATGAAAGCGGAAAGACTCGCATCACCCCACGACCTGCAGGAACTCGCCAGAAATCTTATTGATCAGAGACGGGGCGGCAAAACCATTATTTCTGTCTGCGCCGGAACCGGCTGCATGGCCTGCGGCTGTTTGAAAGTCATTGAATCGCTTCGTAAAAAAATCAGTGAAAACGGATTGGATGAAGTTGTAGAAATAAAGGCCACTGGATGCCCCGGTCCTTGTGAATTGGGACCCCTCATGACAATCTATCCCAAGAAGATATTTTATGTCAAAGTAAAACCCCGTGATATCGATTTGATTGTCGATCAAACCATCAAGGCCGATAAGGTGGTCCATAAACTGCTCTATAAGGACCCCGTATCCGGTAGAAGTATAGAGCGTGTGGATGAGGTGCCTTTCTTCAAAAAACAGATGCGCCAACTCATCGGCAAAAATAATCAAATTGATCCCACATCAATTCATGACTATATCGCCCTCAACGGCTATCAGGCCCTGGCCAGGGCCCTCAGGGGAATGACTCCTGAGAAAATAATCGAGGAAATAAAAAAATCCGGTCTGAGGGGTCGGGGGGGCGGCGGCTATCCGACCGGGCGAAAATGGGACTCCTGTCGCAAGGCCAAAGGAACCCCCAAATATGTTATCTGCAACGCCGATGAAGGCGATCCGGGGGCCTTTATGAATCGCTCCCTCCTTGAAGGAAATCCGCACTCTGTCATTGAGGGGATGGTGATCGGGGCCTATGCTATCGGAAGCGAATATGGATATATATACGTCCGCAATGAATACCCCTTGGCCGCAAAAAACATCATGACCGCCATACTCGCCGCTCGTGAATACGGATTATTGGGTCAAAATATACTCGGTAGCGGTTTCAATTTCGATTTGGAAGTCTCTCGTGGCGGCGGTGCCTTTGTTTGCGGGGAATCAACCGCTCTTATGGCGTCCCTCGAAGGGAAAACCGGTGAACCGCGCGCCAAGTATATTCATACCGTTGAAGCCGGTCTCTGGGATAAACCCTCGAATCTGAATAATGTCGAAACGTGGGCTAATGTCCCGCTTATTATCGAGCGCGGTGCCGAATGGTTTTCAAAGATCGGCACCGCGGGATCAAAAGGAACCAAAATTTTCGCTTTAACCGGTAAAGTCAACAGCACCGGACTGGTGGAGGTTCCGATGGGAATTACCCTGCGAGAGATCCTTTACGATATCGGTGGCGGGGTGCGGGGCAATAAGAGGTTCAAGGCCGTCCAAACCGGGGGTCCCTCCGGTGGAACCCTGATCGTGGAAGTCGGCGAGCCTATGATTCACGAAAGCATGGTTGCTCACGGCGACATTCGTGAAGACGAAAAGGCCCTGAATCTCCTCGATCTGCCGGTCGATTTCGATGAGTTGACCAAAGCCGGTTCCATGATGGGTTCCGGGGGAATGATCGTGATGGACGAAGATTCGTGCATGGTTGATGTGGCCAAGTACTTTCTCAATTTTCTCCAGGAAGAGAGTTGCGGAAAATGTCTTCCGTGCCGTGAGGGGCTGCGCACTATGCTTGAGATCCTGACCCGCATCACGCAAGGCAAAGGGCAAATGGAAGATCTGGAGACCCTGGAGAATTTGTCACAGGTCATTATTGACACCAGTCTCTGCCAGTTGGGCGGGAGCGCGCCTAACCCGGTGCTTTCCACCCTGCGCTATTTTCGCCAGGAATATATTGCTCACATAAAGGAAAAACGCTGCCCGGCAGGGGTCTGTAAGGACCTCGTCTCTCACGCCATTGACTTTAAATGCAACGGATGTCATGCCTGTTTTAAGTCGTGTCCAACCAATGCGATTGTGGGCAAACCTAAAGAATTACATTATATCGACCAGGCCAAGTGCATACAGTGCGGGGCCTGCTATCAGATATGCCAATATGATGCCATCAAACGGGTGAAACGGGGCGTTGGAGAGTCTATTCAGTCCAGCGCCCGCGAGATGTGGCAGCCCTCGGCCAAACTTGAAACCGTCAATATGGCATAGGAGCGAAAATATGAACAAAGTGAAAATAACCATTGATGATCACCCGGTGGAAATTGACGAAGGCACTTTCGTTTTGGATGCGGCCAGGAGTCTGGGCGTGTATATTCCGACCCTCTGTCATTATCCTTACATGACTCCCTATGCGGCCTGTCGCATCTGCGTGGTCGAAGCCAGGGACAGTAGAGGCTGGTCCAAAATTGTCACCTCCTGCAATTATCCCGTCTGGGATGGCCTAAAGATTCTAACCACCACTCCGCGCGTTCTCAATGCCCGCCGAACCAATTTGGAAATGCTGATTAGCCGCTGTGCGCCGATTCCCATCCTCCAGCAACTGGCGGAGCAATTCGGCATCGAGAATCCCCGCTGGGGTGATAACGAAGATACCTGCATTTTATGCGGACTCTGCGTACGGGTTTGCGATGAAGTGGTTGGAGCGCATGCCCTGTCTTTCAGCGATCGGGGAATATCCCGGAAAGTTTCCACGCCCTTTAGCGGCGAAAGCGACGATTGCATCCTATGCGGAGCCTGCGCCAAAGTCTGCCCCACCGGTCACATAAAACTCGAGGAAATCGAAAATCGGCAAATTGTCCACCATGAAATCAATCTGGGGCCCAATTCCGCCATCACTCTTCCCTTCCGGCAGGCCGTTCCCAATGTCCCCCGCATAAATCCGGAACATTGCATTCACTTCAACACCGGCGGCTGCAAAGTCTGTTCACGGGTCTGCCCCAAAGATTGCATTCATTATGATGACACCGAACAGACCGAAGAAATGGAAATCGGGGCCGTTATTATGGCCACCGGTTTTGACAACTTCGACCCCACTCCGCTGAAGCAATTTGGCTACGGTCGCTATCCGAACGTCATAACATCCGAAGAATTTGAAATGATGAATAATGCCGCCGGGCCGACCGGTGGCAAGATTTTGATGGAAAACGGCGAAGAACCGCGAGCCATCGGTATTTTACATTGCATCGGCAGCCGCGACCAGAATCATCATAAGTATTGCAGCCGTGTCTGTTGCATGTATGCCTTCAAGTTTTCCCATCTTGTTAAAGAGAAGACCGGCGCCGAAGTCTATCAGTTCTATATTGATATCCGCAGTTTCGGCAAGGGTTACGAGGAATTCTACCAGAGGATTCTTGACGAAGATGTGAATATCATACGCGGCAAAGCCGCCGAAGTTGTTCCATCCGGGTACCGAAGAGGTGAAGAGGGGCACCTTTTGATCCAGTGCGAGGATACGCTGATCGGGAAATTCCGCGAAATTCCCGTAGATATGGTCATCCTCTGCACGGCTCTGGAGGCGCGCAAGGATGCCAAAGAGATGGCCCGCAAATTCAACATTTCAACCGGCGCCGACGGATGGTTCATTGAGGCCCATCCGAAGCTGGGACCGGTTTCAACCACCACCGATGGCGTCTATCTGGCCGGGACCTGCCAGGGCCCAAAAGATATTCCCGATACCGTGGCCCAGGGCGGGGCGGCCGCCTCGCATGCTCTCAAGCTGCTCTGTCAGGGGGAAATTATGATGGATGCCGCCTATGCGGAAATTCGCGAAGAGTTCTGCAGCGGTTGCCGCATGTGTAACGACCTCTGCTCATATAACGCCATTGATTTTCTCAGTGATAAAAAAGTCAGTGTCATCAATTCCGCGATGTGCAAAGCCTGCGGAACTTGCGTGGCGGCCTGCCCCTCCGGCGCTATTGTGGCCCGCCACTTCACTGACGATCAAATCTACGCGCAAATCGAAGGGATGCTGATATGAGTTTCGAACCCAAAATAATCGGATTCCTCTGCAACTGGTGCAGTTATACCGGTGCCGACCTGGCCGGGACGGCCCGGATGAAATATCCGCCCAACATGATGAGTATTCGTGTCATGTGCAGTGGCCGAATCGATCCCGGCTTCATCCTCAGTGCCTTCAGCAAAGGCGCCGATGGCGTCCTGGTTTGTGGTTGCCATCCCGGCGATTGCCATTATGTAGAGGGAAATTACAAGTGCATGCGCCGCATTCCTCTCACGAAAAAAATACTCAATGAGATGGGAATCGCGCCGGAACGGCTTCGTCTGGAATGGGTCTCGGCTTCCGAAGGAGCCCGCTTCCAGCAAATTGTATCCGAGTTCACCGAACAGATTCGTGCCCTGGGGCCGCTCCAGTTGAAAGAGATGATATTTGAGCCCGACGAGCATCTTCACCACGAAGCAGGGAGGTTATAGTTATGGCAAAACCAAAATTAGCGGTCTATTGGGCGGCTTCGTGCGGCGGTTGCGATATCGCCATCCTCGATATCGAGGAAAAAATCCTTGATGTCGCGGGCTTCTTTGACCCGGTTTTCTGGCCATGTGCGATGGATACGAAATATGATGATATTCGCAATATGCCGGATAAATCAATCACTCTGACCCTCTTTAATGGCGCCATCCGCAACGATGAGAATTATGAAATAGCCAAACTTCTCAGGCAGAAGTCGGTCGTCCTCTGTGCCTTCGGCAGTTGCGCTTCGGAAGGATGTATCCCTGGCCTGGCCAATTTGTATGATAAAACGTCCATCATCGACTACGTCTACAAAAAATCACCGTCGCTGGATAACCCCGAAGGAACTATTCCCTCGATTGCCCACAAGGTTCCCGAAGGTGTCATAACCATTCCGGAGATGTGGAATACCGTCCGGACATTGGGGCAGACGGTCGATGTCGATTATATAATCCCGGGATGTCCTCCCCAGTCCAACCAGATTGCGGCTGTTGTGGCGGCCGTAATTAACATTCTGAGTAATGGCAAGCCGCTCCCTCCCAAAGGGACTGTTCTGGGCGCCAGCGATAAGAGTTGTTGCGATGAATGTCAGCGGGAACGAAATGTCAAAAAGATAAAGAAATTCGTCCGGCCCTATGAAATCAGGACCGATCCCAATCTCTGCCTTCTGGAACAAGGCATTGTCTGTATGGGCCCGGCCACTCGCGCCGGGTGCGGCGCCAAATGTGTGAACGCCGGTGTTCCTTGCCGAGGCTGCTATGGTTTGCCGATTAATATCCGGGATCAGGGGGCCAAAATGGCCTCCGCCATCGCCAGCGTGATCGATTCCACCGATCCCGACGAAATCGAAAAAATAATCGCCACCATTCCCGATCCGGTCGGGACCTTCTATCGATTCAGTCTTCCCGATTCCATGTTGAGGAGGGTACAGCGATGAAGCAAATACTGATTGATCCCATCACTCGCCTTGAAGGGCATGGCAAAATACATCTGTTTGTCAATGATGATGGCAGTCTCGCCAATGCTTATTTTCAGGTCCCGGAACTTCGCGGCTTTGAACGGTTCTGCGTGGGGCGGCCGGTCGAGGAAATGTGCCGGATCACGACCCGGATTTGCGGGGTTTGCCCCGATGCTCATCATATGGCCGCCGCCAAGGCCGCTGACGCCGTCTATGGCGTCACTATCCCATCGGCGGCGCGCAAACTCCGGGAATTGATGTACAACGCATTTTATGCCGGTGACCATACCACTCACTTTTATGCCCTGGGCGGGCCGGATTTCGTCTGCGGTCCCGACGCCCCGCCGGCCGAGAGAAATATCTTGGGTGTGATTGCGAAAGTCGGACTCGATGCCGGGAAGAAAGTCATTGCCCAGCGAGCCCGAGGCCAGAGAATTATTGAGATAATCGGCGGGAAGAAGGTCCATCCCGTGACCTCTCTCCCCGGGGGGCTTTCCAAACGCATCACCAGAGAAGAACAGCAGGAAATGATTGCGATAGGAAAAGAGATGGTGGAATTCGCCAAATTCACCATCAAGGTTCTAAATGATGTGGTTCTATCTAATGATGCTTATGTCGATCTTATTCTCTCTGACACTTTCGCTCACAAAACCTATAACATGGGCTTGGTCGATGCTGGCAACAAGGTCACTTTTTATGACGGTACGGTGCGTGTCACCGCGCCCGACGGCACCGAGCATGCCAAATATGCCCCGAAGGACTATCTCAATTATGTCGCCGAACATGTCGAGCCGTACAGTTATCTGAAATATCCTTTCCTGAAAAAAGTCGGTTGGAAAGGTTTTGTTGACGGTATGGAGTCCGGTGTCTATAAGGCCAGTCCTCTATCCCGACTCAATGTCTCCGACGGCATGGCCACACCGCTGGCGCAGGCCGAATATGAACGATTCTACGAAACCCTTACCGGAGACAAATCCGGCAAGACCCCGGTGCACGCCACTCTGGCCACCCATTGGGCCCGCGTCGTCGAATTGGTCTTCGCCTGCGAGGCCACTCTGTTGCAGGCTCAAGATGAAGAAATAATCTCGGATCATGTTTTTGAACCGCCCACCGGAATAGTGGGAGAAGGCGTCGGAATCGTGGAAGCACCTCGCGGGACCCTGACCCATCATTATAAGACCGACAAGAATGGCATTATTACCGAGGCCAATTTAATTGTCGGCACTACTAACAATAATGCGCCTATATCCATGTCGATAAAAAAAGCCGCCGAGGGCCTGATTAAGAAAGGGCATGAGATAACCGATGGCACTCTCAATAGAATCGAGATGGCCTTCCGGGCCTATGATCCCTGCTTCGGCTGCGCCACTCATTCCCTTCCCGGGCAGATGCCGATGGAAATTCTTATCCACGATGCCTGCAGCGGTGAGATAATTCAATCGCGAAGGAGGAACTTATGAAACCTCTCCTTGTGTTGTGTCTTGGCAACGAGATCCTGTCTGATGACGCCTTTGGCTCTCATGTTGCTCGACAGCTGAACCGCATCGAATATGAACTCGGCCAGGATGTGGAAGTGGTTTTTGCCTCTCTGGCCGGATTTAATCTTCTTGACTTGCTAGCCGGTAGAAAGAAGGCCTTGATCGTCGATACTATCATTACGAAAAAGGTCGAACCTGGGACCGTTCATTTTTTTCCCATGGGCGATCTTATCCCGTCGCGGAATCTGGCCGGCAGTCATGAAATTTCTTTGCCGAATGCCTTAAAACTGGCCGATTTGATGGGCATCAACACCCCCGATGATATTGATGTGCTGGCGGTTGAGGCCCAGGATGTCGAAACCTTGAGCGAACAGCTCACCGAGGCGGTCAAAGCCGCCATTCCGGAAGCGGTCGAATATGTCAAGGGTTGGGTTGTATTAAGAAATCAGGAGATATCGTCCAATGGAAACGGAGAGCAGAAAAGTGCCTCTATCTGAAGGGGAGCCAAAAACGTGCCCTGAGTGCAATGGACGCGGCTGGGTCGATAACCGCTGCATCACTCCGGATCACGCTCACAAATGTACCTATTGTCATGGTAAAGGATTTGACGCCCTGGAAAATACCTGTTACGCCTGCCATGGTACCGGCCAAATCGAAATCCGCCAGGTTGACTTGAATCCCTGCCCGCTCTGCGCCGGCGCCGGAATATATCCGGTTCCGGAATCGATGACAATAAAAGAATTTGCCTTTCGCCCCGGCCTCAAGAATAGAAAGGATTAATGGGGATAATAAAAAAGTCGGAGTAACAGTTGTCAGGTCTACTCCAGATGGGGCAGGTCTCAGTCCTTTCTACACCCTGCCCCATTTTTATTTTGTCCCAAGACGATTTTCCTCTTCCCCTTTTAGATAAGTTTGCTACGGACCTTAAAATACTTATATTGTCGCCTGATGAGGCAAGGAGTAATTGTGTTAGCCCGATTATTCCAAAGGGCCGTTTATTATTAGGAGAAACTTAATTGAATTTAAAGGAAATTCTTAGAGGATATAGCTTTTTGGGCTTTCTTCTGTCGCGCAAGGCCTGGGAAAGTCTGGAATTTGCGAAATTAAGCGGGTCGCTTCACTCAAAAGGCCCGCTTTCAGAAATATATTTATTGCGCCAGGTCGCCGATCGCATTAATGAGAAAAATATTGCGACAGGCATTTCAGTGCCCGCCGTACGCGCCGGTGAATTGGCTTCGGTGAGTATTCTCGTCGATATTCTTCGATATTTAATTGAAATTTATGTTCACGAGGAACAGCCCGGCTCAATCGAGCGGGGATTGAAGTGGGTCGGGGGACAGCAGGGAAAAGATATTGTTTCGCAGCCGCCCCCTTCATTCGTCCGCCTTTTTCCGCCGGTTTCGGTTCTCCGGGGACAACAATTGGAGCCGGATTATTTCCGCAATTCTCAGGAAACACCATCGGAAAATGATCGCTTGATAGGCGAGATGACGCTTCTCTATATATCGAACGCCAATCCGGCTTTTCGCCCGTACCTGCTCCTTTTTGGTGATTCCGACCTGAAAACGCAATCGCCCTATGTCGCCATGATTCAGAATCTGGAGATTTATTTCGCTTCGCAGCCGCCGCTTTCTCATCTCGGGCTGACTCTATTCCAATGTCTCTATGCCCCTATTACGGCTTCTCCGGATTCTTTAAAAGACCAATTGGAATATATCCGCCGCCACTGGGGGCACTTCCTTCCGCTGGATCTCCTCGAGCGGCTCCTGCTGGCGGTCGATATTCTTGAAGAAGAACGGGCCATGCGCGGTTTGGGCGCCGGCCGAATCGAGGCCCTTCGTTTTGACCGTGATTTCTTTGGATATGATCTCGCCTATGCCGAGCCGGCCGCTTTTAGCCGCGATGCCGATTGGATGTCTAATGTCGTTCTCATGGCCAAAAGCGTCTATGTCTGGCTCTTTCAACTTTCGCAAAAATATCAGCGGGATATCCGGCTTTTAAGCGACATCCCCGATGAGGAACTGGACCTATTGGCCCGCTGGGGCTTTACCGGTCTCTGGCTCATCGGTCTTTGGGAACGTTCCGACGCATCCCGCAAAATTAAACAGGCGATGGGCAATCCCGAAGCCGCCTCCTCCGCCTATTCTCTGTATGATTATGTTATCGCTCGTGATCTTGGAGGTGAGGACGCATTTCAGCAATTGAAGGAACGTGCCGCCCGTCGCGGCCTCCGCCTTGCCAGTGATATGGTCCCTAATCATATGGGCATCTATTCCAAATGGACGATTGAACACCCGCAATGGTTTCTTCAATCCGATCACCCCCCCTTCCCGGTTTATCAATACAATGGGATGGATCTTTCCGAGGATCCGCGGGTCTGTCTTCAGATCGAAGACGGATATTGGCAACAGCGCGATGCCGCCGTCGTTTTCAAACGTATCGATAAATGGACCGGCGACACCAGATATATTTATCACGGCAATGATGGTACCAGTATGCCGTGGAATGATACCGCTCAATTGAATTTCCTTATGCCCGAAGTCCGCGAGGCCGTCATACAGACGATTCTGCATGTGGCCAGGAAATTTTCTATTATTCGTTTTGATGCCGCCATGACCCTGGCCAAGCGCCATTATCAACGGCTTTGGTTTCCACAACCCGGCGAAGGCGGTGCCATTCCGTCACGGGCCGAGCACGGTATGACCCGGGCCCAGTTTGATACCCTCATGCCGAAAGAATTCTGGCGCGAGGTCGTCGACCGCGTTGCGCAGGAGGTCCCTGAAACCCTGCTTCTGGCCGAGGCTTTTTGGCTCATGGAGGGATATTTTGTTCGCACCCTGGGTATGCATCGAGTCTATAACAGCGCTTTCATGAATATGCTCAAAATGGAAGACAACGCCAAATACCGGACCACTTTAAAGAATGTCCTCGAATTCAGCCCCGAGGTCATTAAAAGATTTGTCAATTTTATGAATAACCCCGACGAACGGAGCGCGGTCGATCAATTCGGGCGTGACGACAAATATTTTGGGGTGGCCGTAATGATGGTGACCATGCCGGGTCTCCCAATGTTTGGTCATGGACAAATTGAGGGATTTTCGGAAAAGTATGGCATGGAATATCGTCGCTCCTATTGGGATGAAAAAATAGATTGGGGAATGGTGCATCGACACGAAAACCAGATATTCCCTCTGATGCGCCGCCGTCACCTCTTCAGCGGGGCCGCTAATTTTGCTTTCTTTGATTTCGTGACTCCCGACGGCTGGGTGGACGAAAATGTCTTTGCCTATACCAATCGGGCCGGTGGCGAACGCGCCGTAATTCTTTACAATAATGCCTATAACACGACCCGGGGAACAATTCATACTTCGACCGCCATAAACATCGGCGATGGCGATAAATCTGTCCTGGTCCGACGCTCTCTCGGTGAAGCGCTGGCTCTAAATTCCTCTTCCGATTGTTTTTACGCCTTCCGCGATTATCAATCCGGACTAGAATACATTCGCTACGCACGTAATCTCATTGAACAGGGGTTATTTGCCGAGTTGCATGCTTATCAATATCATGCCTTCCTGGATTTTCGGGAAATTCATGATAACGACGGTTCCTGGCGGCGGCTGGAACAGAAACTGGACGGCGCAGGTGTTCCCAATATCGATGATGCCTATCGGGAGATGATTTTGGAACCGGTTCTCACCCCTTTCCGGCGCCTGGTCGATTACAATCGTCTCAAAAATTTATCAGAAACCTATCCTGACGAGCGAAAAAATATAATTTCAAATGCGAGCGATTTTTATTCATCCGCCGCCCGCTTCGCCGGTCTGACCGTCGGGATTGCGCCCATAATACAGCGCTTCATGTCCCATCTCGATTTATTGAGAATCGCCCCCGGGCGAATCGAGAGCAAATCCAAACGCAAAATAAAACCATTAAAAGTGGATTCTGAAAAGCTTCCGGCATCGCATATTTTGAGCCATGTCATATTTTCCTGGCTGGCATTGAGTCATATGGGGCAACTTTGGCCCGAAAAGGACAAAAGTGAAAAGATAGAATTGACCCTTAAATTTATTTCGGACTGGCTCCTATTGAAGCAGGTTAGAGATTCATTTGAATCATTGCTTGAAAATCCCGACCAGGCATATTGGGATTCTCAACTTGTTTATATATTACTGTCGCATTCCGATTCGTTCATTTTCGCGGAAAAGGGGAAACTGAGTGATGCCATGCGTCAACTTCTGATCGACACGGTCGTCCGCGAGTATTTGCAGGTTCATAGTTTCGACAATACCCTCTGGCTTAACAAGGAACGGTTGGTTCGACTCTGCGATTCTCTGGCTGTGACTTCCTGGCTCCATTCCACCGGAGTCGATAGTACTCTCGCCTCAAATTTCACTAAATTTCATGATTATTTTAATGAAATAAAGGAGTGCGGTGAAAGAGCCCAATACAACATTGATAAACTGCTAGCCCTTCTTTCAAAAAATGATCATTAAAATAAGAGGGCGAATGCATATTCGCCCCCTTGGGATAGTTCCCGATTAAAAGACTTTTTTATTTATTTGATTCCGGTTTTAGGTCCTCGACATTCAATGTTTTGATTTCTCCCTCATAATACTTGATATCGGTCGGGAATTTCTTCATGAAGCCGCCTACTATCGATGCCCACGCCGAGCCCCGATAGGTATTGTAATCCTTGATGGCCGTTACCCAGTCGTCCAGGGCGGTTTTGATTTCATTAACGGCCACTTCCATATTCCGCATATTTTCCTGCGATGTTTGCACTGCCTGCAGTTGCGGGTAAGCTTCCACCTGAATCCGGAAAGCCATCGCCGTGCGTACGACTTCCGCCCCGGTTTTGGTCAAATCCTCGGTATCTTTGCCTTCGCTCAGGGCCTTTTCATAGGCATCGGCGGCCGCTTTATAGCCGCTCCGCGCTTCCGCCACCGCCTTGAATGTTTCCGATTCATGAGCCATATATTGATCGGCAATGTCCCAGACCCCCTTGATTTTCTCCGTACAAGTGTTCAGAGCCGCCGAATAATGCGATTTTGCTCCTTCCACCGCCTGATAGTTTCTATTGAGATTGTTCCATACACCCACCACCGAAAATGTGATGATGGCTCCTGCAATAATGATGAGAACTACGACAATACCCAGGCCAAATAAAAAACTCCGCATTTGATAACCTCCCTATTTGATAAAGTGACATTTATTGCTTGCCGTAAATATTTCGCAAAACCTTATCTGTTTCTTGGACCAATTCTACCACGCCCCTGTCAAAATTACCGAAATTGAAGTACTCAATGGTATTATCCATTATTGCACCATAATCCGTGGTGGCAAATTGCGGCAATCCCCGGCCCACCGAAATCGTCAACTTCTCCGCCGCATCCGGGCGAATCAGCCAGACTACGCCGTTATTCCCCCCTTCGGTACTCATCCCCTTTCGCCCCAAACCCAACCATCGTCCGTAATGAGTCGCCCAATCGACTGGATGTTTTACGCTATCAATCAAGACTACCACCATTTCGGCGATTCCATCTTCTTTTAGTTTTTGACAGATAGCATCACCGGTCCGTATGGTTTCCAGGGATAGAATGTTGACATTATCGATAATCCACGATGTCCCCAGCGGCGGGAAAGCGGGATCCCCTTCCGGCACACTTATATTTTGATCATAGCGGCCGCTATCCTTCCCGCCGCAAGCCATCCCTATCGGTAGAAGAAGCAATAGCACCCATGATAATGACTTAATCATACTTTTCTCCCGGGCCTGCAGATAGGACAGGAATGCGTCTCTTTCCGGCTGCATCCGGCCCCGCCTCCTCCGGCGCAGGCGCAGGCACAGGCGCAAGATACACAGGCGCACGCGCAGGAAAATCCGCCGCCTCCGAATCCGCCGCCACCCCCGGTGCTTCGTCCGCCGCTTCCGCCCGAACTGCTTCCTCCTCGTCCCCCGAATATCCCCCCGTAAAATATGCTTCCGCCCGAATATTTCTTTTTCTTTGAAGAGAGAAGGGCGACAATTAAAAAGAAAACTATAAATCCGAAAATAAATATAATTAATGGTGAATATCCTGAATCCCCGCCGCCTTCCTTCTTCAGCCTATTCTGATTTATTCCCACCGGGAATATTTTTTTGGGAATTGAAATCGATATTGACAATTTCTTCCCTCGCGATAGATCGGTTTTGCGCCACGACATCGCGTTACCGGCTAAGTTCGTCGGCTTCGGCTCGGCTGTAACTGTATTAATGTCGGCGAAAAATACGACTGTAACGTCGAGCGTATCTATAGCCGCCCGATCATACCACCCCGGGGTAAAATCCAGTTTATAATTGTCTTTGTCGGCGTAGAACAGTTTGTTCTGAGCCAGAGTAAAGTCGATCTCAAAAGTCTCGCCCTCGCGGTAGTCCTGATTCAAATCAAGCCGTACCCCCGACCAACTCCCCTGGCTGGCATTGGAAACCTGTGTTGCCGCTCCCCCGAATCTCTCTATCCTGAAATCTCCACCCGAGGTTCCCACCGTGATCCAGGGAATATGGCCCCCGGTGACTTTCCATTTCTGATAATATTCGATTCGTACCGTTCCATTGGATGATGGCGTCAGGGTTACCCGATAATCTAATATCTCATAGGTCCCGGTGTCTCGAGCCGAAATCGGCCCGGCAATTATTGAAAACAATAGCCCGACTGCGAATATCAGAACGAATCTTTTTATCATTGAGCTTCTCCCGCCTTCTGCCCGCTGTGGCGTTCGGATTTATCTAGCGGGCAACCCCCGCCGCATGAACCTTCAAACTGACAGATTCCGCAGGCTTCCGGCTTCATTAGATGATTGCGAAGGGCCCGGCAGGTCGGATGTTTCCAAATAGATTTCCATTCATCCGTCAAAATATTCCCGACCGTTTCCGGCCAGGATTGACAGGGAAGCACCGTGCCGTCCGGCTGAATTGTCATATTATGCGCCGCCGCCGAACAGGCTTTGATGCCGAACCCCAGCTGCATCGGATTTATTCCTTTATTGTAACAAGTGGGAGAGTACCACTGGAAATTTATGCTCAATTTATCTGCCAATTCGCATCCCTTGAGCAATACCGTCTTTAGTTCGTCATCACTTAGCCCGTGCTCTTCCTTTAGTTTTATGCCTCCGCCACTGCATATCAAGGTATTGCAGGCCATATTTTTTATGCCCAAATCGTGGAGCCAATTCATTGTCTCCGGGAATTTTTCGGCATTAATCTTGGTCAGCGTGGTATTGGTCACAACCTGCAGCCCGGCCGCAAGCGCCTCCTTTAATCCGGCGGCGGTTTTTTCGAACGATCCAATCGCCCCGGTCACTTTGTCATGGATTTGATTATCATCCGATTCCACCGTTACCTGAACATAATCCAGACTCGCCTCCCTCAATGGCCTCGCCAAATCCATCAGCGTTGTACCGTTGGTCACCAGGCCGGTGACAAACTCTTCGGCGCGGCCGACCAGATCCACGATATCTTTGCGCATTGTCGGTTCGCCGCCGGTAAAAACCACCTGGGGGATTCCGAGCTTCCAGATTATCTCAAAAACGTGGACCCATTCGTCGAGCGTCAATTCCTTGGTTATTTCTTTGTCGCCGACATAACATTTCTGACACTCCAGATTACATCTATATGTTACCGCCAGATCCATCCGCGCCGGAGCGCTCCAATCGCCGTATTTAATTTCCCTGGCCGTCAAACCGGCCTCTATCGGGCAGGTTCCTTTGGCGATTTCCATCAGGGTACCGAAAATTCTGTTTAAATCGGAAAAAATCATATCACGAGATACTCGGCCTCTTCCCAGTGAGAATTTTCTGGTATATTTCGCGCTCATCTTGTCAACCACGTATTTCATCACCGCATCCGATTCATCCCCATCCCCCTGTTGATAAAGCCACATGGCCTCGATCAGGAAGGCCACGAAATCGGCCGCTGTCTGATCCAAAATAAGCGGCGGCTGCTGCCCGTCGATCCAGAGGAAATTATCCCGGATGGGGTCTTTCAGGCGAAGATGAAAACGATGACCGTTAATGGTGGCGTGATGAACGCCGTCGCTTTTAAATCGCGGCTTTTCCCCTACCATGCCTCTCCTTTCGCAAATTGCCGAATAGCGCGAAAATTCCTTAAAATATAGAAAATTAAAATATCATTACGCAAATCCGGAATGATTGTTACCTTAAGACCCTGCCATCGCCTTCCCGGCCAACCAGCCGGTCGTCCAGGCGCTCTGAAAATTAAATCCCCCCGTTATCCCGTCTATATCAAGAATTTCTCCTGCCATGAATAATCCCGGAACAATTCGGCTCTGCATCGATTTGAAATCTATTCCCTTCAAACTGACCCCCCCGCAGGTGACAAATTCATCCTTAAAAATGCCCTTCCCTGTTATAGCGAATTCCGCATTTGTAAGCTGCCCCAAAAGGTATGACTCCGCTTCCCGCGTCAAATTGGACCACTTCTGCTCCTTGGGAATTCCGGACATTTGAACCAATCTTTGCCAGTATCTCCTGGGAACCGGGAATGGGCTCTCTCCTCCCACTTCTTTGCGTCCATGTTTCCTTCGGTATGATTGAAAGGTATGTGATATTTGCTCTTTTGTTCTTTCGGGGATAAAATTGATCGTCAAATTTGCTTGATAATTACTCTCATGGAGCCATCTGGCGCCCCACGCCGATAATTTTAGCACCGCCGGTCCGCTCAAACCCCAGTGCGTTATGAGCATCGGGCCAACCTGCTTCAATCGCTTTTCCCCTACCTTTAGAACAAGTTGCAGCGCCTTGAAACTCAATCCGGAAAGCCCTTCAAGTCTTTTATCCGGGATTTCAAAGGTGAAAAGCGACGGCACGGGAGCCATTATTTCGTGTCCCATCAGCCGGGCTATTTCGTAGCCGCGTTCATTACTTCCGGTCGCGAGAAGCAGCCTGTCAAAACTCCCCCTATTTTCTCTCCCGATAGACAATTCAAAACGTCGGCGCCCTTTCTCGAAATCAATTATTTTGGCGCCGGTAATCCTCGATTTTGTCCGGACTTCGATTCCGGCACCTCTTGCCGACTCCACAAGGCAGTCTACGATTGTCTCGGAGTCATCGGTTGCGGGGAACATCCGTCCGTCCTCTTCGGCCTTCAAAATCACTCCCCGCTTTTTGAACCATGCGATGGTATCTCGCGGCTGAAAACGGCTGAATGCCCCTCTCAGTTCTTTGAAGCCCCGTGGATAGTTCTTTACTAACTCCGCCGGATCAAAGCAAGAGTGAGTGACATTGCATCGACCGCCTCCGGAGATGCGGACTTTGCTCAATACCTGTTGCGATGCTTCAAACAGTACTATTTCGGAAGGACGCTTTTGGGCGGCCGTAATCGCTCCGAAAAATCCGGCCGGACCGCCGCCTATTATCGCCAGGCGCACTGTAATTCCGGATATTTTGTTTTAGGCCGCATAGCTCCAATATCTACCTTTTTGACCCTTTTGCCAAAGCAAATCAATCCGCGGTTTTAGCCTTATGTCCGGTTATTGAGAGAATGCTTATTATTGAAATTTTGAAGGTAATCGAAATTGAATCAGTTCAGCGGGCGGTCTTAAGTTCCGCCTCAAACCACAACCCGCACCATATAAGTACCATTAATCCCTGCAAGTAGACGGGCCAGGCCGGACCGACCATAAAAAGCATGCCGATTAGGGCAAGTCCATACATAATCTTAACGAAAGCAACCTTGAAACGGGCCGCCAATAAGTGAAATACGCCAAAAGCGAGGGAAAGGATTATAAGGGTAGGTGCCAAAAATTTGATCAGCCAAAACCATAGATTCATTTGGTAAATTCCTGAATGTCCTTGGGTAAGATCCCAGAGCAAAAAACCATGAGCGGAAACAAAAAACACCCCAATAACAAGAAATAGCAGTCCCTGCAAATTTTCGTTTTTCAGTTCTCGGATGCCAACCATAAAGAAAAACAAAGCGCCGCCTAAAAGGGCGGATATCTGGAAGAAAGTTATATTTGAAAAGATTATATTAATCAGGTTCATTGTATTAGCTCCACAATATATCAGCGCAACCGTTATGCCAATATTTGGATTTTTCCGTGAAAACATATCCCCTTGCCAGACAAGAGGAAGCACGCATTGCTCCGGGCAAGATAACGCCTCTGTGTATGGAAAATCAGAAGATATGCAATTGATTTAATTTTCATATTGCATATTGACCCTGATTGGCATTTGGCTACCTTATAGGGGCGCAGTCCGAAAATCAGAAGGAGTAAATGGCTGATATTAAATTAAGAAAATATGGCAATCCGCCTTACCGGACCGTCGTCCTTCATGGTGGTCCCGGGGCTCCGGGATATATGGCCCCGGTGGCGCGGGAATTGAGTCGCTTGACCGGGGTATTGGAACCGATGCAAACCAAAGACTCGGTGCAGGGGCAAATCGACGAATTAAGGGAAACGATATTGGAGCATGGCTTGCCTCGGGTGACACTTATCGGCTCTTCATGGGGCGCTGTTCTGGGTCTGCTTTTCGCCGCGTCCAATTTAAATATGGTGCGGAAATTGATCTTGATTGGTTCGGCGGTCTTCGACACCGAAAATTCCTCCAGAATTGATGCCATTCGTGCCGGACGCCTGGATGACAAATCTCGCCAGCGTTATTTTGAAATCAAAAAACTCCTCGGCAATGTTTCTGACAGACAGAAATTGGTACTGTTTGAGGAATGGGGCAGACTCTGTTCCCGAGCAGACATGTTTGATCCTGTCACGACCGATCTGGAGGTTATTGAAGTGCAGAGTGAGATAAACAATATGGTCTGGTCCGATTTCAAAGCCATGCGGGACAATCCCGGCTGTCTCAGGCGTCTATTCACCGCCGTTAATATCCCCGTGATCGTGATCCATGGCGATTATGATCCCCACCCGATTGAGGGGATTCGCCCCTTTCTCGAGAGCTGTATCAAAGACATCACCTTTCACATCTTGCCCCAGTGTGGCCATTATCCCTGGATTGAACGTCACGCCTTTGCCCGCTTTTATGATATCTTGGGAGCAAATTTAGATAGTTAATTATGCGTCAACAGATTATCCTCTGCCGGCCTCCCGTCTCCCTGTAATTCAGGCATTAATAATTAAATAAGTCGGGAAGAAAACCGTCCTTTCTATGTATCCCCACTGGAAGCATCAATCAATTATTAAAGGAGGTTGGCCATGCGTTCCAGTAATTCCAAGGCAAAATTCCCCACCCTTTTCTTCTCCTTCATCCTGCTTGTCTTTTTCCAGTCTGCGCTATCAGGGGAAATTAAGGGCCGGGTGACAGATGCCGGCGATGGTTCCCCTGTTCGGGGAGCATCTATCAACATCGTCGGATTCAAGAGCGGCGCTATAACTGACAACGATGGTCGATATCGCATTATGAACGTACCCTCCGGGACCTTCATCTTAAGGGCCACCGCCTTAGAATATGAACAATGTGAAATCAAAGATATTGTCCTGAAAGATAAGGGCATAACCATAGTCGATTTTCAGTTGAAGAGAACGGTTTCGGAGTTGGGCAAAGTCATTAAAGTCGAGGCCGAAAGAGAAGCCGTAAATAAATACTCACCTCAGAACATGGTAAAACTGGATGCCGATGCCACCCGGACCTCACCGGATGAAAAAAACGGGACCATTCGACGAAAAGTGGCGCCTGTGCCCTCAACGGCAAGTCCTAATTTCTTCGCTCCCCAATGCATCAATCCTCCCGGACAAAAAGTCGCCCCATATCCTAATTATCCTTACGGCCCATCAACCGGCGGAAATACTCCTGTCAATGGTCAGCCCTATGATGCCATGTTTTTCAAAAGCTACGGCACCAATCCTTTTATTGATACGGAAGATGACCCTCTTTCTACTTTTGCCGCCGATGTTGATGACGCCTCTTTCGTTATGGCCCGGGCCTATCTGAAAGACGGGAACTTGCCGCCTGATGAAGCCATTCGAACCGAGGAATTCATTAATCATTTCAAATACGACTATGCGCCTCCCGATAACGGGCCATTCAATGTCGATGCCGAAGGGGCGCCCTATCCTTTCGGTCGCAAATCCATCTTGTTGAAAATCGGCATCAAGGGACGCGAAATTGATGTCGAATCGCGTAAACCGGCCAACTTGATTTTCGTCATTGATGTCTCCGGATCCATGGCCACCGGGGGCCGTCTGGAGATGGTTAAAGATGCCCTTCGCATCCTGGTTGATAATCTTTTTGAGGATGATCGTATCGGCATTGTCGCCTATAGCACCTCCGCCTGGAAAGTCCTCCCTCCCACTTCAGTTTACTATCGGCACGAAATATTGTCGGCTATCGAATCTCTTCATCCCACGAATTCCACTAATGCCGAGGCCGGTCTGCGGCTGGGGTACGAATTGGCCGATCGCATCTTTGACCGCGATCGCATCAATCGTCTTATTCTCTGCTCCGACGGTGTTGCCAATGTCGGGAATACTTCAGCCGATGATATGTTGCAATGGATTAAAGGATATGCCGAACGAGGAATTTTTCTTACTGCCGTCGGATTCGGAATCAGCAATTACAATGATATTCTTCTTGAACAGCTGGGAGATAAAGGAAATGGCAACTACTACTATGTCAATAGTCGGGTGGATGCTCGCAAAATATTTCTTGAAAATCTGAACGGCACTCTTCAGGTGATTGCCAAAGATGTCAAGATTCAAGTCTCTTTTGATCCGGCCACTGTCGCCAGCTATCGTTTGCTCGGCTACGAAAATCGCGATGTTGCCGATGAGCAATTTCGCAACGATAGGGTCGATGGCGGCGAAATTGGCGCCGGTCATCAAGTAACCGCCCTTTACGAAATCAAGCTTCGCCCCGGCCGCACTTCCCCCCATATAGCGGATCTAAACATTCGCTTCAAGCATCCCAATGCATCTCAGGCCGGAGAGTTCCAATACTCGCTGACCACCAGATATATTCGTAATGATTTTGACAATGCTTCCGCCGATTTCAAAATCGCCGCGGCGGCCGCGCAATTCGCCGAAATCCTGCGCAAATCATATTGGGCCAAAGACGCCCGTCTGTCTGATGTTCAGGCGGTGGTCAGGGAGGTCATGAGAGAAAGACATACCTCGGAAATATCCGAACTCCTTGACATGATTCAGAACGCAGAGCGACTTGAAAACCGCGTTGTCAATCGGGACCTGGATTAGAAACAAATGGGGAGAGCCCCGGCTCTCCCCTACTTTTTTTGCGGTTATGAATTAGTTTCGATGGGATTGAATTCCTAATCCGCCTTTTTGACCACCACAATCGTGCAATTCGCCACCAGTGCCGCCAGTGCTCCCAGGGCCGCCGCGACCGGAAGTAGCAGCGCTCCCACCGATGCTATCGTGACCGGTATTTCCAGCAGTGACTCCCCTTTTTCATTCTTGATAATGATTCTTCTGATATTGGCTTCGTGGAGGAGTCTCTTGACCGTTTCCACCAATTGCCCGCCGGAAACCTTGATTTCCTCGGTAAAAGTTTTTTCTTCAGTCATAAATATCCCTTCTTTGAATTACAGAGTTAATATATCCAAGAACGCTCGGATTGTTTCATAAATACTGCGCCTTATGTCACTTCTATAGTAGACTAATCCGCCCTTTAATGTAATAAATTCTTGACTTTAGATTAAAATAAGATATTTTTCAACTAGGTAATAGCATCTTGTTTGACGATTTTATTTTTAGATATTTGTCCGGAGCGACAACTAAAAGGATGACCAGAAAGGCAACATCGTGATCAAACGCACCCGTCTGAATATCTCTAACTCATTGATAATCATTATAATATTTCTTTTTGGCTGTTTTGTCGCTGCCAGGGCTTCGACTGCTTTTATCGATTTGGACGGCGATGGCTTTAGCGACAATCCCCCCGCCACCATTGGCTCGCTATCCACTTCCTCCTCCGAAAATGCCGACCAGGGGAAATATGTATCATTCGAATTAAGCGGCGGTGCCTTTGCAACACCCTCAAATGCCTGTTCCGCTCGTTTTGAATCGTTCAAATTTGGCGCCAGGGCGCTTGATCGCAATAGATTTAGCTTTGATTCCGATAATTTCGGTCCCGCCAGTGCTGTCGGTATTACCGGCCTGTCCAATGCCGGAGGGGTCTGTTCCGGAGGTTCTTGTCACCGTTGAGCACCCTTCAGAGCACTTTTAAAATTGCCATCATATATATATTGATTGGCATCCCCGCTGTATCGGCTTCCGCCGATGTAAAAACTGATATTACGGCAACTTCCGGATATACCTCCAACCTTCTTAATGATTCCACACGCCTCGAAGATTCCTATAGCACCATAAATGCGGCGCTTTTCATATATCCGGTGGCTCCTCTGGAATTTGAAATCAATAATCGCTATACCTACTATTCCCGGTATTACAAATTGAGCAATTTTCAGGGTAGTGCCGGTTTTAAATTCATCCCGACGCGCGCTGATTCCCGCCTGTCGGTCGCCCTTAATGCCCGTTTTTCGTCTCAGATTTATCGCGATTCCATAAACATTGACAACAGCGGCATTACCAATATCAGCAGCAATAATGATAATTACGATTTGGGCTTCGGCCTGGGCTACCGTTTCGCGTCGAACCTTAATGCTCGTCTGGGCTCCGCTTACAATTATCTTAAATATACAGATTACAAGGGCGCCAATCGCGGAACATGGAAGTTCTTTACCGGGATTAATATGACCATTTTCGGAAGCAATAGCATTGATGTTGAGACCGGCTTTGCCACCATGGATTATCGCCGTTTCAAGGATTCCATATATATTGTACCGTTACAACTTACGCCGGCCGAACAACTAGCCCTCCTTGACTCTGTATTGCGGCATGATAACCTGCATTCCTTTTATGTCTCCCCCCGTTTTTCCCGTCCGTTCGGATCAAAAACCGGCTTTAATATCATTTATAGTTACCGGAAATTTTATAATTTTGCCGACAAAAGGGTCTATGGCCTAAATTCCGGTTTCCTGTCACCCTGGGCTTCGGTTTACGAAGGAACATCAATCACGTCAGGCATAAAGTCATATATTATTCCCGGCTTCACGCTCAATCTTGGAGCCGGCTATTGGGACAAAACCTTTTTCAAGTCTCTGGAGCGCCCGGATGGCCGTATTACTGATCCCACTCCGACCAGAAAATCACACATCTCCATCCGGCGCGATTTTCAGACCCGTGTATATGCCGGGCTTACCAGATCTTTTGGTTTCGCCGGGGGATCAAAGCTCGAGGCCACATTGACATATGAGTTCGAAAACAATCATTCCATAAACACTTTTTACGACTATAAAAAGTCCGGGATATCGGCTATATTGGATTTGAAAATGTAATTAATATTCTACAAATCAACCTTCTCCCCATGAGGTACTCGCCATGAGTTATCGTTACAAGTCTTTCAATCTCTTCGCCATTACCATAGTCTTGGCGATAATTTTCTCCTCGGCCCTCGCCGTCGCACAGACCCACCCGCAATACAATGCTCGGGTCAAAGTATATGTAGTCGAGCCGGAATCCCGCTGGAGCGATTATTATTATACTCCTTACAGCATGGGCTTCCTGGATTTCGCCTATGACACCGCCGTGACCATGAATCAGGGAGATTCCCTGGTCAGAACCATTACCTGGAATGGCGCCGCCGCCGGTTACGGTGATATTCAGGAAAATAATATTATGGTCATCGCTGTTATCTTCTCTGGCGATTCCACTCTCAAATACTCCAATCCGCCGCTGGGCAATCCTTTTTATGCTCATCCGGCCGATGCCGCTGCCGCCGCGACACCATCGCAGCAGTGGCCCAACTCTACCGCCGGCGGCTATACGCACACTGTTTTCGCTGAAGTGGGAACCGGCACCTGGTGCCCCTATTGCCCCGCCACCAATAACACCATGCACACCATCTTCGCTTCCGGATACTACAATTTCTTCTATACCGAATTAATCGAAGATATGAACGCCAAGGCCAATAATAGGGTAAACGCTGCCTTCAATCAGATATCCTATCCCACCACATATTTTGAAGGCGGCAATCACCTCTTCATCGGCGGCTCCACTATTCAGAGCGATTATACTGTTTTTCTGGATGCGGATGGCGCCCGCGATGTTCATCTCTTTGATCTGAGTACAAACCTTACCTGGCTGGGCGGCGGTTCCTTAAGTATTCAATTGCACATGAAAAACAATGAGGTCGTCAATCAGCCCGCCGCTACCCCCTCGGCCCCGGCCGGCCCGGCCATGGGTGGACCAAATGGAAATTGCACCTTTACCGCATCCGCCGACGATCCTGAAGGCGACCAGATGTATTATCGCTTCTTCTGGTTGGCCGGCGATACATCGGCTTGGTTCGGCCCTTATAATTCCGGGGAAACCTGCTCCGCCACCCACAAATGGACCGACAGCACGATTGCTCAGGTTAAGGTTCAATCCCGGGACCAGTACGGTGCTATGAGCGCCTGGTCTTCACCGCTTCAGGTAGTCATCCGTTCCTATNTGGCCGGCGATGTCAATCATAATGGAACCATTAATATTCTTGATGTCAGTTACCTGATTAATCATTTATATAAACAGGGACCACTCCCCATTCCTTATATCGCAGGTGACACAAATGGCAATAATGCCATAAATATTCTCGATGTCTCCTATTTGATTAATTTCCTTTATAAGGGTGGACCGGCTCCCAAATATCCTCAATAGGTTCAGGACCCGTAAGAAACCTGAGGACGGCTTAGACAGCCGTCCTTTTTTATGAAGTATCTTAAAATAATTTCAATTGAATTGGACGGCTGAAATATCTATTTTGATAGGACCTTGAGACCATGAAAGGACCTGACATGAGGAAATTGTACTTTGTACTTCTAATTATAATTACCATCGGTGCAGTTTTGATGCCGGAGAGTTCCCTTCCCTGCACCAGTCTGCTCGTAACCAGAGGAGCATCGGCGGACGGCTCCGTAATGATCACGTATACTTGTGACGGTGAATTTCATCCGCACCTCGGATATACTCCGGCCGGAGACCATAATCCGGGAGATTCTATTGAAATTACCAGTTGGGGTGGTAAAGTGATTGGTAAAGTGGCACAGGTTCCGCATAATTATTCTGTCATCGGAATGATGAATGAGCATCAACTGGCCATAAGTGAAACCACTTTCGAAGGACGCGAGGAATTGGAAAATAGGGACGGCCTTCTTGAATATTGGGATTTGATCGATTTGGCCCTGCAACGTACCCATACTGCCCGCGAAGCCATTCACTTAATAGCCGAATTAGCCGAAACCTATGGCTACCGTTCCACCGGTGAATCCTTCTCACTGGCCGATGTCAATGAAGCCTGGATTATGGAAATGATCGGCCCCGGTCCCGGTGGAAAAGGGATGGAGTGGGTGGCTCTTAGACTACCCGACGGCTATATATCATGCCATGCCAACAAATCCCGTATCGGGGAATTTCCTCTAAATGATACTCTGAATTGCCTTTATTCCAAAAATGTCATTTCATTCGCAGTCGCCAAAGGATATTATAACCCTGACGCAGGAACAGCTTTCAAGTTTTGTGATGCCTATTGCCCTGATACTCCCCAAAATCGCCGCTATGCCGATACCCGGGTTTGGAGTATCCTTCGCCGTGCCGCCCCATCCCAGAATATTTCTTCTGATTATAATCGCTTTGTGGAAGGCGCCAGGCCATATCCGCTCTGGATAAAACCTGATAAAAAGTTGACCATTGCCGATGTCTTCGCGCTGATGCGCGATCATTACGAAGGGACACCGCTTGACATGACCAAGGGCGTTGATGCCGGACCATTCGGCTCTCCCCTTCGCTGTCGCCCGATGACTTGGACAGCCGATAGTGTCGAATATGGCTGGGAACGGTCGATTTCCACCCCGCAGACCGCCTTTTCATTCGTTTCCCAATCGCGTGCCGGCCTTCCTGACGCCGTTGGCGGCGTTTTCTGGTATGGGCTCGACGACACTTATTCCTCCTGCTATGTCCCCTTTTATTGCGGCATCAATGCTGTCCCCGAATCATATACCGTCGGGACTCTTAAAAAATTCTCCTGGGAGTCGGCTTGGTGGATTTTCAATCTGGTCGCCAATTATGCGCAATTGAAATATTCCTACATGATGCCGGAAATCCTTTCCGTTCAGAGAGAAATCGAAGGTAATTTTCTGGCCGCTCAACCGGAAATTGAAAAGACGGCCTCGGCTCTTTCCCAATCGAATCCTGCTCTAATGACCAATTTCCTGACCGACTATTCGGTTTCTCACGCGGAACTGGTGGTGAATCGGTGGCGCGATTTGGCAACCTACCTTATTGCCAAATATAATGACGGCTATGTCCAGGACTCGACCGGCAGAGCCCGCGAAATGGGCTATCCGGACAATTGGTTGAATGAAGTCACCAAATCTCGGCCCAATCGTTTTAATCTTGTTCCCAAATGACATTGACCTGAGAGCACCCTGCTTTTGCGGTCAGAGTCAGGGTTATCTGCAAGCGGCCGTTTTCAATACGGCCGCTTTTTCGTTTGCTTAAGCAATTTTTATATTAAATTAGGATAAAATTAATCTCGTATATATTTGGAATTCAAAATTTTCCGTTAACCCGGTTTATGAAAGGACGGGCTGATATCATGCCGGAAGACCAAAAACTCGAGACCATTTTGGAGGAAGTGCGCCGTTTTGCCCCCTCTGATGAATTTCGCCGTCGCAGTTATATTAAGTCATTTCAGGAGTATTTTGACCTTTAT
Organism: Candidatus Zixiibacteriota bacterium; assembly: GCA_900498245.1. Taxonomy (NCBI): domain Bacteria; kingdom Pseudomonadati; phylum Candidatus Zixiibacteriota; species Candidatus Zixiibacteriota bacterium. The sequence continues at coordinate 1,893,943 of LS998015.1, forward strand.
AGAAAAAGCATCGAGAATCCCGAAGCTTTTTGGGCCGATGCCGCCAAAGAATTGCACTGGTTTAAAAAATGGGACAGAGTTCTCAACGCCGATAATCCCCCCTTCTATAAATGGTTTGAAAGTGGCAGGACCAATATCTCGTACAATTGCCTCGACCGTCATCTTTCAACTTCCCTCCGCAATAAGGCGGCGTTGATTTGGGAGGGCGAGTCGGGCGACCGCCGCGTCCTGACCTATTGGGATTTGGCCCGGGAAGTGAATAAATTCGCTAATGTTATGAAACAATTGGGAATTCAAAAGGGGGATCGCGTTGCCATTTATCTGCCGATGATTCCGGAATTGGCGATAAGTCTCTTGGCTTGTGCCCGCATCGGCGCCGTCCACACTGTGATTTTCGCCGGCTTTTCCGCCGATTCGATTCGCGATCGCATCCTCGATTGCGAAGCCAAACTTGTTATCACCTCCGACGGCTCCTGGCGCCGCGGCAATGTTCTTCCTTTGAAAAATATCATCGATGAGGCCGTTGACGGCCTGGCCTGTGTCAAGGATGTCATTGTTATTAAGCGATCCGAAAATATGAATTTCCCCTGCCATATTCGCGAGGGGCGCGACCACTGGTATCATCGCCTGATGGATTCCGCTTCCATGCAATGCCCGGTTGAGGAAATGGACAGCGAGGATATGCTTTTTCTCCTTTACACTAGTGGAACCACCGGCAAGCCGAAAGGAATTATTCATACGACCGGCGGATATATGGTCTATACCTATCTGACTACCAAACTGGTCTTCGATATGCGCCCTGAAGATGTTTTCTGGTGCACCGCTGATATCGGCTGGGTAACCGGCCACAGTTATGTTGTCTATGGCCCTCTTGCCAATGGGGCCACCTGTCTCCTCTATGAAGGTTCTCCCGATTGGCCCAATAAGGGCCGTTTTTGGGAACTGGTTGAGCGTTATGGTGTCACCATTTTTTATACCGCCCCGACAGCCATCCGGACTTTCATGCGATGGGGCTCGAATTGGCCGGAAAAGTATGACCTTTCCTCTTTGCGTCTCCTCGGAACGGTCGGCGAACCAATCAATCCGGAGGCCTGGGTTTGGTATCATGAAAATATTGGTAATAAACGTTGCCCCATAGTTGATACCTGGTGGCAGACCGAAACCGGAGGCATAATGATATCCCCGCTGCCGGGGTGTACTGTCACCAAACCCGGCTCCGTTACGAATCCGTTTTTCGGTATTGATGCAACCATCCTGTCTGACGACGGCAAAGAAGTTGACGCCGGCTACTTGGCTATCCGCAAGCCCTGGCCGGGAATGTTGCGCGGCATTTACGGCGATCCGGAGCGATACAAGCAAACCTATTGGTCCAAATGGAAAGGAATTTATTTCCCCGGCGATGGGGCTCGTTGTGACGAAGACGGCTACTTTTGGATTCTCGGACGCGTCGACGATGTTGTCAATATCTCCGGGCATCGCATTGGAACCGCCGAATTGGAATCGGTCTTTGTTGAACATCCGGCCGTTTCCGAATCGGCCGTCATTGGTGTGAGCCATCAAATCAAAGGACAGGGCTTGGTAGCATTCATTAGCCTCCGAGAAGGATTCGGAACCGACAATGGCATGAGCAAAGAACTATCCGATTGGGTAGCCAAAAAAATCGGCAAATTTGTCGTTCCGGAAAAAATTATATTCTCCGGCGACCTTCCCAAAACTCGCTCGGGCAAAATCATGAGACGCCTCTTGAGAGATATAGCCGAAGGTCGCGCCCTTGGCAATGTGACTACTCTGGCCGATCCCAATATTGTGGAGTCTCTCAAAGCCAAGTACGAAGAGGATTGATCTTAATCCGTCTGAGTCTTAATGGGCGCAGATATTTTGTAGATGCATCTTAAAGTAATAATTTATATTGTCGCAGTATTCGCATTATTATCAATACAATATGATTTCTTTCTCGTTGACCGTATTATTACTAGGCTTGCCGTTCCCGGGGCCTGATACGGGGCATTTAACACTAAAAATGTAGATTTTCCCAAAAAACCAATGTAAATTTGACCAAATTCACCGTGATTTTGTTACAATAAATATTAGATGCTTTAGAATGGAGGTCGAGTATTGGCATTTTATGAAGTTAGAGACTATATCAAGACTTTAAAATCATCTCGTACCAGTCCCTCGCTGGATGACTACGGTGGTCTCGATCAGGAGACTCTTTTAAAAATGTACCACACTATGGTCTTGGCTCGAAGGATTGAACTGGAGGAAAAAATATATCTTCGTAAAGGGATCTCGAAATTTTTTATCGGGTGCGGCGGCAAAGAACTCATTGATGTTGTCGCCGCCCGTGCCCTCCGCCCCGGCGATCCCTTCATCGGCTACTATCGCAACAAGGCCTTTGACCTCTATCGCGGGGTCTCTATTAAAGAGAAACTTCTGGAGGCGACCGGCGACCCCCGTTCCGCCGCTACAGGCGGGATGCTTCAGCAATCTCATTCCTCCTATCCCGATCTGGCGATATTGCCGCAGGCCTCTCCCACCGGCTCCCACGCCATGGAAGCGGCCGGTCTGGGCGATGCCATAAAAAATTCGACACCCATAAACGGGGACTTGTCGGACTCCCCCGGCGGACGTTTTAAAAAAGATGCCATTGTCTTCTGCGCTATCGGCGAAGGAGCCACCTCATCCCCCGAATTCGGTCGGGCTGTATTCTATTCCACTTTCCACCGGACCGCCAATATCTTCGGCATATACAATTGCGGCTGGGCAATTGCCACCAGCGTCAAAGAGCAATTTCCTGATGGCAATCCAACATCTTGCTACATAGGTATGCAGAAATACGGTCTGCTTATCAAAAATTTCGACGGAACCGACATAAAAGCATCCATTGCCGATTTCCAGGCCATGCTGGATCATTGCCGTTCTGGTCTCGGGCCCGCCATTGCCAATATAAATGTCGTCAGAATGGAATCACATTCCGGTTCCGATGATCAGAGTTATTATATGGCCCCCGATGAACAACAATATCATATCGAAAACGATCCCCTGCGCAAAACCGCCCGGGCGTTTATTGAAGACGGCCTCTTCACTGTCGACGAACTTGTAGGGATGTTCGATAAAATCGATTCCGATGTGAAAGTCATTTCCGCCGAAGTAACTTCTGATATTCGCCCCAAAACCATGACCGACATTATCACAAAGGTGTATAGTTATCGCGTCGAAACCGCGCGTGACCGGTGGCAAAAACTTGTCCAAAAAAGGGCGGATATAAGAGCCAAGAAGTATGCTGAATTTCATAAAAAGGGATATTTCAGTACCGCCGAATTGCCCGAACATCAGCCGCCGATGACTCTGCGCAAAGCCATAAATTATACCCTTTTTGACATCTTCACTATGACTGAGGACTCTCTCCTTTTCGGCGAAGATGTCGCCGATTTTCCCCGCGAAATGTTCGAGAAGGGCGCGGCCATACTCGATCACCTCAAAGGTAAAGGCGGTGTCTTTCTAGTTACCCAAAACCTGCAGCGGGCTTTTGGGCCGGAAAGAGTTTTTAATACCCCTCTTGATGAGGCCGGCATTCTGGGTCGGGCCGTCGGGCATTCCTATCAGGGACGAGTTCCCTTTCCTGAAATCCAGTTTTTGGATTATATCAGCCCCGGCTACCAGCAGTTGAAGGATCGCATCTCGACGGCCTACCAGAGATCAAATGCCAGAGTCAATTTACCAATGGTGATTCGGACTTCCTATGGCGGCTATAAACAGGGTGCCGGAGCGATGTGGCACTCCGAAGCCAATCTTGGTGCATTCATCAACATTCCCGGTCTTCATGTGGTCGTTCCTTCAAACGCCGCTGACGCCGCCGGGCTTCTTCGTACCGCCCTTGTCTGCGGTGACCCGGTTCTCTTTTGCGAGGCGGTTGCATTGTATAATCGACGCGATTGGGACGGACACAATATCCTGGCAAAATACCCTCCTATTGAGCAGACTATCCCTTTCGGCAACGCGAAGATCTATAACGATGAAGCGAAGGATTTGGCCATCATAAGTTATGGCATTACTCTGCCTATGGCCCTCAGGGCCGCTGATATGCTCGCGGAAAAAAATATAAATGCAAGGATTCTGGATTTGAGAACAGTTAAACCGATCGATTGGGAAAGCATAAATCGGGCTGTCAAAGATTGTTCCCGAGCCATTATCGTTTCTGAAGATCGCTTTCACGGCGGCGTAGGCGCCACCATATCCGCCTATATTGCGGATAACCTGTTTGACTACCTCGATGCCCCGATCCGCCTTATAACCGCCCGCGATGCTCGAGTCGCCTATGGTCTTGACGGTGATTCCCTCTGCCTGCCGCAAATCCCCGAACTGGTCAGGATTGCGGAGGAATTAATGGCCTATTGACCTCATTATGTATAAAAAAACAGATTCCGATAGCGAATTTTGTCTGGTAAAGAAAGATTATAAAGCGGCATACCCCGATCCCTTGATTGCTTTCGAGGGCGACACCTTGCTTATCGGAAAAGAAGATACTGAATACCCGGGCTGGATCTGGTGTAAAAACTTCTGTGGCAAAAGCGGCTGGGTGCCAAAAAATTATATTAGCATAAATCATAATCGCGCCATTTTGCTTCGTGACTACGATGCCACCGAATTGTCCGTATCAACTGGTGAGCGACTCATAATATTGAAAGAAGAGAGCGGATGGTATTGGTGTCGAAACAAGAATGACCAAAAAGGCTGGGTCCCCCGCAGGAATATTTCAGTAATCTGATGGATTTGCCCCGGTTTGGGATTCCTTTAAAAAATTGTAAATGTTATTGACAGACATATTTAGACCAATATATTTAGAGTAACCAAAGTGCTCCTAATTACAGTTTTTTTCAGGATTTAATCTTGTCAAAACTTAACCTGGAGACGAAAGCGCAATAGTGCGCAAGAACGCGTTTATCTTTTGTCGCGAGAATGCTTGGAAAAAGAATTCTTCAAGGATAAACCAAATCTGGAGTAATGAATGAATATCTACGTGGGCAACCTGCCGCGCGAGACGGAGGAGGGCGACCTCCGCGAAATGTTTGAAGCCTTTGGTCGGGTTTCCAGCATCAACCTTATTCGGGACAAATTCAGTGGCGAGCTGAGAGGTTTCGGATTTGTGGAAATGGGCAGCAAGGAAGAAGGCATGGCGGCTATCGCCGGTCTTAATGGCAAGGAAATGCACGGCAACGTTCTCAACGTCAATGAAGCCCGTCCTCGCGGCGAAGGTGGCGGCGGTGGCCGTGGCGGTTTCGGCGGTGGCGGAGGTCGCGGCGGTGGCCGTGGCTTCGGCGGTGGCGGAAATCGCGGCGGTGGTGGCGGCGGAAGACGCTTCTAAGCGTCCTGGTCGCTAAGACATCTAAAGGGTCGGCTCTGTCAGCCGACCCTTTTAAATTTAAAACAGGCCGGGGACCAAGCGGGCTGTCTTCGACGAATACTCTTCGTATTCCCGACCGAACTTAATCTTAAGCGCCTTTTCCTCAATTTTAATTCTGTAAATAAAGGAAGCGGTAATCGGAATGAAAATAACCACCAGGCTTGCCCAATTAGAAAAATAAATGCCCAACCCCAAAAATGACAAGAGACTTCCGCTATAGGACGGATGCCTTACATACTTATATATCCCGCTCTTTATAATTGTGTGGCCGGCTGATATATTTACATTAACTGTGAAGTATTTTCCCAGCGTTATGATCGACACCCATCTTATAACTAAACCTGCCAGGATAAGTGAAATCCCTAGATATGCCGCTATCTGGCGCGCTGCCTGCACCAGTCCGATCCCTTTTGTCGCAATAGATACTCCCGCTGTGATGGCCAGAACAATAACCAGCCAGAGCAAACGAAATGATGACTTGTCTAATTTGCCGGCCCCCTCTCCCCTCGACTTCCTAATCACCGCCAGAAGGATCTCCGACAAAACCCAGCACAAAGAAATTATTAGTATCAGGGGAAAGTGCCTCATAATTTGCCTCGCGCTATTGTTTTTTCGCCAGACCCAATATGATCCCCAGCGCCAGCGACCATATCGCTGCCAATCCTATCTGAAATTCTTTCGGCAGACTGAACGTTATCGTATGCGCCGGTATCCAGAACCAGATCAAGGTCCACCATGCCTTCTTTAGCCCTTCCATATTCCATTCCCATAATATTAAATTATCTTCGAGGCGATGAAAAAACATCATTTGCGGCCCGAAAAAAAAATTTGTCATGACAGATACCGCAAAGCCGAATCCCACACCCGCGACCATGAATGAGGGCAGCAGATTATGCTCCAGAAGAGCCCGGGTGAAGCCTGTCATTCCTGTAAAACCATATTTAATGACAATCCCCAAAATGGCCCATGCTAATATCTTGGCCGCAAGTTGGATCTGATTACAGGGCAGAGCCGGCCTTTTTCTCTTTAAACTAAAGGAAATTACTTCGCCCAGAGTCCCGAGAATTGCAAATTGAATAGCCGCCGATAAAAGCGGATTTCCCACCACCCAAGTCACATAAGATGTCATAAAAACCCCGTTAATCGGTTAATAACCTGTCCATTTTAGAATGAATTAAGCCTATAGACAATATTAAAATAATTTTGGAACCATGTAATATTTCATTGGTAGAAACGAAATTGAAGTTAGTTGACTTTCGTTCAAATTTTTGTATTTTGTGCGGCTAAATAGGCAAAATTTTTAGATTATTATGATATCCGTCCGGAATCTGGTAAAATATTACGGTCCGACCTTGGCTGTTAATAATGTTTCCTTTGAAATTGCCAAAGGGACCGTGGTTGGCTTTCTCGGACCAAACGGGGCCGGCAAGAGCACCACGGTTCGCATTATTACCTGCTATTTGTCCCCCACGTCCGGATCTGTTCAAGTTGAAAATCATGATGCTTTGACCGATTCTCTGCAAGTCCGGAAATTAATCGGCTATCTACCTGAAAACGCCCCGCTCTATTTGGATATGAACGTCGTTGATTATCTAAAATTTATTCAGAAGATGCGGGCCGCCGAAATTTCCCAGAATGGTCTTCGCATTAAAACCGTCATAGAAAGATGCGGCTTGGGCGATGTCCTTTATAAAAATATTGGAGAACTTTCCAAGGGATATCGTCAGAGGGTCGGCTTGGCTCAGGCCCTTGTCCATAATCCTGAAATCTTAATTTTAGATGAACCGACGGCCGGCTTGGATCCCAATCAGATCATCGAGATTCGCAACCTTATCAGGGAATTGGGAAAAGAAAAAACCATTATACTTTGTTCGCATATTCTTCCCGAGGTTGAAGCGACCTGCAACCGGGTGTTGATTATAAACGAAGGTAAAATCGTTGCCGATGGCACCCCCGAGGAATTGCAGGCTTCATTTGAGGGCAAGGCGCGGATATCAATTCAAGTCAAAAATAACATTGGCCCATTCAATGACCAGTTGTCTCGCCTGCCGGGCGTGGATCGTATCATAGGCACCCGCCATCTGAACGACAATTTGGCGGAACTTGAAATAGAAGCGGATAAAGGCACGGACCCCAGGGAGGCCATTTTCAATCTGTGTAAATCGACCGATTCCATCCTTCTGGAAATGAAGCGGGAGGAAATATCTCTGGAGGATGTCTTCCGCAAACTAACCGGGAGGGAGGAGTGATATGCAGCAAGTGATTGCTCTTGCCCGGAAGGAATTTCGCTCCTATTTCGATTCCCCGGTGGCCTATGTTGTCATAACCCTCTTTCTCCTGATTGCCGGATGGCAGTTTTCAACCTCGCTTTTTCTAAGCAATTCCCCGGATCTCCGAACCCTTTTCAGTATTGTCCGTTTCATCCTCCTATTCTTCATTCCGGCGGTTTCGATGCGCCTTATTTCGGAGGAGAAGAGGTTGGGTACAATTGAAATATTGTTGACCCTGCCGGTGAAAGAATGGCAATTGGTGCTGGGAAAATATCTGGCCGCCTATCTTCTTATAATAATAACCTTATTGCTGACCCTGGTTCATTATATCACCATATCGATTCTGGGCCAGCCCGATCTGGGCGCCACGCTGGGCGGTTATTTGGGATTAATTTTGATTGTTGGCGTATATCTCTCCATCGGCATCTTTACTTCGTCTTTGAGTCAGAATCAAATTGTCGCCTTTATTGTCTCTTTCGTCATTATATTCGCCCTGTTTTTATTGGACAAGGTCGTGATATTCTTCCCCGGATTTATGGCCACCATATTGGAATACTTATCCATTGATTATCATTTCAATAATATCGCTCGGGGAGTCATCGACAGCCGGGATATTATTTATTATCTCTCCCTCATCTTCTTCTTTCTGTTTTTGACCGTCCAGACCATTGAAAGCAGGAAATGGAAATGAAACTATTCGCCTCAAAAGTCATAAAAACCAAATCCAGCGCCGGCGTCCTGATACTTATAATTGCGGCTATCTTGCTTGTGATTAATCTGATTTCGATTAACCTCTTCTCGCGGGTTGACCTGACAGATAACAAAATCTATTCACTTTCCCAGACTTCCAAAGATCTTGTGGGCGGCTTGACCGATCGCTTGAACATCAAAGTATTTTTTACCGATGACTTGCCGGCCCCCCACAATAATGATGCCCGCTATTTGAAAGACCTGCTCGATGACTACAAGGCCTATTCGCACGGCTACCTCCACTACGAGTTTATTGATCCGGTCAAGGCCGATCGCGAAAAGGAAGTGCAGGGATACCGGATACCGCCCCTGCAGTTCAATGTCTTTCGCAACGACAAAACCGAATTTATTAAAGGATACAAGGGGCTTGTTCTTCTTTACGGGGATAAACAGGAAGTTCTTCCCTTTATTGAAAATACCGATAATCTAGAATATGATCTTTCCAGCGCCATCAAAAGACTCATCTCGAAGGAAATGCCGTCTATCGCTTTCACTTCCGGTCACGAGGAACCGAGTCTTTCCAAGGGCCTGCAGTGGGCGTACCAGATGCTCCAAAAGGAATATAAGGTCCAATTCCTGGATTTGAAAAATCAGAAATCGATTCCCCAGGATATAAATGTCCTTTTCATAATTTCGCCCAAACAACCCTTCTCGGAATATGAAAAATACCTTGTCGACCAGTACCTCATGCGCGGCGGCCGTGTTGTTTTTCTGGTTGACAGATTTAATATCGATCTCAATCAGGCCATTGCCACTCCCATCAATACCGGTCTGGATTCTCTCATGATCAATTATGGCTTCGGTATCAAAGACAGTCTTGCCATTGATGCTCAATGCAATATGATTCCGGTCATCCGACAGATGGGCCAGTACCAGATGCAGAGCATCGTGAAATATCCCTTCTTCATCGCTATTTCGGATTTCAATCCTAAAATCACGATTGTTAAGGATTTCAAATCGCTGGGGATGGCCTTCATCAGTCCCATAGATATTTCCATGCCGGTTCCGTCTGATGAAAGACGCGAGATTCTTTTTTCCTCCTCGGAACACTCCGGTCTTGTCGGTTACCCGGCGGATATCACCCCGGAAAGAAAATTTCAGGCCGAGGACTTTAATCGCTCAACTCTGCCGCTCGGAGTCGTCATCAGCGGCACCCTGCATAGCTTTTTTGAAAATCGTTCCATCCCCCCTTATCAGGGGACCGATACCATAAATACCTCCCGTCCGCCCGAACCGGTATATTCTACCTCCGACGGACGCATAATCGCCATTGGCAACGGTACTTTCATCGATGACGATAATCGGAGCAATCAGACCGGCTTCGCCCTCCTTCTTAATATGGCCGACTGGATGACGCAGGATAAGGGACTGATTGCCATCCGCTCCAAACAGGTCGGGTCGCGAATACTTGAAGAAACCTCAGATAGTACCAAGACAATCGTCAAATACATCAATATGTTTGCCATGCCTTTTGCCGTCATTTTATTCGGTCTGATCAGGTGGCAATTCAAGCGGGCACGGAGGCGGAAGGTTCTCTAATGAAAAGAATAATCATTCCCGCCATCTTTCTTCTGGTCATTATCGCGGTCTGGCTCACCCATAGCCGCATGGAATCAAAAAGTATTGCGCCCAAAGAATCTGCAAATTTTCTGAAAATCGACCCCGCTCAAATCAATCATATTGTGATTAATTCTGTTGATGATACTCTGGATTTTCGGCTGATCGACGGCAAATGGATCCTTGAAGGCAACCCGCCCCGTTTGACCGACAGCAATGCCGTCGAAACCATGATCGCCGCCGCCGGGGAAATGAAAGTCGGCAATATTATTTCGGAAAACCCCGAGCGCCAAAAAGATTTTCTGGTCGACAGCGCTACGGGTAATTTAATACAATTCTATAATAATGATCAACTTCTGGCATCTATCTTCATCGGCAAGATGTCACCTGATTTCGCCCATACGTACGTCCGCAAGCCGGATTCAAAAGAAGTCTATCTCGCCGACGGATTAATTACCTATATTTTCAATCGTAAACATAACCAATGGTTGAACCGCACCATTGTCGCGCTTAACCCGGACAGCGTCGAAGCGGTTGAATTTGATTATGGCGACAGGGCCTACCATATCGATAAATCTTCATCCCAGTGGTATGCTGCCAAAAAGCCGTACCGCGATTCACTTCAAGCCGATTCCCTGAAAGTAAAAAACTTCCTGATGCAAATATGCCATTTGAAAGCAACCGATTTCATCAGTATAGCCGACTCCGGTCTGGTCCATTTTGATCCCCCCGATTTGACCATTCATATAAATATGAATAACGGACAGTCCCAAACCATTGAATTCGCGCCGATCGGCGATAAATCTCCTCGGGCTTATTGTCGTATCCCCGGATTTGCCGACACTTATGTGATTCCGCCGGCGCTCTACGATAATTTCCGCAGAGAATTTTCATCATTTTTGCCGTAACTTTATATCTTCTTTTATATTGACCGCCCTTTGGCGTTGCGCTATAATTTTATATAACTCATTTGGAGAGGAGGAACGGTTGTGGCGACTTTTATCATGGCTATGACTATCAATCCCAATGCCAAAAAAATGCACGCGGATTTATCCCAACAGGTTAACAACTCTTTTGAAGTCTTCGCCCTCAATAACATAAAATTATCCAGTCTCTATGCCACCTTGGGCCGCTATGACTATCTGGCGATATTCGAGACCGCCGATCAGGCCGTTGCTTTTCGGACGGCGTCGATGATCAACAGCAAAGGAATTCTGGAGACCGAAACCTGGCCGGTGATACCATACGATGAATTCTCAAAATTGATTCTTTGACCAATTTTACCGCCAGGTCCCGCTGACCGCAAACTGGTTGCGCCGAGTGAAATTGAAAGAGAAATATATTCTGGCCAATTGCTGTCAACCGGCCGAAGATGACTTGATCACCGGTTACTACAGCCACGACAATTTTATCAAAGTTCACAGATCCGACTGCCCCAATCTGGCGAAAGCAGAGACCTCAAGACTGGTGTCGCTCGACTGGCCGGATATTATTCAAAATGATGAATTTATCCCCGGTGACGACTACTCATCTCTCGACGAGATTGACTTTGACATTCTGGCGCATCATTATAGAATGGGGATCGATTACTCTCTGGCGGTGGCGGCGCTCCTAAATCTCGACGATAAAACGGTCTTTGAGCGTCATCGCAAATTGCGCCAAATGTCGCTTCTGGAACGGGTGGAGCCAGTCATGGTGCAGTACCGCAAGAATATTGTCAAGAACAAGTGGATCAAGCACCGCAATCATACTTATTATGATCTAACCGATAAGGGCCGCGATTATCTGAAATATCACGACCATAACTCGTAGGGGCGACCCTCGCGGCCACTCGTCCAGCTGCCGGGAACTCTAAATCACCCCGTACTTCTTCCCTATCTTAGTGAACGCGTCCAGCGCCCGGTCGAGATGCTCCCGCGTGTGGGCCGCCGATATCTGCACCCGAATACGGGAATTGCCGCGCGGCACCACCGGATAGAAAAATCCGACCACATAAATCCCTTCTTCATACAACTCCCTCGGGATTTTCTGCGCCAGTTCGACGTCGTTGTTGAATTTGCGGAACAAAATCGGCACGATTGGATGAGTGCCTTCGATTATATCGAATCCCCGTTTAGTTATTTCTTCCCTGAAATACCGCGTGTTTTCCATTAACCGTTCCCGTAAATCGCTGGTTTTGTCGAGAAGGTCGAAAGCGGCGATTCCGGCCGCCACCAGCGCCGGCGGCAGGGTGTTGGAAAATATGTAGGGACGGGATTTCTGTCTTAATAACTCGATCACTTCTTTACGGCCGGTGGTGAATCCGCCCGAGGCTCCTCCCAGCGCTTTACCCAGGGTCGATGTAATAATCTCCACCCGACCCAGAACCCCGCAATGCTCCACCGCGCCCCGTCCGGTCTTTCCCAGAATACCGGTGGCGTGGGAATCATCGACCATCACCATCGCGCAATAATAATTCGACAGGTCGACAATTTCGACCAGTTTGGCGATATCGCCGTCCATCGAGAAAACCCCGTCGGTGACAATGATAATATTTCTGACCGGAGTCGGTTCTTTATCGAGGCCGGTTCCTTCCCAGACATCGGTCCCTTCGCGCACCCGTTTGAGGGTCCGCTCCAGCGATTGCATATCGCCGTGATCATAGATATACCGTTTGGCCTTGCAGAGACGGATCCCGTCGATGATACTGGCGTGATTAAGCGAATCGGTGATAATAGCATCCTCCGGCCCGAGAAGCGATTCGAACAGTCCGCCGTTGGCGTCGAAACAGGAGGAATAAAGAATGGTGTCTTCGGTACGATAAAAATCGGTAATCTTTTTTTCCAGCGTTTTGTGGAGGTCCTGCGTGCCGCAGATAAAGCGGACCGACGATAGCCCGAATCCGTATTTATCGAGCGCTTCGTGGGCGGCCCGGATTAGATCGGGATGGTTGGCGAGTCCCAGATAATTGTTGGCGCAAAAATTTATCACTTCGCGCGGCTCGGAATTGACCGGATAGGTGACCCGGATATCCGGTTTCTGGTCGGTCAGGATAATCCGCTCGTCTTTGTAGAGCCCGGCTTCCCTGATTTTGGAGACTTCCTGGCTCAGATCGAATTTGACTCTGGCATACATAACAACCTCCTTAATACCGGACAAATTTACGTCATTTTTTCCGATATCAAAAGAATATTTTCCTTTCCGATCCCCGCGGCACCCGTAGGTGCGGATCTATGCGTCCGGCCTTTTTTTATCGGCCGATGCAAATTCCCCCAAAGGTGGGGCGGGCATTCCTGCCCTCCGCCAGGGAGCCGGACAAGAATGTCCGGCCCACCTATTGTTTGTCCCTGTGCCCGGTCTGCCCCTTGGGTGCCACCCCCAAACTCTGGGACGGGCGGCGCGGCTATTCGGGGTTTGGGGGTGTTTTCCCGCGCCATCAAACGTCTTTCTGCCGCCCACCGTAAGCGGTGGGGTACCCGTTGCGGAGCAAGAAGATAGCTTTTCATAAATGGAAATGAAGCCAATCGATTTTTGGGTGTAAGTAATTGATCGGTATATGGATACTGGAGATTTGGCTTCGCTTTTCTGATACAAAGGGGGGCCCCATTTTTTGCATCTTTTCTCTTATCCGATTGAACGGAAGAAGATTACGGCAATCTTTTGGCGCAAATTTATTCTTTAATAGGCGAGCGTGAAAACCGATCGGCTTCTGATAAAATATTGACATATTTATAGACCTCTCTGTACCTATTGGCCCTTTTAACCGAAGCACATCGAAATGATATCGAAATTGCACCGTGCTGAAATAATGTGTGCAGCAGATATCCTATCTGCCCGAGCCATTGTAGGGGCGGACCGGCGTGTCCGCCCTTTTCCCGGGTCGACACGCAGGTCGACCCCTACATTTGCAGTTCCGCAGGGTCTTGGGTCCCATTTTATGGGGGCGTGACCCTGCAGTCGAATGAAGTCGAGGATTTTGAATCGTACAAGCGCGGGGTCACATGCTGTCCTAAGGCCGGACCAAGACCCCGCGGAGCTGTGTGAGGTTATGTCCGCCCACCCCAAGGGGTGGGTTACCCGGTTTTGGCGCAAATTTATGCTTTAATAGGCGAGCGTGAAAACCGATCGGCTTCTGATAATATATTGACATATTTATAGACCTCTCTGTACCTATTGGCTCTTTTAACCGAGGCACATCGAAATGATATCGAAATTGCACCGTGCTGAAATAATGTGTTCGACAGATATCCTATCTGCCTGAGCTGTTGTAGGGGGGACCGGCGTGTCCGCCCTTTTCCCGGGTCGACACACAGGTCGACCCCTACAATATGTGCGCGGCAGACTTTAGTCTGCCCGCCGGACCAAGACCCCGCAGAACTGTGTGAGGTTATGATCGCCCACCCCAAGGGGTGGGTTACCCGGTTAAGATTTCGCAGAGAATGAAGATAAGCAAAAATAGAATAATGGCCCGCGCCTTGATAGATTTCACATTTCCTCCCCAAATTAATAATAGTTATGGTATGAAAGTTGTTAATTGCTTCCTTTCCGATCCATCAGATTTCATTGCCCATATTGAAATAAATTTTCCACCAGATAATCCGGTATAAGCAATATATTGACCATCGGGCGACCAGACCGGTCCCGAGGCTCCCCCCGTTAATATTCTCCTGAGATTCCCTCCATTTATGTCGAAAGTAGATATATTGCCGTCGGCGGCCGTTACAATCATCCCGGAAGACAAATTAAAATCTATTTTTTCGACAACCATATTACCCATAGGATCCATGATTTTCCTTTTCCCGGAGCGATCAAAACTTTCAATCCAATAACCCGATCGGGCAATACTGTAAAACAAGCTCTCCCCAGATGGGTGCCACTGGGGGCCAGCGCCTCCACCCCAATATGAGAGGTTATCTTTGCCCTCGAAATCGGTTATCCATATGCCGGCAGAATCGTCCAGAGTGTTATAGACTGCGACCCGATCCTGATTCGGTGAAATATTCGGTTGCCAGAAGGCGCGTCGGAATGTCAACTGCGTGGCGCTGTCGCCGTTAATCTTCATTTTCCATATATATCCACGCATGAAAACCAGCCACTTGGAGTCGGCACTCCATGCCGGGAAATTTGCCCCCTGGACGAGAAGATGGGGATCGGAGCCGTCGGCATTCATTATCCATATCCCCGCTTTGGTATAGTCCATGGCCAGCGGCTCACAACTGTCATCGCTTATCGCCGTGACACCGTAATGATAATAGGCGATATACTGCCCGTCGGGGCTCCAGGCCGGATTATCATCAATCTGAACATAGCACAACTCACCGTCGTCAGGCGGTGTGGGCCGGGAATGCTTGTTACAGCCGACAAAAATCAATAATAGAGAGATTATAATTGTTATTCTTATCAGAATGTCATTTCCTTTCAATAAATATTATTTTTCAAAACTTTGAGCAAAAACAAAACGCCATTGTTACTTTGCATCATTGCATATATTTGCACATAAATTCCTGTCCCGATTCCAAGTACAAACAATATAATTGACGCAACAATATTGTCAATTGTTGAATCAGCCAATGGTAGGTCGAAACCCTTGTGGCTTCGACATCTTCTTTAGGATGCCTTTTAGGTCGGCACCGTCTTCGGTCCTGACATTTCTTTTGCCTCAGCGTACAATTACAGCATCAATCTGATGTGCATAGGTTCACGGGGCCAATAGGTACAGCGAGGTTTATAATTGTGTCCGCAAATTATCAAAAACCGATCGGTCTTGGCGCCTGGCAATTATCACGCAAAAATGAACCTAAAGATTGTCGTAATCTCCGCCCGTTCAACCATTTGAGCGAAAACATGCAAAAAATAGGTCCCCCTTTTGTATCAGAAAGCGAACCCAAATATCCCGCATGCCTATACAGGTCATCCACTTACGGTGAAAATCAATCGGCTCGGTTTTATTTCATATATTGTGGGACAAAAGGTTATGGGCAATGCTGGATTCCCGCCTTCGCGGGAACGACATTATTGAGGAAATGGATTCCGGGCCAAGCCCGGAATGACATTACTGCAATGAAACAAGATTGGAATAACGAATACTCAGCAATAGATTTCTTTCAGAAATTCTATCCGGCGGGAGATTTTGACGTCGTTGGCGCATCGGGCAAGGCAGGTACTGCATGAGAGACAGTTGCGAATAGAATTATCGGGCGGGATTTCGTCAAGCGTGGTGCGGGCCTGCAGTAAGTTACCGTATTGCGCGGCGTACATATAGGTCCGCATCAGGGTAGGAATTTCGACATCATGCGGACAGGACGCCAGACAACTTCGGCATTGGCGGCAGAAATCGAACCCGAGGCGGGCGCCCTGATCATCAAGGAACCGTTTTTCCTCGGAGGTGTACTCCAGATCGCGGGCCACGGCAAAATCCTGCTTCAGATGTTCGAAATTGGTGAAGCCGGGAATATTGGTCGTGATATTTTCGTTTCTCATGACCCACTTCAGCGAGGCCGAAGCGATCACAGGCGCGGTATATTTCTTTATCCATGATGCATTTTCCAGACTCGGCTTTTCTATTCCGCCCCAGAACGCTTTCATGGCGATAATGCCGACCCCGGAGGCGGCGGCGTTCTTGATCGCCTCGAATAATTTCCTGTCCGATGACAGGGCGAAATTGATCATCGCCTCGACGACCTCATAGAAACCGTCGCGGGCCACTTCGTTCATCACCTCGGCCATGTCAGCATGGGTGGTGACGCCGGCGAAGAGAATTTTCTTTTGTTCTTTGAGGGTGCTTATCGCTTCTTTGATCGCCGGGTTTTGCACCTGCGCGATTTCATCGACGGCATGAAAATAAAAAATATCGACATAATCCATCTGGAGTTGACGAAGGCACGATTCGACGCGCGTAATTATTATATCTTTCAGTTTTGCGGAGCCGACGTGATCCCAATCGCGCGGCAATTCGATTTTGGTCCCGATTATCACTTTGTCCCGGATGCCGAGAGTTTTCACCACCCGTCTGACCATCTCCTGATTGCGTCCCATCTGGTACGATTCGGCGGTGTCGAAAAGCCGGACCCCTTCTTCGTAGGCGGCGGCCATTACTTCGGGAACAGCGGCGTTCATGACGCCCATGCTGATGATGGGGATTTTCAAACCGGTTCTGCCGAGAGTGCGGTAAATGACCGGCTTTTCGGCCGAATCAGGTTTATCGTATTCTTTGCTGATATAGTCCTTGGCCCGGCCGGTAGCGGCCAACCCGGCGGCGCCAAGAGCGGCAGTAAAGAAATTTCTCCGTGACAGATTTATCTTATCGGCGCCCATACGTCATTCCCCCATGGCGAAAATCTTTTATATGTTAATTAATACAAATACTCATCGGCGGCGCAAGAAGAAACCGGCGGGCCCGAATACCCGCCGGTGAATCATAAAATCGATAACAAAAGCGAATTGAAATACAAGTATCTACATTCCGTACTTGTCGATAATCTCCTGTTTGGTCTTATGCAGGATATCATACTTCTTACCGATTTTGGTGAAGGCCGCCAGGGCTTTCTCCAGATGGTGCATCTCGTGCGCCGCCGAGAGTTGCGTGCGGATACGGGCCTGGCCCTTAGGGACGACCGGGAAGAAGAAGCCGACCGCATAGATCCCTTCGGCATAAAGGTCCCGCGCGAAATCCTGCGACAGTTTGGCGTTGAAGAGCATGACCGGTACGATCGGGGTCTCCCCTTCCTTGATAATCAGGCCGGCCTCGGTCAGGCCCTTGCGCCAAAAGATGGTGTTTCTCTCCAGTTTGTCGCGCCGCTCGGTGGTTTTGCTGATAATATCGAGCACCCGGATAGCGCCGGAAACCACCACCGGCGGAATGGTATTGGAGAAAAGGTACGGGCGGGCTTTCTGACGGCACATCTCAACTAACTCGCGCCGCCCGGAGACACAGCCGCCGGAGGCCCCGCCGAGCGCCTTGCCGAGAGTGGTGGTGATAATATCGATTTTGCCCATCACGCCGCAGTGCTCGTGGGTGCCTCTTCCCGTCTTGCCGATAAAGCCGGAGGCGTGGGAGTCATCGACAAACACCAGCGCGCCATATTTTTCCGCCAGTTCGACAATTTTATCCAACTTGGCCAGGTCGCCGTCCATCGAGAAAGAGCCGTCGGTAATAATCAGTTTCACCCGGGCTTTTTCGTGCAACTGAAGTTTTTCCTCGAGATGGGCCATATCGGAGTGCTTGAAAGTGTCGGTCATCGCCTTGCACAGCCGCATACCGTCGACAATCGAAGCATGCACCAGCCGGTCGGCGATCATTACGTCCTGCTCGGTCAGTACCGCTTCGAAAACGCCGGCGTTGGCATCCATGCACGACGGGAAAAGGATGGTATCTTCGGTGCCAAGAAAGGTTGTCAGTTTCTGCTCCAGTTCTTTATGAATATCCTGCGTGCCGCAGATAAAGCGCACCGACGACATCCCGTAGCCGCGAAAGTCGAGTCCCTTGCGGGCGGCATCGACGACATCGGGATGCGAGGAGAGCCCCAGGTAATTATTGGCGCACATGTTGATGACTTTCTGTTTGGAGGCGCCGATGGGGAACTCCACTTCAATTTCGGAATTCTGGGGAGCGCAGATGATCCGCTCCTCCTTGAAAATGCCGGCTTCTTTGATACCGGCGAGTTCGGTCTGATAAATCGATCTAATGGCATCGGGAAATGACATATATCACCTACTGCACGTTAAATTCTTTTAAGAGATTGGCGATGTTGTTGACGGTATCGAACGCTTCCGGTGACGCTTTGGCGTCGGGAATCTGAATATTGTACTTATTCTCCAGAAACCGCTTCAAGGACACCATCGAGAAGGAATCGACGATGCCGCCGGAAATGAGCGGCGTATCAAAATTAACTTCGCGGTCGTCGCCCTCTTCGAGGTACTCGTTCTTGACATAATTTAAAATGATAGTCTTAAGTTCGGACATGATCTACTCCTTATATTAAAATTACATATCGTTTTCGAGAGTGGAAATATCGCCGATCTCCTCGCCCCATTCCTTGGCGCGGAGAACGCGGCGCATGATTTTGCCGCTTCGGGTCTTGGGCAGAGAATCGACAAATTCTATTTCCTGCGGCATGGCCAGAGGCGACAACCGCTTGCGGACAAAATTCATGATGGCCAGATCCAAATCCTTGCTGGCCAGGAATCCCGGTTTAAGGGTGATGAACGCTTTGACCACCTCCATATTGACCGGATCCGGTTTGCCGACCACGGCCGATTCGGCCACCGCTTCATGCTCCAAAAGGGCCGATTCGATTTCAAACGGCCCGACCAGATGGCCGCCGGTATTGATGACATCGTCG
Organism: Candidatus Zixiibacteriota bacterium; assembly: GCA_900498245.1. Taxonomy (NCBI): domain Bacteria; kingdom Pseudomonadati; phylum Candidatus Zixiibacteriota; species Candidatus Zixiibacteriota bacterium. The sequence continues at coordinate 1,913,244 of LS998015.1, forward strand.
TCGCGACCGACAAACCAGTAATACCCCTCCTCATCGATACTGGAGCGATCCCCGCAGATATACCAGCCGTTTTTGAATTTGCTTTTGTATGTGATTTCATTGTTCCAGTAAGTGCGCATCATCGAGGGCCACCCCGGCTTCAAAGCAATCAGCCCGACGATCCCGGGTCTTTCGATCGGCCCAAAGGTTTTGAGGTCAAGAACGGTGGCTTCGATACCGGGGAACGGCTTGCCCATGGAGCCGGGTTTGACGGCCATGCCGGGATAATTGGAGATGACAATGCAGCCTGTTTCGGTCTGCCAGTAGGTATCGAGAAACGGCAAGCCGAATACTTTTTTCGACCAGATGACCGCTTCGGCATTGAGCGGTTCGCCGACAGAGCAGAGATGCCGCAGGGAGGAAAGGTCGTGCTTTTTGACGATTTCATCCCCTTCTTTCATGAGGGAGCGGATGGCGGTCGGAGCAGAGTACCATACGGTGATCCGGTATTTTGCGATGAATTTGTACCATGATTCCGCCTTGAAACCGCTATCGAGGACGCACTGCGTCATGCCGTTGACCCACGGCCCGATGATACCGTACGAGGTTCCCGTCACCCAGCCGGGGTCGGCGGTGCACCAGTAGATGTCGTCGTCGCGCAAATCGAGAACATATTTGGACGTGATATACTGCGCGATAAGGGAATAATGAACATGTTGAGCGCCTTTCGGCTTGCCGGTGGTGCCGGAAGTATAATGCAGGACCGACGGGGTCTCCGCTTGGGAAGGATAAATATCAAAATGCTCGATCCTTTCCACACTATCCATATGAAAAGCGATCTCCCGCTCCTTAAGCGGCTTGGAGCCGTCGTCATCGACAACAATAATATGCTTCATATAAGGCATCTGAGGCAGGATATTGCGCACTTTCTGAAGATGCTTCTTCTGGGTGATGATGGCGGAAGTTTTGGCATCTTCCAGCCGCGTCAGGAGAGAGTCGGAGCCGAAAGCCGAAAAAAGCGGCTGGGCGATAGCGCCCATTTTCAATATGCCGAGGAAGCCGAAATAAAGTTCCGGCACTTTGTCCATAAAAAGGCAAACCCGCTCTCCCGGCTCAAGGCCCAATCCTTTCAGGAAATGGGCGATGCTGTTGGTCAGTAGGCGCATATCGTTGAAAGTATATTTTTTGACATCGCCGCTGAACCCTTCCCAGATGAGGGCCAGTTTATCCTTCTTCCCCATCCGGCAAATCCGGTCGGTGCAATATTCGCCGATATTGAGGATATCCCCGCTGTGATATCCCAGTTCCTTTTCCGATATAGCCCAACTGAATGAATTCTTTACATCCTCATATGGTCCCATATTAGCCACTCTTTTCCTCCTCAAGCCTGACCGAGGTTGTGATTTATTTCACTAACGAACATCTTTTAATACGCCTGTTTTTTATAATAATCAATTTATTCCATTAATAGTACGATTTTTGATGATGGAACTTCGGTTGAAGACGCCATATCCATCGCTTTGATAAAGTCCTTGAAAGGAAAGCGATGAGTGATGACCGGCCGCGGATCGACTTTTCCCGAATCAAGCAGATTGCGCAATTGATACCAGGTCTCGAACATCTTGCGGCCACTGATGCCGATTATTTTGGCGCCCTTGAAGACCACGCTTTCGGCCATATCGAATTCAAACGGAGCCGGAGCGATGCCGAAGGCCGTGAAAGTTCCCATTCTTCTCAGAATGGCGAAACCGTCATGCACGGCCGCCTTATTGCCGGCCATGTCGAGAACCACATCGACGCCGCCGTCGGTTTCATCGAGGATTCTTTCCCGATAGTTTTTTTCACGGGTGACATTGATGCTTATGTCCGCGCCCATTCTGCGGCAGATATCAAGATTGAACTCGATCATGCCGAGATTGTATATTCGGGCCGCCCCCACCGCACGGGCGATGCCGCAGGCAAAAGCCGCAATCGGACCGTCACCGATAACGGCAATTTTTTTGGCGCCGACATTACTTTCCATCACCGTGTAGGTGGCGTTGCCGAACGGCTCCTGAATCGAGGCGATTTCAACCGGCAGGGACGGATCATTTTTCCAGCAGCAGATTTCCGGGATGACGGCATACTGAGCAAAGATGCCGTGTCGGTCAACCCCGAGTATGGAGACGTTGCGGCAAACATGCATGTCCCCGGTCCGGCACTGGAAGCAATGGCCGCAAGGGACATGGGTTTCGGCCGAGATATAATCACCGACTTTGATGCCTTTAACGTACGCGCCGACTTCGACCACTTCGCCGCAGCATTCATGCCCGAACACCATCGGCGGTTTGATTCTCCCTTGAGACCACTTATCCCAGGTGTAAATATGTTTGTCGGTTCCGCAAATCGAAGCCGCTTTGATCTTGATTAAGACTTCATCCGGCTTTGGCTTGGGGATATCAATTTCCGCGAGTTCGGCACCGGCGGAAGGTTTCGTCTTCATCGCCGCCAGCATTTTATTTGACATCTCTCGTTGTTCCTTTCTTCAAACGATGCTCTCGTTCAGAGACCAAAAATATCATGTTATGGGGAGAAAGTCAATTCAAATAGGATAATTGAATCATAAAGCACAAAAGGTCCCAGAGGGACCTTAAGTGTTTAATATATATTGACTTACTCAGGTTGCGAGCGGCTGACCCTTTAAGATGTCGATAGATTCCACACCCATGCATGTCCCGAGTGAAAGAGCCGTCTGGAGAAGCGAGGAATCGGGCTCAATTTTGCGATTTCTTCCGGCGACATCGGCAATCGGCACATGTCCGATTTCATTACCATGGAGACCGACCATTGCGCCAAATTTCTTTTTATGGGCAAGATGCACGGCCGCCGTACCGAAACGGCTGGCGAGAATCCGATCAAAGGCGGTCGGGCCGCCGCCGCGCAGGAGATGACCGAGAATGGTGACGCGCGTCTCGAGAGTCGTTATCCCCTCGATTTGGGCCGCCAACTGGTTAGAGATTCCGCCCAGCCGAACCTTGTCCGGGCTGTTGGCGATTATCCGTTTGACCACCATATCACCCCCTTCGGCTTTCGCCCCCTCACCGATAACGATGATACTGAAATTCCTTCCTTCGCGATTTCTCGTTCGAATTTTATCGCAGATGACATCGATCTGATACGGCAATTCCGGAACCAGCACGATATCGCCGCCGCTGGCGATTCCCGAGGCCAGCGCCAGCCAGCCGGAATAACGGCCCATCACCTCGACAATCATCACTCTGTGATGAGCCTGGGCGGTGCTGTGAATTTTGTCGATAGCATCGGCCGCGGTCGCTACCGCCGAGTCGAAACCGAAAGTCTGATCGGTCCCGAATAAATCATTGTCAATCGTTTTGGGAACACCGACGACATTAAGGCCTTTCTGGGCCATGCCGTTTGAAGCCGCCATGGTGCCGTCCCCCCCAATGGCGATCAGGGCATCGAGCCCCAACCGCTCGAAATTCTGCAGGGCCTGCGTCGAGCGATCCAGATAAATATATTCGTCGTTTTGCAGAACCGGGAAATGGAAAGGATCGGCCCGGTTGGAGGTCCCCAGTATGGTCCCGCCCAGAGTGAGAATTCCCGAGACATCGTTCGAGGCCAGTTTGCGGTAACGATTTTCAACGAGCCCTTCGTAGCCGTCAAGGAATCCGACCACTTCCATGTCATAGTCATTAATGGCGGTTTTGACAACCGCTCTCAGGACCGCATTCAGACCGGGGCAATCGCCGCCCCCGGTTAATACTCCCAGTTTCATCCTTGTCGCCATACTTTTTATTTCCTTCCTGGAACGTCCGCCGTCTCCGGGTTTTCCTTTTTCCTGAATCCAAGATACGTTTTTTCAAAGGATGCGGCAAGTTTGTCGGCCTGAATCTTATAGTCATCCCTGTTGGACCAGCCCTGCGCCGGGTCGAGAACATATGCCGGGACATCCGGGCACTGCTCCGGCACCTCAAAACCGAAACGGCTGTCTTTCTTGTATGAAACCTTGCCGAGGTGGCCGTCAAGAATACCGCGAATTATAGAGCGGGTATATTGAATACTGATTCTTTCGCCAGTGCCGTAGGGACCGTTGATCCATCCGGTATTTACCAGCCAGCAGTTGACCTTATATTTTTTGATCTTCTCCGAAAGGAGATGGGCATATACGGCCGGATCCAGCGCCATAAATGGAGCCCCGAAACAGGGACTGAAGGTCGCCTTCGGTTCGGTGACCCCTTCTTCGGTTCCGGCAATCTTGGCCGTATAGCCGATCAGGAAATATTTCTCGGCCAAATCCGGGGTCAGACGTGCCACCGGCGGCAGGACGCCAAAAGCATCGGCGGTAAGTAAAATGATATTTTGGGGATGACCGCCCATACCGTCCGGGACGATATTTTTCAAATGAGTGATGGGGTAGGCGGCGCGGGTATTTTCGGCCAGTGAATCGTCGTCAAGATCGACCCGCCGCGTTTCATTATCGATGGCGACATTTTCCAGAATGGTCCCGAACTTGCGTGTGCATTCATAGATTTCCGGTTCGCCTTCGGGCGACAATCTAATCACTTTGGCGTAACATCCGCCTTCAAAATTGAATATCCCCTCTTCGCTCCAGCCATGCTCGTCATCGCCGATCATCTTTCTATCCGGGTCGGTCGAAAGCGTGGTTTTCCCCGTTCCGGAAAGACCGAAGAAAATGGCGGTATCGCCGCTTTTCCCCATATTGGCGGAGCAATGCATGGATAAAACATCCTTTTGAGGAAGCAAATAATTTTTGACCGTGAAGATTGATTTCTTGATTTCCCCGGCGTAATGGGTACCGCCGATAAGAACCATTTTTTTCTCGAAATTCAAAATGATGAAGGCTTCCGATTTGGTGCCATCCAGTTCCGGCACGGCGTGAAAATTGGGGATATGAAATACGGTAAATTCCGGCTGGAAAGAGCGCAGTTTTTCCTTGTCCAGTATCCGAATGAACATATTGCGGGCGAAGAGATTGTGCCAGGCGGTCTCGTTAATTATGCGCACCGGCAGGCGATATTTGGGGGAAGCCCCGGCATAGCAATCCTGAACGTAGAGTTGTTTTCCTTGAAGGTAGGCCAGGATTCTATAATAAAGGGCGTTGAATTTTTCTTTTTCCAGCGGCTGATTTCCGCCGCTCCACCAGATTTTATTTTCCGAACCCGGTTCCCTGACGATAAATTTATCCTTGGCGGCACGGCCGGTATAGTGGCCGGTCCGGACAACCAACGGTCCCAGATGAGAAATAAATCCTTCTCTGTTGCGGACGGATTCTTCATAGAGCGCGGGCGTAGAGAGGTTCCAGGCAACCGTTCCGGTATTGGTCAGGCCATACATGTCGAGGTTCTTTTCGGACATTCCGTTCCCCTTTCGGTATTAAAGATTATATATCATTTTCGACAAAGTTGGAGATTTTTTGATTGATTTCAGGCATAGGAAAACACCGTTTTTAACTTGCTATCCCCTTTGGATAGAATAAATTTTACCGATATATTGTTATACAAAAAAGTATAAAAATTGCGGTTATAAAACAATTAAGGGATTAATTGTTTTCAAATTGGAAAAGGATTTATGAAAGTAAAGCAATTTCTGGTTTTGCCGAATCTGCCGGAACGCATTCAAAGATTGCGCGAACTGGCGATGAATCTCTGGTTTTCATGGAATTGGAACATTGTCAAACTCTTTATCCGTATCGATTCCGAACTCTGGGAAAAGACATATCAAAATCCGATAGAAATGCTGGCCTATTTGCCGCAGGCCAAACTGGAGGAAGTTGCCCAGGACGAGGCCTTTCTCGCCAATCTGGACCGGGTCTATGCCGATTTCCAGGAATATCTGAAGGCCAAGCGGTGGTTCGAGACGGCTTTTCCCCAGCATAAGGATTGTAAAGTTGCTTATTTCTCCTGCGAATACGGCATCGATACCGGTCTGCCGATTTATTCCGGTGGGCTGGGGATTCTATCCGGGGACCATCTCAAAGCGGCCTCCGATCTGGGAGTTCCGCTGGTGGCGGTCGGGCTTTTGTACCGCTACGGCTATTTTCGACAATTTCTTTCCGCCGACGGCTGGCAGCAGGAACGCTATGAGGAAAATGACTGGTATCATATGCCGGTCACGCTGGAAAAGGATGAAAAGGGGAATCCCATTAAGTTTACGATCGATTTCTCGGGAACGCCGGTCTATGTGCAAATCTGGAAAGTAATGGTCGGCATCATTCCGCTGTACCTTCTTGACACCAACATTCCCGACAATTCCAGCAAGTACCGCGAAATTACTTCGGTTCTCTACAGCGGGGACAAGGATACTCGTCTACGGCAGGAAATTCTGCTCGGGATCGGCGGGGTGAAGGCCCTCAAGACTCTTGGCATTAAACCGGCTGTCTATCACTTGAATGAAGGACACTCGATGTTTCTCCTTCTGGAACGGATCCGCTCTTTGATCGAAAGCGATCATCTGACTTTTCAGGAGGCCGTCCAGATGGTCTGGCCGACCACGGTGTTTACATCGCATACGCCGGTGCCGGCCGGTAACGAGACATTCGACCCCAAACTTCTCGAGCCATATCTCAAGACCTATGTGGAATCGTTCGGCATGACCTGGGAGCAATTTCTTTCTCTGGGACGGGTTTTTCCCGCCAATGAAAACGAGCCGTTTTGCATGACCGTGGCGGCCCTCAAACTTTCCGCCTTCAATAACGGCGTGTCCAAATTGCACGGCAAAGTGACCCGGGAAATGTGGCACCACCTCTGGCCGAATTTACCCTCCGAAGAGGTGCCGATAAAGTCCATAACCAACGGCGTGCATCTCCGCTCCTGGCTGAGTCACGACATGGTCGATCTGTTTGACACTTACTTCGGGCCGAAATTCACCCGTCAACCGGCCGCTTTCGAGAACTGGGAGATGGTGCAGAAAATTCCCGACGCCGAATTGTGGCGCGTGCATCAGAGGCGGCGGGAACGGCTGGTCTTTTTCGGGCGGAAGCGGCTTAAAAGCCAGTTGACCCGCCGGGGCGCGTCGTCATTCGATGTCAAGATGGCCGAGGAAGTGCTGGATCCGCAGGTGCTGACAATCGGTTTTGCCCGGCGTTTTTCATCATACAAACGGGCCTTCCTGCTTTTCAAGGATGTCAATAGATTGAGGAAATTAATCGGCAATCCCCAGATGCCGGTGCAGATAGTTATGGCCGGAAAGGCGCATCCTCTTGACAACCCCGGCAAGGAAATCATCAAACATATATTGCAAGTGGCGTCGCAGGACGAGTTCCGCCGGAAAATTATTTTCCTCGAAGATTACGATATCAATATCGCCCGCTATCTCGTTCAGGGGGTCGATGTCTGGCTGAACAATCCCCGCCGCCCGCAGGAGGCCTCGGGAACCAGCGGCATGAAGGCGGCCATCAACGGCGCCGTCAATGTTTCAATACTCGACGGCTGGTGGTGCGAGGGATACAGCCCGGAAACCGGATTCAAAATCGGAAACGGCGAGGAGTATGATAATCCGGAATATCAGGATATGCTTGAAAACCAGTTCCTTTTCGATGTGCTGGAACGCGAGGTTATTCCGCTCTTTTATGAAAGAAACGGAATCAATCTTCCCTACAAATGGGTGACGATGATGAAAAACTCGATCGTCATGGCCGGGAAGCAATTCTCGTCGCTCCGGATGGTCAAGGATTACTCCAATATGTTTTATGTTCCCGCCATTCAGGCGCATGACAAATTCGTTCAGAATAATTATGCCCCGGCCAAATCGGTGGCTCATTGGGTCAACGACTTGAGCGCCCGATGGGATAAAATCGATATTGAAAATATCGAAACGCCCAGTATGGACATTTCCCCCAAGGTCGGTGATCGGATACCGGTAACGATGCGTGTGGCGCTCGGGGAAATTTCTCCCGATGATGTCACGGTTGAGGTTCTTGCCGGAAATCTCAATTCTCTCGAGCAGATGAGCAATTGCGAATCGGTCGTGGCGGCCAAACTCGATGGCGACGTTCATCTCCCGTCGGGGCAATATCTTTACAAGACCGAAGTGGTCTGCAAAGAATCGGGCCGATTCGGTATTGCCGGGCGGGTCATGCCGCGCAATGAAAATCTGATTCATAACCGTATCCCTAAACTTATCAAGTGGTGGTGAGCGGCCCCGATAAATTCAAAACCGGGCGGGTTGATCAACCCGCCCTTTTTTTATTCACTCTTAATTTTCCAACGCCAAACGTGCGGCGAATTCCCCTTCAAATTGTAAAAACAATTGGAAATGCTGTCCGTAATAGACTATAATGTTCACCTTGAAAAATTTTTCGGAATTAAAGGAGAAAGCATGAGGAAAATATTATTCTTCGTCTTTTCGATTATGGTCATTTCTGTCGGCCTCTCTGCCGCTGATTGGAAATATGCCACCCTGGATAACGGTCTCAAGGTAATGATACTCGAGAATCACCAGGTACCGCTGGCCAATATTTCCACGACGGTGAAGGTCGGCGCTAAAAATGAAACCGCCTATTTCGACGGCGCCACGCATCTTCTGGAACATTTGATTCTCTTCCGGGGCACGGAGAAGATGAATGGCGAGGAAGTCGGAGCCGCCATGAAAAAGCACGGCGCCTATTTCAACGGATACACTTCTCAGGATTGGACCGATTTTGTCATTTCTCTTCCCAGTGAATTTCTCGATTTCGCATTGAGTATTCATTCCGATATGCTGTTCCGGTCCAGTTTCAGCGCCGCCGCCATGGATCAGGAACGTCAGGCCGTCATGGAAGAGATTAATATTAACGAAGACAACCCGGGGTCCAAAGCGTATCGCAGTATGGTCAAGGTCCTTTTCAAGGGGCATCCCTACGAGAAGAATGTTCTCGGCACCAAGGGAAATATCGAGAGCATTCCCCGTGATTCGGTTTATGCGTACTACAAGCGGTATTATGCGCCCAATAATATGACCCTGGTAATTGTCGGCGATGTCGATGCGGACCAGGCCCTGGCGCTGGTAAAAAAATATTTCGGCGATATTCCCAAAGGGAGCAATCCGGTGGATCAATATTCGCCGCCGCCGGCGCCGAAGGATGTCGCGCGGCAGGAAATAAAAAAGGATATTGCGCAGGCTTATTTGATGATAGGGATGATCGGCCCCAAGGCCGACAGCCCCGACCAGTATGCCTGCGATCTTATGTCCAGCATGCTGGGAAACGGCGAATCGAGCCGGCTTTGGAAAACGCTCCGGGAACAAAAGGGGTTGGTTTACTCGGCATCGTTCAGTTTCAATACGACCAAATATGAGGGGCCGATTTATGCTTTCGCGGTCTGCGATCCCGATAAATTACCGGAAGTGGAAAGCGGCATTAAGGAAATTTTGAATAACGCCAAAACCAACGGCTTTACCGAGGAGGAATTGCGCAAGGCCAAAAACTCCATCCTGACGTCGTACTACACCAGCCATGAACGGGGTCTGGATATCGCCGACAATTATGCTCAGTATGATTCTTTCATCAGTCACGGCTTCATCGACAAATATCCCGCCCGAATCGAGCAAGTAACTTTGGCCGAGGTGGCCGCCGCGGCCCGCAAATATCTCAATACCGATTCATATGTATTAACAACGGTGGTGCCGAAATGAAAGCAAAAACTATTATATCGATAATGACACTCTTCCTGCTGGCGTTTGCCGGCGTGCTTCAGGCGCAAAAGATTGAACTCGGTCCCGATGGGTACGGACGGGGCCAACTGACCAACGGCATTACAGTTCTTTATAATGTCGACAAGTCGACTTCTTTGACCGGGGGCCGTATTTTGATTGCCGGTGGGGTTATGACCGAAACGCCCGCCGATAACGGCATTTCCAACCTGATGATCAATATGCTTCTCAAAGGCAATGACCGTATGACCGCGTCGCAAATTACGGAGCGTCTCGATTTTCTCGGGGCCCAGGTAGCGACCGAGGATTTTCGCGATTATTCGGCCATCACCTTTGTCTGCCTTTCCCGAAATCTGCCCGAGGTCATGGATATACTGGGGCGGTGCGTGACAGCGCCGACTTTTCCCGATGACGAACTGGCCAAACTCAAAGTGCAGGTGGCAGGTGATATCAAGTCCGATAACGACAATCAGACGACCGCATCATCAATTCTTTTCTGGAAGACCCTTTATGGAGACAACGGTTACGGGCTTCCGGTGCGCGGAACCGAGAGCAGTATCGCGGATATCACGGCGGATATGATCCGCAATTACTATAAGAAGTATATGGGCGGCAATAATATTATTATCGCTCTGGCGACCGACCTTTCCCCCGATGAGACCCTTCCCCTGCTGAATAATTTCGCTTCTCTGCCGGCACGGGCCGAGGCGATCAGCGCTCCTCAACTGACGCGGCAGACGGCAAAAGAGGGTTTTGTATCATATGACCGCAATCAATCCTTTATTTTCATGGGCTACCCTCTTCCTCATCTTGACGCCCATGATGTTTTGCTTCTGGCGATGATTAACGATGCCATGGGGGCCAATGTTGGTTCCCGGCTCTGGGCCCTGCGTCAGGTGGAAAAACTGGCCTATACGGTATTTTCGCAGTACGGCCTGGATCGCTATGACGGCATTTTCCGAGCGGCGATCGGAACCGATACTTCGAAAGTGAAAACCGCTCTGGCATCCCTTAATCGTGAATTCCGCAAATTGTATGACGGCGGTATCTCCGAAGACGAGCTTACCGATTCCAAGGTTAATATTAAAAACAGCCTGATATATAGAATAGAAGCCAAGGAAAATCGGGCCGGTCAGATGGCGGTAAATGAATATATCGGCTACGGATATAAATTCGTTTATGACATGATGAAAGGCATTCCCGGAGTCACGGTCGCTGAAATGAATCAATTTATTAAGAGCCATTTGAATCCGGATGACCTGTACCTGGCCATTGTAGGCAAGAAATAAATCGGTGAAGTCTGGCAATACGAAGCGGCGGGCCCGGCGCCCGCCGTTTTTTGTTACCGATATCCTCTTGACAAGAGACAAATTGTTTTAATTATTATGTCTTTTATTGGCTAATGGGATACGGAAAGTTGCCTTCTTGAAAAACTCTGAATTAAATTTGTTTTGATTTCAATTGATTTTAAGTCATGGAGGAAGGAATGAAACGTAAACTGGAAGGATGGGTAGTGCTTTTGATCCTTATCCTGAGTTTCTCGACCGCATTTTCATTCGATTTTTCAAAAGTTGAAAATCAGGTCAAGGAATATCAGCTTGATAACGGCCTGAAAATTATTGTCATGCCCCGTCATGATGCGCCGGTGGCGTCGTTTATAACGATGGTCAATGTCGGCGCCTGCGACGATCCCAAGGGGCAGGCCGGTATCGCACATCTTTTCGAACATATGGCCTTCAAGGGCACCAAAACTATCGGGACCACCGATTACGGCAAAGAGAAAAAGTGGCTCGATGAAGAAGATCGCATTTACGGCCAAATCCGGCAGGAAAAGGCCCGTCTCGATTTGGCCGATACGGCCCGCCTGACGCTCCTGAATAACGAACTGCAAAAAGTTATGGATTCGGCCGGACAATATGTCAAGGTCAACGAATTCGGCCAGATAATCGAACGCGAAGGCGGTGTCGGCCTGAATGCCGGAACCGGTTATGATAATACCACTTATTATATTAATTATCCCGCCAATCGCGCCGAATTGTGGATGGCGATGGAATCGGAACGGTTTATCGATCCGGTTCTGCGGGAACTGTACAAGGAAAAGCAGGTCATTGCCGAAGAACGCCGGATGAGCCGGGAATCGAGCCCGATGGGCAAACTCCAGGACGAACTTCTGGCCTCGGCCTATACCGCTCATCCCTATCACCGCTCGCTGATCGGCCCGATGTCGGATATTCAGAATTTCAATCGCCCTGACGCGATAGCTTTTTTCAAGAAATATTATGTTCCGAAGAATATGGTGGTGGCGATCGTGGGGGATGTCGATCCCGAACAGATGTACATACTGGCCAAAAAATATTTCGGCCGGATCCCTGCCGCTCCGAAACCGGAACCGCCAATGACGATAGAGGCTCCGCAGACAGCGGAACGACGGGTCACAGTCAGAGATAAGGCCCAGCCGATTTATTTCTGCACCTTTCATATTCCCGACGGCCGGTCCGCCGACATGCCCGCACTTGAGGCGCTGTCCGATTATCTGGGACAGGGACGTACCTCTCTTCTCAACAAGAGTCTCGTGAAAGAGAAAAAGATTGCGGTCCGGGCCATGGCCTTCGCCGGATTTCCTGGGAATAAATATCCGACTCTTTTCGGCATCATGGCTATCCCCTCTAAGGATCACACCAATGAGGAGAACGAAGCCGAAGTCGCCAAACTGGTGGAAAAAGTAAAGACCGATTTGATTTCGGCCGAGGATATGGAAAAAATAAAGGCCCGGGCCAAGGCCACTCTGATCAACGGCCTATCATCCAATCAGGGATTGGCCATGATATTGGCCTATTATGAAACCGTCCTTGGTGACTGGCACCGTCCTTTCCATGAACTGGATCGGGTCGACGCCTTGACGCCAGATGATATCAAACGGGTAGCCAATGAATATCTGGTCTGGGATCACCGCACCACCGGACTTCTTGAATCGGAAACGGACTAAGGCAGGAGGAGGAAAATAAAATGAAAAAGATATATATATCCGGTCTACTGATTATCTTCCTGCTCGGTTTCATCGGGATATCACTTCAGGCGGAAACGGCTCTGGATAAGATTAAGTTTCCCCCGCTCAACAAGCAGGAAATGCCGAATATCGAAAAAACTGTTCTCGATAACGGCCTGACCGTGTATTTGCTGGAGGATCACGAATTACCGGTCATCAATGCCGCCGTCCGGTTGGGGGCGGGCGAATACCTCGTACCGGACGACAAAGTCGGGCTGGGGAGCATTACGGCAACCTTGATGCGCACCGGCGGAACGGATAAATTGACCGGCGATCAGGTCGATTCCGTTCTGGAGGGGGTTGGCGGTTCCATCGAGTTCGGCATGCGCAGTACCAGCGGAACCGGCAGTATGAATATCCTTTCGGACTATTCAGACTTAGGGCTTTCTTTGATGGCCGATATGTTTCGTCACCCGGCCTTCGCTCAGGATAAGATCGATCTGGAAAAGACGTCCCAGCGTTCGGCCATTTCGCGCCGGAACGATGAGGCGATGGATATCTGCCTGCGGCAGTTCCGGAAAGTCATTTACGGGCAGAATTCGGCCTACGCCCGGAACACCGAATACAGTACGATTGACAATATTACCCGGGATGACCTGATCGCTTTTCATGACAAATATATTACGCCTGAGAATGTCATGCTGGCGGTTTGGGGGGATTTCAACAAAGATGCCATGCTCGCCAAAATCAAAAAATATTTCGGCGATTGGCCCAAGGGCCCCGGCCGCGTTCCCGATTTGCCGAAAGTCACTTACGATTTCAAACCGGGGATTCATTATGTGCAGAAGGACAATATCAATCAGACCAAACTGCTGATCGGCCATATCGGCGGATATCTGAGCGATCCCGATTATTTCGCGATGGTCGTCATGAATAATATCCTCGGGGGTTCGTTCGGGAGCCGTCTGTTCAATGATGTTCGCAGCAAGCAGGGGCTGGCGTACGCGGTCGGGGGCAGTTATACTTCGAACATCGCCTATCCCGGGATTTATTATAATTATTGCTATACCAAATCCGAGACAACGGTGAAGGCCATAAAAAGCATCATTAACGAGATTAAAATGATGCAGACCAATCCGCCGACTCCNGANGAATTAAAAACCGGCAAAGACGGCTACCTCAATTCGTTTGTTTTCAATTTTGAGGATAAGGGCGATATCATCACCCGGATGATGGAATATGACTATTTCGGATTCCCGAATGACTTCCTGTACAAGGAAAAAGAAAATATCGAAAAAGTGACCGCCCAGGATGTGATGACGGTGGCGCAGAAGCGGCTTCATCCCGAAGCGCTCCAGATAGTCGTCGTCGGTAAAGGCGCCGATTTCGATGAACCGCTGACCGATTTGGGGCCGGTCGATACGATGGATGTCACCATCCCGACGGGCGAAAAGAAGGTGGCGGCCACGGGATCCGCGGATATGGAAAACAAAGGGCGGGAACTGCTGAAAGCGGCGATTGCGGCCTGCGGCGGAAGCGACAATTACAAGAAGATCAATACCATATCGCAAAAGGGCTCTCTGATCATAACGACCCCGCAGGGGGAAATGAGTCTGAAAGCCACCACCTATGAAATTCTGCCGGATAAATCGCGGCAGGAAATTGCCACGCCGATGGGAACCATGGTCACCGTCCGTTCAGGCGACAAGGCCTGGATGATTCAGGGGGATCGCTCGATACCGCTTCCCGAAGAACAGGTCAAAGAGGCCGAGAGAGATGAGTACCGTAATACGGTGCTTTTGTTTGGGGCTCCCGACAACCCCAATTACAAAATTCTCTTTTTGGGGCCGGACAAAGTGAAGGATCAGGCGGTCAATGTCATTCAAATCGCTTCTCCCGACGGCCAGATGACATATAAATTGGCTCTTGATGCCGCCACCAATATGCCGGTGGCCAAGATGTATTTCGGACAGAGCGCCGATGGGCCGGGAGATATGTCGGAATTATTGTCGGACTATCGCGATATCGGCGGCGTCAAAATTCCCTACTCCACGCGAATCGAGGCTTTCGGGAAAAAATTGATGGAGGTGAACCTCACCGACTATCAAATTAATCCGGATGTTCCCGATTCCTTATTTGTTGAACCGCAGGGGAAATAATCGCTCCAATTTCCAAAAAACCGGCCGACCATTCTGGTTGGCCGGTTTTTTTATCCATTAGAGGGATATAATTCTTGACAAATCGACTGTCTGACATAAATTTAGTACATATTGAAAATGATATATTCCGCGTGTTGGTACTTCGATAATATGCCACGATTTCTTATTTTTGTTGTTTTTCTGATGATTTTAGCCGGCGGCTCGGCTATGGCCTATGATTTCGGTTATTCGATTGGGGACACGGCTGTTTATCGTTCCAGCGCTATTGGCGAAATCCCCATCTATTTCGATAATCTCAGCGATACCATAGCCGGAATAATCCTTCAGGTGGAACTGGACCCTCCCGGCATAATCGAATTCGCCTTCGACGACCTACACAGTTACCTTCCTTTTGATACCGCCGGGACCCTGATGTCGGGATGGGAACTGGTCAGCGCCACCTCGCAGGACAATGATAAACAGGATTTTTATCTCTACTCCCTGGCCAACACGGTCCCGCCTCCCTACAATCCCGGATTTCCGCCCCAATCCGGGGGAAAATTGATAATATTGCGATATCGCTTTTTGCCCCTCCCGGACTCGGTGAGTGTCGCCACCGTTCATCTGAATTTCAGGAACGATATTTTCAGTATGGCCGATCCGTATGGGAATTCCCTCGGGATTCTGATAGATACCGTAATTACCTGCCTTGAATATCAGGGTGACTCCTGCATAGTTGCGGATACGACCATTCGCGGCACCCTTGACACGGCCAATGTCTATGTCAAAAACGGGTCGATCGATGTCGTCAATTATCCCTGCGGGGATGTAAATCTCGATTATCGGATCAATATTCTGGATATCAAATGTCTGATAGAGTACCTTTATCGGACTCCGGGACAGACCGGTTGCGCCGGATTCCCCTGCGATCTGAACCTGGACGGGGCCATTAATATTCTGGATGTCAATTATTTGATTAATTTCCTCTATCGCGGCGGGCCGCCACCGCCTTGATTTCCCGGGCCATCTCCATTTTTGTTTAAATAAAATATCAGGGGCTTTTCGTCTATAATTTGCGGGTCGGCTATTGCATCGTTTTCCATTTTACTTTAAATTCCGGCCTGTTTTGGTTGAAGTTGGGAAATTTAGTTTCGAGGGATTCATGAAGCAATATTTTAAGGCGAAAACGGCGATATTTGCAGGGCTGATAATAGTGCTATTTTCGATCGGGGCCTCGCAATCGGCGGCCCGTTCGCTTGCCGGGGATAGCGGCGATATGATAAGACCGGCAAAAACAACCGTGAGCATTCCCAATGTTTCGGGGGCGGTTCACAATGTCGGTAAAATCGGACTTTCCATAACCAATGAGGGGAATTTTGGGACCGGATTCATCGGGAATTTTGTTGATTCCTCGACTGGCCTGGCCGCGCCGTCGTGCCAGTATCCCTATCCCAGCCGCCTGGATTACCTTTTCGGGGCGTCATTCTGGATCGGGGCCGTGGTCGGCCGGGATACCCTCGTTTCGACCGGCGCCGATGGTTGGGCCGGACCGCGGGAAATGTGGCCGGCTTATATCGGATATCCCCACAGCGGGATCGAACATCATTCCATAAAGGATCCCAACGATACCCTGGCCGTCTCGGAGCAGGATTATATCGCGGTCTATTCCGATACCGTGACCAATCCGAGTTATGTGGCCCAGGATCAATGGGACGGAAGACCGCATGTCCCGCTCAATATTGAAATTACCCAGCGCACTTTCGCCTGGAGTTATGCCTATGCGGAGGACTTTGTCCTGTTCGACTATTCCATTAAAAACATCGGAAATAAAAAATTAAATAAAGTCTACATGGGAGTATATGTCGATGCCGATGTGAAAACGATCGGCAGTGCCGAAGGGTATGCCGATGATATCTGCGGGTTCAAGCGCGAGATTCCGTCATCGTTCGGTTGCGGTTTCCGCGATACCGTCAATATTGCCTGGATTGCCGACAATAACGGGCTCGACAATGACTTGCTGGACCAGTGTCCTTACAGCTCGTCGTCATCGCTGACATCAGTAACGGGGTTGCGGGTGGTCCGAACTCCGTCCGATTCCCTGAAATATTCCTTCAACTGGTGGATATCGAACACCAGTGCGCCCCTCGATTTCGGACCGCGTAGAATCGGCACGCCGGAAGACCCGTTCCGTGATTTTGGAGGTTTTCTCGGCACCCCGGAGGGGGATCGCAATAAATACTATATCATGCGTCATGAAGAATTCGATTACGACCAACTCTTTTCGGCGGTTGATAATACCGCCAGCGGCTGGCTTCCGAAGGCGGCCCAGGCGATCGATTTTGCCGACGGTTTCGATACCCGGTATCTCCTTTCTTTCGGACCTTTTGACATCAATCCCGGCGAGGTCCTTCCGGTCAGTTTTGCCTATGTCGCGGGCGAAAATTTCCATACTCGCTGCGAGGCATGGAAGGAACTGTTCAATGCCATTTATCCGGAGGCCTATTACGATTATTTGAATTTTTCCGATTTCGGGAAGAATGCCTTGTGGGCCTCCTGGATATATGACAATCCCGGTTACGATACCGACGGTGACTCGGTCAAAGGGAAATTTCGTGTCTGTGTTTATGATTCCTCGTTGATATTTGATACCATTCAATTCGACCCGCTTGTGATCGAGACTACGGTCACTTATTTGAAGGCGGATACCTCATACTATGAGGGAGACGGGGTTCCCGATTTCCGGGGTGCCGCCCCGCCGCCGGCGCCGAAAATGTGGATCTACCCGCAAGTGAACCGGTTTAACGAAGGGGAACTGCGGGTCAGGTTCAACGGTTATCGTTCGGAAACGGAGCGCGATGTTTTCAGCCGGCTGCGGGATTTTGAGGGATACCGCATTTATCAATCTTTGACCGGACGGGCCAGCGATTTTGTTGTCATCACTTCCTATGATAAAGCCGATTTCAATAAATATATCTGGAACAGCGACCGGGGCTTTTTTGAGTTGAAGGACCCGCCTTTTACTCTCGATTCCCTTCGGAGACTTTATGGCGAGAGTTTTGATCCGGCCCAATACGCCCGGGACTACCCTTTTTACTGGATGGATTCGACCTTTTATTTTAACCGTCAGGACTGGAATCAGTCCAGTTTGACCGACTCCAATCTGATTCACAAAATCTATCCTGACCAAGTTTACCCGACCACTCTCAATCTTGATTCCGCCCGGCAACATTTTCCCGAGGAATTGACGGCGGACGGTTACTTCAAATATTTCGAATATGAATATAACTTGAAGCACCTTTTGCCCTCGCAGTTATATTATATAGCCGTTACCGCCTTCGATTACGGTTCGCCCGCCAGCGGTTTGGAATCGCTGGAGAGCGCCCCGGCTCAGAATTCGGTGGGGGAATACGCCCAGAATCAGAATGGCGTGGTCGAAGCGGCACGTCTGAATGTTATTGCCTATCCCAACCCATACCGGCTCGACGCCGACTATCAGGATTCCTCCGGGGGAAAATTCGAGGGACGCGGCCTGGAGAACCTGATGCCGGATCGGAAGCGCGCCATCCATTTCATGAATCTCCCCAATAAATGCACTATCAGAATTTTCTCTTTGGACGGCGATTTGATTCGCGAAATAAACCACGACTATCCGAAAGACTCGCCGCGAAGCATGCATGACACCTGGGACCTGATTACCCGCAATACGCAGATGGTGGTCTCGGGAATTTACTATTACTCCGTGGAATCGGAATTCGGCAATCAACTGGGGAAATTGGTTATTATTATGTAGGCAAAGGAGTTCCGGTTCGAGAAAAATTCCGTCAATTTTTGTCTTTTAACTTTTGGCGGGCAAATATCACCGCCTTTCGCCGCTTTTTTTGTTGCAATTCGGGAAAGATTGGTTTAAATTTGTAACCTGTTATTTTGGAATATTTTATTTTGCACAAACCGGAGATTTTTTTCGTCCCGGTTGTTAGGAAAACTATAAACCTTCAGGTATGAGGTTATGAGAAGAAACATCATTTGCAGGATAATCCTCACATCAATTCCACTTTGGCTGCTTTTGGGGCCCAATCTGCTAATGGCAATGGCGGCTTATCCGATCGAGCAAAACCTGGTTATTCCGGGCAAAACGGCGGCTAATATCCCCTATGCTCAAATCGCCGTCCATAATGTCGGACGAATCGGCATGACCGTCAGCAATCAGGGCCACTTTGGAACCGGTTTTGTCACGACAGCGATCGATCCCATTACCGGTCAGCCGGCACCGTCCTGCCAGTATCCCTACCCCGGCAGAGCCAATTATCTCTTCGCCGGCGCCTTCTGGATTGGCGCGGTGGTAGGCCGCGATACCCTGGTTTCGGTTGGCGCCGACGGCTGGCAATATACCCGTGAAATGTGGCCGGCGGCGCTGGATGTCGATCCCAGAGATACAATTCAGCGCCATTCGATTAAGGACCCCAATGACACGGCCGCCGTATCGGAGCAGGATGTCATTGCAATTTATACCGATACCGTCACCAATCCGAGTTATGTGCAAAACGACCAGGTTGACGGCCGTCCCCATATTCCGCTTAATATCGGCATTACCCAGCGCAGTTACGCCTGGAGTTACGCTTACGCCGAGGATTTTGTCCTCTTTGATTATTCCATTAAGAATATCGGCAACAAGGTTCTCAATAAAGTATATATGGGTATCTATGTTGATGGCGACGTCGGCCCGGTCGGTGGCGATGCTAATGAAGCAAGTGATGACATTTGCGGTTTCAAGCGCGCCATTCCCTCGACTTTCGGGTGCGGTTTTGTCGATACCATCAATATTGCCTGGATTTCGGATAATGATGGTCGCGGATACAATGATGCTACTCAGCCCTGCCCGCAGGGTTTTGACTATACGGCCGTGACCGGCACCCGCGTGGTGCGGACGCCGTCCGATTCACTCAAATATTCTTTTAACTGGTGGATATCCAACGGCAGCGCCTCTCTCGATTTTGGGCCGCGCCGTGTCGGCACGCCGGATGATCCATTCCGTGATTTTGGCGGCTTCCTCGGGACACCGGAAGGAGATCGTAATAAATATTATATAATGCGTCATGAAGAGTTCGATTATGATCAGCTTTATTCCAATGTCGATCACACCGCCGAGGGCTGGCTCCCGAAACCGTCGCAGGCGGCTGACTTCGCCGATGGTTACGATACCCGGTATCTGCTATCATTCGGCCCTTTTAACATCAACCCGGGTGAAGTTTTGCCGTTGAGTTTCGCTTATGTGGCCGGAGCCGATTTCATGACCGATTGCGATGCCTTTAAAAACCTGTTCAACTCTAACTTCCCGGACGACTATTATAATTATTTAAATTTCAGCGATTTCGGCAAAAACGCGCTCTGGGCCTCCTGGATTTACGACAATCCGGGATACGATACCGACGGCGACGGCTATAAGGGAAAGTTCAGAATCTGCGTCTTTGACACCACCGTTACTTTTGATACGCAATCTTATGATCCTCTGGTAATCGACACCCTGGTCGATACCCTCAAGGCCGATACGACCTATTACGAGGGCGACGGCGTTCCCGATTTTCGCGGCGCCGCTCCGCCTCCGCCGCCCAAGCTCTGGGTTTATCCCAGTGTAAATCAATTCAACGAAGGGGAGTTGCGGGTCCGCTTCAACGGGGCGCGATCCGAAACGGAGCGTGACGTATTCAGCCGGTTGGTCGATTTCGAGGGGTATCGTATTTATACCAGTCTGACAAATATTGCCAGCGAATTTGTGCTGGTAACATCATTCGATAAGGAAGATTATAATAAGTACATTTGGAATCCGCTCCGCGAGCGATTTGAATTGAAGGATCCCCCCTATACTATCGATTCATTAACGAAAATTTACGGGGAAACTTTCGACCCACTCCTCTTCGACCGCGACCACCTTTTCTATTGGAAGGATTCGGCCTTCTATTTTGCTCGTCAGGACTGGAACCAGTCCAGTCTTTCGGATACGACCCGAATCTACAAGCTGTATCCTTCGGAGCATCCGCCGACAACTCTGAATCTTGATTCCGCGAAGCAGTATTTCCCCGAAGAACTCACTGATGACGGATATTTCAAATATTACGAGTATGAGTTCAAATTGAAGCATCTGCTTCCTTCCCAGTTGTATTATGTGGCGGTGACGGCGTTTGACTACGGTTCGCCGGCCAGCGGCCTGGAATCTCTGGAAGGATCACCGACTCAGAATATGATTTCGGAATATGCCGAGAATCAAAACAGTGTGGTCGATGCCAAGAAACTGAATGTTATTGTCTATCCCAATCCTTATCGGATCGACGCCCATTATCAGGATTCCCTGGGCGGGAAATTCGAGGGCCGCGACCCCAATCTGGCGACTCAGATTCCGGATCGTAAACGGGCCATCCATTTCATGAATCTGCCGGCCAAATGCACCATCAGGATCTTTACCCTCGACGGCGATCTGGTCCGCGAGATAAATCATGACTATGCTCCCGATTCCCCGGGGAGCATGCATGAAGTATGGGATTTGATCACGCGTAATACGCAAATGGTTGTTTCGGGCATTTATTATTATTCAGTCGAATCCGATAGCGGTAGTCAGATCGGAAAGATTGTCATAATTATGTAACTTGTGCGATTAATGGCCCCGGGGTGCGGCATGTCCGTATCGCGGGGCCTTTTAAGTTGCCCCTGCCCTCGATGCGATACTTTTGCTGTTTTCTCGGATTTGTCATGGTCGTTTCCCCCACAATGTCATTCTCATTTTCCAAAACGGATCTGACTGCTCCCCGGCATTTTCCTTTCAAGACCACGGCGTCGGAACGCCCCAATTTCCAGATTGCCGTTCACAATGTCGGCAATGTCTGGCTGACCGTAACCAATATGGGTCTGTTCGGAACCGGCACAATCGGCTCGGTTTTCGACCCCTACACCGGTATGGCCGCGCCTTCGTGCATTTTTCCGGCCGGTTCCAATATAAATTATCTGTATACCGGAGGTTTCTGGATCGGCGCCGTTGTCGGCCGTGATACGCTGGTGTCAATCGGGGTCGACGATTACTATACCGTCTACGAACTCTGGCCGGATGAAAATCCCGGCGGTGAAATCGAACGCCGATCCATTCAGCCCTCCAGCCCGTACTACTCCGACCAGGGGATATCGGAATTGGATATTGTTTCGAAATATACCGATACGGTCACCAACCCGGCGGTGGTGGCGACCGATCAGACCGACGGGAGACCGCACCAGCCATTGGGAATAGAAATCACCCAGCGTTCCTATTCATGGAGCTATGATTATGCCCAGGACTTTATTTTATTTGATTATTCCATAAGGAACATCGGCCGCAAGCGCCTGGATAAGGCTTATATGGGGATTTATATCGACGGCGATGTGCATCACACTTCGATTACCGGGAGTGACGCCTACGGGGAGGACCTGTGCGGTTTCAAGAGCACCTATCCGTCCGGCGGGACCTGCAATTTTCTCGATACTATAAATATCGCCTATATCATGGACAACAACGGGGATCCCGATCCGCAGAGCAATCAGTGGACGACGACCTCGGCTCGAGGTGCCGCCGGGGTGCGCGTGGTCCGGACCCCATCCGATTCCCTGAAGTATTCCTTCAACTGGTGGGCGACCAATTATGATGCCGCCACCGATTTCGGCCCGCGCCGATCCGGGACGCCGGATGATCCTTTTCGCGACATGGGCGGTATTCTCGGAACCCCTCTCGGGGACCGCAATAAGTATTACATAATGCGGCATGAAGAATTCGATTATGATCAGATGTTTACCGCCGTCGACCATGGCGCCGACGGCTGGCTGCGTCCGCCTTCGAATGCCGTGGAGATGTCCTCGGGAGGCGACGCCCGTTATATGCTGTCATTCGGCCCGTTTGAGATCGAACCGGGTGAAATATTGCCGCTCAGTTTCGCCTTTGTATGCGGCAACGATCTCCACGTAAAGCCGGATGATTTCAAAAACTATTTCAATCCGTACTATCCCGACAATTACTACAGGCGGCTCGATTTCTCGAATCTCGCGGAAAATTCCAAGTGGGCATCCTGGATATATGATAATCCGAACTATGATACCGACGGTGACGGATATAAAGGGAAGTACAGGATATGCTGTTCCGATTCCACTATAACCATCGATACCCTTCAGGATCCCCCGGAAACAACAATTGTCTGCCTGAAAAGCGATACTGTCTATTACGAGGGGGACGGCGTGCCGGATTTTCGAGGGGCCTCTCCGCCGCTGCCGCCGGTCCTCAAGATTCTCCCCCGGATCAATTCCGCGCAGAACGGCGAACTGGTGGTGCGGTGGAACGGGCTGAGAAGTGAAATGACAAAAGATGTCTTCAGCAATCTTTTCGATTTCGAAGGATATCGGGTTTACGTTTCCCTCTCGGCCAATCCGAACGAATATGAACTGCTCGCTTCGTACGATAAGGAAGATTATAATCGCTGGCTTTGGGACAGCAATCACGGCAAGTGGTCGCTGACCGATCCCCCTTTTACGCTCGATTCGCTCCGTCGGCTGTACGGCGAAAATTTCCAGCCGCTCAATTACGATATTGATCACATTTTCAGCTATCAAAATCATAACGGGGAGAATTTCATTTACTATTTCAGCCGCCAGGACTGGAACACATCGAGTCTGGACGATTCCGCGGGTATTCATCGCCTTTACCCCGAAGAACCTTTCCCCTGCACTCTCAACGCCGATTCGGCGCGAATCTATTGCCCCGAGGCGCTTACGGAAGAGGGGCATTTCAAATATTTCGAATACGAATATATTATTAAAAACTTGTTGGCCTCTCGGCTCTACTATATATCGGTGACGGCTTTTGACTATGGCTCTCCGGGGCACGGACTTCAGGCTCTTGAATCGAATAAATTACTTAATGCCGTATCGGAATATGCCCAGAACGGTTCTGACACGGTGGAAAGCCGCGGGCTCAAGGCGATTGTATATCCGAATCCGTATCGGGCCGACGGCAACTACCGCGGCGCCGAAGGAGGCGGATTCGAGGGCCGCGGAGAAGAGAATCTGCCGCCCGATCGTACCCGGGCCATTCATTTTATGAACCTGCCCCATAAATGTACCATAAGAATTTTCTCGATTGACGGTGATTTGATACGGGAAATCATTCATGATTATCCCGCCGGGACACCCCAAAGTATGCATGATAAGTGGGACCTCATAACCCGCAACACCCAGGCCGTAGTTTCAGGGATATATTACTATTCCATTGAATCGGAGTCCGGCAATCAGATTGGGAAACTCGTAATTATAATGTGATGTAGGCAAAAGAAGCGATGAAATTAAGATTAGCAGCAGTGATAATTATTCTTCTGGGGGCGATGTCGAGTGAGGCCAGAACGCAGTTTCAGGAATCGACCCTGTGGCAGATGAGCCATGCCGACAGCATTCCCGATGCCAGCATAAATGTTCACAACATCGGCAAAATGGCCCTGACCATTACCAACTATGGCGTCATCGGGCTCCCTTCCGATGTGCCGGTTCCCGATCCGATGACAGGAGAGGCGGCGCCGTCGCTAAGCTTTCCCAAGGGATACGGCCTGACCTACCTCTATGAAGGGGGATATTGGGTCGGCGCCGTGGTCGGGCGGGATACTCTGGTTTCGACCGGCACGGGGGGCGATTATAATGTTCACGAATTCTGGCCCCGCGCCCGGATCGACAGCGGTGAGATAATTTACCGTTCGACCAATGATCCCGACTCGCCGGCCTATGACAGCGCCATTTCACAGCAGGATTTCATCGCCAATTTCGCCGATACGCTCACCGATTCCAAATATACCGGATACGACGATTATTCGCGGCGCTTTCATCAACCTCTCAATGTGAAAATATTCCAGAATACCTATGCCTGGGGATATGATTACGCCGAGGATTTTGTCATTTTCGATTGCCGTCTCTTGAATCTCGGCCCGAATGAACTGAAAAATGCCTATATCGGCATCTATATGGATTATGATATCGGGAAGCAAGGGCGTTATGTCGGCGGCGATGATATTTGCGGCTTCATTAAAACCGTTCCCGATCGCTATATCCCCGGTCTGATGGACACTATCAATGTCGCCTGGGCGGCCGATAATGACGGCGATCCGGACCCCATCAGCGGTCAATACTCCGGCTATTTCTCTCCGACTTCGGCCGTCGGCATCCGGCTCCTGCGCACCCCTACCGACCAGTTAAAATTCAATTTCAACTGGTGGACCTCCGCCTACCGGCCGGATCAGGATTGGGGCCCGCGCAAGGCCGGAACGCCCGATGATCCTTTCCGTTCCTTTAACGGCTACCTCGGGACCCCGGTCGGAGACATGAATAAATATTATATGATGGCCCACGACGAGTTTGACTATAATTCGAGCGAAACCTACCGGGATCATACCGCCGACGGATGGCTGCCGCCGCCGGATAACGCCTATGAGATCGCGTCCGGAGCCGATATCAAAACCCTTGTGTCTTTCGGCCCGATTAACATCAAGCGGGGCGAAATTGCGCCTTTTACATTCGCGGTCGTGGCGGGGCAGGATTTCTATAACTTCAAAGGCATCTACCCCTTTCTCGACCTCGGTTTGAATGCCCTCTGGGCGGAGTGGATTTACGATAATCCCGGGGTCGACACCGACGGCGACGGTTATCGCGGAAAATATCATGTCTTCTGCAAGGATTCCGTGCTGGTGCGGATCGATACGCTTATCCGCCCGCCGTACGATACTCTGTACGATACCGTGTACGGGTGTCTGTACGGCGACACCGTATGGTACACCGGCGACGGCATTCCGGATTTTAGGGGCGCCGCACCGCCGCCGGCCCCCAAATTTACGCTCAGCCCGAGTCTCGCCCCGGACAATTCGGGCGAAATAAATGTCCGCTGGAACGGGTATGTCTCCGAAACGTCGCTGGATCAGTTCAGCCATCAGCCGGATTTCGAAGGCTATCGGGTCTATATATCGATGACCGGACGGGTTTATGATTTCACCATGGTTACCTCATTCGATATCGACGATTATGACCGCTGGGAATATGACGCCGATTACGGCGGCTGGGTCGTCAAAAATCCCCCGTATCAATTGAGATTATTGATGCAGATGTACGGTGATAATTTCGACTGGAGCCAGTATTACGATTCCGATCATCCCTTTGTTTACTATAATCCCTTCACGCGAAAATATGAGAAATATTTCTTTACGAAGCACGATTGGAACGAATCGGATGTTCACGATACGACTAAAATCCACAAAATCTATCCCGACCAGCCGTACCCGTCGACCTTGAATCTCGACAGCGCCCGGATGTTTTATCCCAATGAAGTAACCGATAGCGGCCAATTGAAATATTTCGAATATGAATATACTTTGAAGGATTTATTGCCGTCACAGCCGTACTATGTCTCGGTCGCGGCCTTCGATGAGGGCTTTCCGGCCAAGAAATTGCGGCCCCTGGAAACGGAACCAAGCACCAACGCCCAGAGAGAGTTTGCCCAGAATTCGTCGGAACTGGTGAAAGCCCAGGGTCTTAAAGTCATTGTTTATCCTAATCCCTATCGTGTCGACGGCAATTACCGCGAAAGATTCGAGGGCTGGGAGAATCCCGATCTGGCCGTCGAGCGGAGCCGCGCCATCCATTTCACCAATCTGCCCAATAAGTGCACCATCAGGATATTTTCGATCGACGGGGATTTGATCCGGACCATTATTCATGATTTCCCGCCCGGTGCTCCGGGGAGTATGCATGACAGCTGGGATCTGATTTCCCGCAACACCATGGCGGTGACATCGGGCATCTATTATTTCTCGGTGGAATCGGAGATGGGCAATCAGATCGGGAAGTTCGTTATTATAAAATAATTATTTCCGGTAGAGATTCAATTCTGCCGGGATGATACCGGCCATGCGGCGGAAGCCGACGGCCGCCAGCAGAACCATCAGGGAGATAATTCCCCACATGTACATGAAGTTCGGTTTGGCCCAATCGAGGAGCAGGCCGCCGAGCAGCGGGCCGAGCGACCATCCCCCGGTCACGGCGAAGCCATAGATGCCCATATACCTCCCGATCCGTCCTTCCGGAGCCAGATTGGCCGCGATCGAAAGGGCCGGCGGTGAGACGCAATTTTCGGCCATCGTAATCAGGACAAAGGCCGTGACATAAAAGGCATAAACATGGGTCAGCCCGATCAGGAAAAATCCGCAGGCATAAATAATCGATCCCAGGGCCAATTGATTGGTCAGGCGGACCCGGTGCAGAAGTCGTGTTGTCGGCAGTTGCAGGAAAGTCACCATCAGGCCGTTCAGGGTAAATAGAAAACCGAGTTGGGCTTTCGTTATTCCTATGAAATCCACCGAGTAAAGCGAGAACGGTGCAATCATCTGAGAAATTGAAAGATATAAAAGCAGGACCAGCCCGGCGTGCAGGAATATTTTTTCATTCCCCCGAATCACGAACAGGTAGCGCCAATCCGATTTTTCCCGGCTCTGACCGAGGGATGGGATGCCGCGGAGAGATAGGGTAATAATTACCGCGGAAACAAAGACAAGGATCGAGGATAGTATGAAAAGAGTCGAATAAGAGGCGCTGGCCACGAATCCGCCGATTGCCGGTCCCGAGGCCCAGCCCAGATTTTCCGCCGAACGGACCACAGCGTATCCCTCGGTGCGGCGTTCCATCGGCACGAGGTCGGCCACGGCCGCGTTGGCCGCCGGCTGAAAGAAAGAACCGAAAATGAAATTGATGATTATAAGGCCGCCGATGCTCCAGAAACTCATATGCGCATATATGGAGTAGGCCACGAAAATAAATGTTATGGAACGCAGCACCTGAGCCGCAATCATGATGCGAAATCGCCCGATCCGATCCGACAACTCTCCCCCGACCGACTGGGACACGGCTCGTACTATCGCGGCGACGCCGAAAAAGACCCCGATCTGGGACAACGACATTTTCAATTCCGAATGGAAATAAATCGAAATGAACGGAATCGATATCGAAAAGCCGACCGACGAGGTGAACCAGCCGATCATCAGAATCCAGAGATGCTTGTCGAATTTCTTAAGGGAGTCAAACATTATTTATTTAATTCGGCGGCCAGAAATGCGGCGCAAGTCTTAAATCCTTCAATGTCAAGTTTTCCAAAGCCGTTTTGCGCCATCCGCAAAAGGGTTCCGTCACGGCGCAATGCGGTCAATATCCCGCCAAATTTATCGGCTTTATCGAAACTGTCAAGATCGACCGCCACATTTTGGGAAATAAGTAAGTCGCGATTCAAGGGCGAAAAGGATCCGATAAGCGGGTGAAGGATAAACATCGGCAGACCCAGTCCCATGGCCCAGTTGGTCCGTTCATGAGACGGCGCCACCAAAAAATCAAATTGGTCAAAAAGAGCGAGGGTCGCTTCATTCTCTTCTTCCCTGTTGCGAAACTTTACCAGCGCGACATTCGGCGCGACACCCTCCCTTTTTTTTATTTTCGCGATTTCAGACAAAGTGAACTCCGGCGGATTCAACTTTCGGCGCAGTTTTTTCTCAAGCCGTCCGCCGGTATGGCAGAAAACTATCCCGTAATATCCGGCCCGCCGTACTGATTTTGCCGCGCGGATAATTTTCTCGACATGAGGCGCCGGTTCCGCCCCCGATGAAAAAAAAGCGCCCGTAAGCGGTTTGTCGGTTCGGAATCGATTAAGCCGCCTTTCAAATAATTCCCCGGCGCGATCGGCCAAATCAGATTCAATACAAAGCCCGGTCATCAGGAGATTATCCTCCGATATACCGGCATCGAGAAATTTTCTTTTCGATATTTGCGACGGAATAGAAGTCTTCTTGGTTCCGGCTACAACTGATTCCTCCGGCACGGCCAATTCCCCGTGCTGGTAATATACCGGAACCAGGTCGCGGAGCATCGGCACCAGCATGGGATGAGAAACAAGGGTTGGATGACGATTTTCTTTTAAGTATTTTTTTATTCCTCGGGCCAGCATTTTCTCCATGATTCCAAAACGATTGGCATCCCGGGAACGGCGCCAGCGCCCGTATATTCGGGAGATAACTCCTCCCCGGCTTCCCAGACGATATATCATAGTGATGGCCCGCCAGAGCCATTTCGCTAATCCGGATGAAACGGCAAGGAGATCGATGACATTGTATTCCAGATCGGAGACTGGCTCCTTTTTAAAGCGGGCGATTATGCCGTCCAGATAAAACGGGTGGCCGCGTCCGATTTCAAGATATACAATATTCAATTTGGGCATTGGGCTCTTAATCGCATATGGCTCATTAAGTTTATGTTGACTTTCAATATAAGTTTATATCATCTTTTTGCCTATGAAAAAAGCCTTCTACAAGTTGATCGGGATTCGTCCCGGGCTTTTGATGCTTCTGGCATATCTGTTCGTGATAACCTCAGGAAGTCTGATTCTTCTTCTGCCGTCCTGCCGCACGACTGAAACATCTTTTCTGGATTCCTTTTTTACTTGCACTTCGGCGGTATGCGTGACCGGCCTGATTACGGTCAATACCGCCACGGTTTGGACCTTTTGGGGACATTTGACCATATTGCTTCTGATTCAGCTCGGCGGCCTCGGGATCATGACCATTGCCACCATCGTTTTTATCTCCGCGGGGCGAAGGATTTCCGCGGGAGAAAGACTGTATTTCGAAGCGACCGTAGCAGTGGGGAAATTTCACGATGTTTTCTATCTGTTGAAACGGATCTTCATATTCACCTTTGCCCTGGAAATGGTTGGGACTTTTTTTCTGACAATCGGTTTTATGAAATATTATGATTTCCCGGACGCATTCTGGTACGGAGTCTTTCATGCCGTCTCGGCCTTCAATAACGCCGGATTTTCGCTTTTCTCGAGCAACCTGCAGAATTTTTCTGGCGATATAATCGTCAATTTGACCGCCATGGCCATGATCATACTGGGCGGATTGGGATATTTCGTAATGATCGAAATGACCGAAATAGCCGTCAAGAGGAAACGTCGCCATCTATCGCTTCACACCAAATCAGTTTTGATTGTCACAGCCTGCCTGATTTTGTTCGGGGCGCTGGCTCTTTATTCCTCCGGTAAATTGACGCTTCTTGATTCTTTCTTTCAATCGGTTACGGCCAGAACGGCGGGTTTCAATACGGTCGATATAGCCGCCTTGCCGCACGCCGCAGTGGTGGTTTTGATGGTGCTGATGTTTATCGGGGCTTCGCCGGGTTCGACCGGCGGCGGAATAAAAACCACCTCTTTTTTACTGGTCCTTCAATTGGCCATTAGCCGCCTTCGCGGCCACACCAAAGTGACCGCCTTTCACCGCACTATTCCGACTTCCGATATTATCAAATCGGTGGCCGTATTTACACTGGGAATATTAATTGTAACGGCGGTATCGGCGGCAATTGTCGTCTTTCAGTCGGCCCTGCCGATTACGGACGCCCGGATATTCCGCGATGCCGTTTTCGAAACAATTTCGGCTTTCGGGACGGTTGGACTTTCGCTCGGAATAACACCTTATTTGACGGGGGCGTCCAAAATCGCTATTATCATAACCATGCTGATCGGCAAAGTCGGTCTCCTGACCATCGCTTACAGTCTGGCGGCCCCTAAAGGGCGCCGGACGGAAGTTATTTATGCTGAAGAAAATGTCATGATAGGATAAAATATTATGAAAAGATTCGGGGTGATAGGCCTGGGAAATTTCGGTTTCTATATCGCCAAAACTCTTTCGGAAGAGAAGCATGAAGTAGTGGCGATCGATACCAAGCAATCCAAAGTTCAAAAGGTTTCGGAGTTTGTCGATATGGCGGTAGTCGGCGATGCCACCGATATCGAACTCCTGAAACGGCTCGGACTGGCCGAATGCGAGGCGGTCATTGTCTCGACCGGCGATGAAATTCAGTTCTCCATTCTGATTACGATGTTTCTCAAGGAACTCGGTTGCGGTAATGTCGTGGCCAAAGCGACCTCCGAAGAACATGCCCGCGTTCTGGAAAAAGTCGGAGCCGACCGGGTTATTATTCCCGAAAAGGAAATGGCCGAGAAGAGCGCCAAATCGCTGGCCACTCCCAACATGATCGACTTTGTGCCCCTATCGGAAGAATATGTTGTCGCCGAAATATCGCCGGGGTCGGAAATGCTGCATCGCTCTCTCTCCGATGTCCAACTGCGCACCCGTTTCAATGTACAATTATTGGCTATTAAGGAAATAATTCCGGATAAACTGATTTTTGTCCCGTCGCCGGATTACAAATTCAAAGACAGCGATATACTTNTGGTTCTGGGGAAAAAAGAGGATGTAGAGAATCTGAGGAAAAATTCCTGAAAAGCTATATTTAGCGGATCATCACCACGGCCAGCATCTTTTCGGGATCGACCAGATGCACCGTTTTCTGTTCCTGAACTATTCGGCCATAAAGAACATCCGGTCTGAGATCGGTTTCGGCCAATTCCACATCCCTGATGGCTCCGGGGGTGGTCCGGATAATTTCTTCGGCGCTATCCACCACCAGCCCGATTTTTTTCCGTTGTTGCTCGACCACAATGACTCGATAATCGACGGAAGCAGAAGCCGAAGTATTCAATAAAAATTGCCCCGGGTGAAAAACGCGGAGACGCCGGTTATTATATTTTATGAATTGTTCACCGTCGGCGGCGGGAGGTGTTTCGGCCCCCTTGAAATTGACGATTTCCACGATATTCATCACATCGATGCCGAAGAAATACTCGCCCAATTTGAAACAAAGAAACTGAATCGGTTCGTTCTTTTTCATAATATTATTATCGTCAGATTTATCGATGCGGTTCTATTATATCTGATCCTATCCGCCAAAAAAATAAAAAAATCAATTCTTTAACTATCTCTTTATGCGTGGCTCGCAACCAATTAAATAATAATACATTACGCTTTGATATTATTGGCTGCATTAATTATCTCAATCATTCTTCGGGCCGTTGTCGGAGAATGACCGCTGTAATGGTTATTGAAATAGGCATAGACTTCCCCCTTCTCGCGGGAAAATTCCTCCATCAAATCCGCCCACCATTTTAGATCCTCGTCATGGCTGAATCGCTCATAACTGAAATCCTCTTCGATCTTTTTGTGGTCGCCCAAGAATCTTATATACAGGAATCCCGAGGTAAATTCTGTCATTCGGGGCATCCAGGGATGGTCAATAAGGCAGAGACCAATTTCCCTCTCCCGCAGCCTCCGGTAAAATTCCGACTTCAGCCATTTTCTATTTCTCACTTCCACCGCCACCCGAGCGCCGTCAGGAATATCATCCAAAAGACCCTTTAAAACGGCATCATGATCGGAGGGATTGAAACTATAGGGGAATTGCAGAAGCAACGGTCCCTGTTTTTCTTCCAAATTTTTCATCACATCGATAAAAGCCATTAAATCTCTCCGCCGCGATTCCAGATCCCCTTCGTGAGTCACGGTCCGCGGAAATTTGGCCGTAAAAATGAAATCGGCGGGAGTGATTTTTTTCCAGTTTTTGACCATTTCAGGTGTCGGAATCCGATAAAAGGTGGCATCGATTTCAACGGTATCAAAGGCCGAGGTGTAAAAGCGCAGGAAATCTTTCGGGGAACAAAACTGGGGATAGAAATTTCCCAGCCAGTCGTTATAGCTGTATCCCGACGTCCCGATATGTATGGCGGCTCGTTTTTCTTTCATCAATCGCTAAACAATCGATTCCGGGCAAAGTTCATTAATGAAGCCATAATTCCGGTCGCCGGCCATATTGCCATTCCCGGCAAAAAACCGTATTATTAGCGATATTTAAAGAAGGGATAATCATATGAAAGATAAGCGCAATTCCACACTGGCGAAAAATCTGATAGACTACTCGGTCTCCCTGCAACCGGGCGAGGTGGTCTATGTTGAAATCAAGGGCAAAGAGACCCTGGAACTCGGCAAAGAGATAATTCGATACGCCGCCGAGAAAGGCGGGATGCCGTTCTGGTTTTATAATGACGAATCGCTTCTGCGCCAGTTTCTTCTGACCGCCGGCGAGGAGCAGTTCCGCAAAATGGCCGATTTTCATCTCGAAATGATGAAACGTTCGGCGGCCTATATCGGACTGCGCGGCTCCGATAACCCTTTTGATCTGGCCGATATTCCCTCCAAGCAAATGGAAATGTTTCAGAAAATATTTTATAAGCCGGTTCATCTGGAACAGCGGGTGAAACGGACCAAGTGGGTCGTCCTGCGTTATCCCAATAATGCCATGGCCCAACTGGCCGAGACCTCGCAGGAGAAATTCGAGGATTTCTATTTTAATGTCTGTAATCTCGATTATGCCAAAATGTCCAAAGCGATGGATCCCCTGGTCGACCTAATGAAGAAAACCGACAAAGTGCGCCTCGTTTCCCCCGGCACCGATTTGACTTTCTCCATTAAGGGTATCGGCGTGGTCAAATGCGACGGCACCCGGAATATCCCCGACGGCGAAGTCTATACTGCTCCGGTTCGGGAATCGGTGAACGGCACCATCACCTATAATGCCCCCTCCCTGCACGAAGGATTCGTCTATAACAATATTTCCTTCACCTTCAAGAACGGCAAAATAGTAAAAGCAACGTCGGCTTCATTTGAGGATAAACTCAACAAAGTCCTGGATACCGATGAAGGGGCCCGCTATATCGGGGAATTCTCCATCGGGGTGAATCCCTTCGTTTTGCACCCCATGAAAGATACTCTCTTCGACGAAAAAATCCGCGGCTCCATTCATTTCACCCCGGGCGCCAGTTATGACGAGGCCCCCAACGGCAATAACTCCGCGATCCACTGGGATTTGGTTCTGATTCAGCGGAAAGATTACGGCGGCGGCGAGATTTATTTCGATGACAAATTGATTCGCAAGGACGGCGTTTTCACCGATCCCAAACTGGAGCAGGCTTTTTCCGAAGAGAATCTGCGCGCCTGATAAAGCCGATAAAAAAAAGACCGGATGTAATCCGGTCTTTTTTTATGCTTCGATTATATTTAAATGGCGATCGAGCGCCGCACTTTTTCGTAGCCCTCTTTAATAATTCGCACCACTTCATCCGGGCTGTCGGTCAGGGAAAATAGTTTCAAGTCATCCTTCTCCAAAGTTCCGGTCCGAATCGGTCCGGAAAGGAGCCAGTCGATCAGGCCGCCCCAGAATTCCGAGCCGACCAGTACCACCGGAAACTCGAATATTTTGTGAGTTTGCATGAGCGTCAGCGACTCGAACAGTTCATCCAGGGTCCCGAAACCGCCCGGCAAAATAACGAAAGCCGATGCGTATTTCACGAACATCACTTTCCGGGCAAAAAAGTATCGAAAATGAAGCGACAGGTCCTGAAAGTTATTTGGCTTTTGTTCCGTCGGTATTTCAATATTCAATCCCACCGACTTGGAGCCCCCTTCCTGCGCCCCTCGATTCGACGCCTCCATAATTCCCGGACCCCCGCCGCTGATTATGGCGAAGCCGGCCTCGGACAGTTTTCGCGCAATAGTTCGGGCCATCTGGTAATATTTTGAATTCTCCGGCAGAACCGATGACCCGAAAATCGATACCGCCGGATGAAGGGTCCGGAGATTTTCATACCCGTCGACAAATTCCGACATGATGCGGAAGACCGACCAGGTGTCATCGTGGGATCCGTTGCGTTTTATTTCGTTCATAGTTTTTTCTACATCCCCGTTAAAAAGCTGCCTAATAATAATCGTCAAAAAACGAAAACTATCAAGGCCTACTTTATTTCGGTCATCAGCACGCCCCCGATAACTACTATTCCGCCGATTATTAAAGATTGCGTAATCGGCTCCGAAAGCATCATGGCGGCCACCGCCGAGGCAATTATCGGCTGGATATTCTGGATTATGGCTACGCGGGATGCTTCCATATATTTCAGGACCCAGTACCAGAGAAAATAGGCCAGAATCGAGATCATCACGGCCATATACAGGACCGAAATCCATACTTGCCACGGCAGATGCCCCAATTCGGCGTTCCAGGCTCGATACAGGCCAAACGGGAAATAGACCATCGCTCCATATACCAAAGCCAGTCCGGTGGCTCTGAGAGCGCCGTATTGGCGCGCCAGAGGAATCCCGACTATCGTGCCGGTCGCCCAGGACAAAACCGAGATAACCAGAAGCAAATCTCCATAGAGATGTTCCGTCCCGAAGCGGATCTTCCCCCCGGCCATGACAATATAGACACCGATCAGGGCGATTATGATTCCGGTCACTTTGCGGATAGAAATCTTTTCCCCCAAAAAGATGACCGCGAGGACAAAAATGAAAAGGGGTGTCGTGGCGAACAGAAGCGCCCCGTGCCCGGCCGTAGTCATCGACTGACCGACCAGAAAAATCAACTGATTCATGGGAATAAGAAGAATACCTACCACGAATATGCGGAGACGATCCCTCGCCGGAATTTTGACATTATTTCTTCTCAATCCCAATATAACTATATAGATTCCGGCGCAAATGGTGAAGCGGAGGAAGGCATAGACGAACGGGTCGATCTGATTCAGCCCCCACTTGGCCACAGGGTAGGCCAGCGATGAAATAAATTGGTGCAGAAATATGACGGCAAAAATGAATTTTACGGACGGCCGACCGCCCAATTCCTTAGCCGATTGCGCCGCGGCTGCAATAACCCTGTTATTCATATTCAATTATATATATCACAGCCACTTGACGATATATATTAAAGCAATCCTTTATAAGAACCGCCGTCGACCTGAATAGAGGTGCCGGTTATAAAAGCCGCCTTTTCCGAGGCCAGGAAGGTTATCAGAGCCGCCAATTCTTCGGGCTTGCCCAGCCGCCCCGCAGGAATGGTCGCCCGCCAGGATTGATAGGCCTCTTCCACGCTCTTTCCGGTTGCAGCCGAAATATTTTCCGCGAGGCCCTTGAGGCGTTCCGTATCGGTAAATCCGGGACATACGGTATTGATCGTAATTCCGAAAGGGGCCGTCTCGTTCGCAATCGATTTGGCAAAACCGGTCACGCCTGCCCGGAGAGTATTGGAAATAATCAAATTCTCCAGCGGCTGTTTCACCGCCACCGATGTAATAAAAATAATTCTCCCCCATCGCGATTTCATCATATCAGGGATCACGGCGCGGGACAGATTGATGGCCGAGAAAAGGGTCAAATGGGCAGCCTTCTCCCATGCTTCTTTACTGTGATTCAGAAATGGTCCGGGCGGCGGGCCTCCGGCATTGACAACCAGGATATCGATTCTGCCCAGTTCTGCGGTGGCATCGCGCGTCACCTTTTCCGCCATTCCCTCGATCGATAAATCACCCACGACTATGGCCGGGCGAAATCCGGTTTTTTCTTTTATCCTGGCTGAAGCTTTTTCTAAATTGGCCGCGCTTCGCGAATTTATGGCGACCTTCGCGCCTTCGGCGGCTAACGCCAGAGCCGTGGCGAATCCCAGACCGGCCGAGGCCCCGGTCACCAGGGCGGTTTTGCCCGTTATTCCCAGATCCATAATTATTTCACCCGGGCCAATTCATCAATCAGCGCCAAGGCGCTGTAACAGCCGCGTTCGAAATCTTTCACCGAAAAGCGCTCGTTCGGGGAATGGGCGTTGTCATCGTTCTGGCCCCACCCCAACAAAAGGGTATCGGCCCCGAGGACATTTTTAAAGGTGCCGACAACCGGAATTGAGCCGCCTTCCTTAATATAAACCGGCTCCTTTCCGAATCCCTTCTTTATCGCTTTGCCGGCGGCCGCCAGCCAGGGGCCATCGGTTGGCACCACCACGCCCGGGGCACCACCGTGCTTGATGACCTCACAGGTGACATACTTGGGGCAAATCTTTTTGATATATTTCTCTGCCTTATTGCAGATATCATTCGGCTTCTGGTGGGGCACCAGGCGCATGGTAATTTTGCAGGAGGCCCATGACGGAATAATGGTCTTGCCTCCTTCGCCCTGATAACCGCCGGTGATGCCGTTGATATCGAGAGTCGGACGGCTCCAGATCTGCTCCAGGGTGCTGTATCCCTTTTCGCCATGAATTCCCTTCGACCCGGTTTTAGCCAGAAAGTCCTTGACGGTAAACGGCAGTCTTTTTATCTGCTTCTTTTCCCAGGCCGTAATCGGTTTGACGTCTTTGTAAAAGCCGGGGATGGCCACTTTGCCGTTCTTATCATGCAATTTGGCGATTATTTCGCTCAAAACGTTGATCGGGTTCGCGATGGCGCCGCCGAAAGAACCGGAATGGAGATCGCGATTCGGCCCGGTAACTTTCACTTCGACAAAGCCGAGTCCCCTGAGTCCATAGGTTACCGCAGGAATATTCTTGCCGTACTGAGCGGTATCAGAGACCACGACGATATCGGCTTTGAGCAATTCGGCGTTTTCCTTAATGAACTGCTCGGTATGCTCGGAGCCAGATTCCTCTTCGCCCTCAAACATGAATTTGAGATTGACCGGGAGAGGAGTCGAGGTCGCCGTATAGGCCTCGACCGCTTTCAGGTGGGTGAACAGTTGCCCTTTGTCATCGGTCGTTCCCCGCCCCATGATATATTCTCCGACCAAAGTCGGCTCGAACGGCTTGGTTTTCCAGAGGTCGAGCGGGTCGACCGGCTGGACATCGTAATGGCCGTAGTAGAGGACGGTAATATTTTTGGGCGAGGTCATTAGACTGCCATAGACCACGGGATGCCCCTGAGTCGGGATTATGCGGGACTCGATTCCGATTCGGGTCATATGGTTCGCCAGCCATTCGGCGCAGGCCTTGATATCCGGCTTGTGCTCGCTTCGGGCGGAAATCGACGGAAATCGTAGAAAATCGAATAATTCGTCTAATCTCTGGTCTTTCTTGTCATCGAGAAAGTTTTTCGGGTCCATATTTGCTCCAATTTTATGCTAATATTGAATTCCTGATATTAATTCGGCCCCAGTCGGCGGCTTGGCCCGATCATATTGCCAACCGCGGGCGGGACGGCCGGGTCGCATCATAATAGTGACAACCTCTCTAAAAATCAATAAGATATAGAGTTATCTACGAAAAATTGTTGCCTTTTGGGGGGAACTATTTATTATTCCCAATTTATAATTAAATAACAGCGAGGACGAAGGAATGAAATTTGTTAAGATGACGGGCATCCTATTTTTTCTTATGGTTTCCACAAGTTATGCTGAGTCGGCAATAGAACTGGTTCCCGATTCCATTAATTTCGGTATCGTGCCGGCCAAATCGAATTTCTATCAAAAAGTGATTCTGAAATCGGTCGGTACCGATACCCTTGTGATTGACAGCATCAATCCGGTTTGCGATTGTATCAAAATGCCTCTGGACAAGACTATCCTCCCCCCCGGCGACAGCACCGTGTTCGAGGTCTCGTATGCGTCGGAGGAAATCGTCGGGGAGAGAAATCGCTGGCCGTATATCTATTACAACAGGATCAACGAAGCCAAGAGATTGCCGATCCGGGCCTTTATGGTGAGCAACCTGAGCGCCTTGCGCCCGATCTATGTGACCCCTTTTCGAATTATGGCCTCACAATTCGGCGATGCCAAAGTGACGGAATTTCCGTTCTTCATTGTCAACGAGACCTCCGATACCATTCCGCTGCGCCTTCTTTACACCGACAATGAATATTATAGTCTCGATTTTCCGGTTTTTGTCCCGGCCAAGAGTCGGGCCGAAGGCAAAATCATTCTCAACGAGAAGGGATTGGAAAGCGAGTTTGAAAAATCATTCACCTTCGAATTTATTAATTCCCGATCCGAGGCCAAAAATTATTCCGTCCCCGTCATCAGGAAAATCTATAAAAAATAAGGAGTTATGTCACCTATCGAGGAAATTCTTGACAGAAGCCATAATATGGTTAGATTTAATCGTAATCAGTATAAATAGATGGGAAAATGACGAAATAGAGATATATGCTGGTATAAAGGAATTGTTATGAAAAGATTGACATCGCTGTTATTGCTTTTGGCGGCCGTTTTGGGAGCCTTCGCCGTGGCCTCGGCGGAGCCGAAATTGACCATTCCCGAGACGGTCTTCGATTTCGGATTCGCCCCGCAGAACGCCAAGATCAGTCACATTTTCTGGCTGCATTCCACCGGCACGGATTCACTGAAAATTATCAAAGTGAGTCCCGGCTGAGGATGCACTCAGGCTCCATTGGCTAAAACGGAGCTTGCTGTCGGCGACAGCACCGCACTCGAAATCATATTCAACACCGGGCACTATAGCAAGCGTCAAACCAAGCGTCCGGCGATAACGACCAACGAGGGCCCGGAGACAAAATACGTGCAGATCGTCTGCGACGTCTATACCAACCCGGACTCGACTTACCCTATCTCGATCATGCCGTACAAATTCGATATCTCCCAGTACGGCGAGAAAGAAAGATCTTCTCTGGAATTCAGCGTGAAGAATCTCTCGGATCAGGATCTGGAAATGACGCTGGTCGATATGCCCGCCGGGATGTTTAAGATCACTCTGCCCAAGAAAATCAAGGCCGGGCAGAGCGCCAAGGGGAAAATAGAATTAATGAAGGCTCAAATCGGGAAGGAATTCGAAAAATCGGTGACCTTCCAGGTCAATGACAAACTTAATTCTCGTTTCACCGTACCTGTCAAGAGAACCATTCGAATCCCCGGCGCCACTCCTGCGGACACGACCACGGCCAAGAAATAGACATCATCATTACTTCATAAAAACCCGGTTCGGCCGGGTTTTTTTTTGAGAGGAATCTGTCTCCCCGTTTATTTCGCCGGGCGCGGCAATTTTATGAAGGTAAATGATTGAAAATGGACTCTTTTTTTGTATAATTGAAATGGGCATATTGAGAGAGTTGACCCGGATGGCTTTATAATGGACGCCGGAGGAATTAAATGAGAGTGCGATCTTCAATTATCAAATTTACCGTATTTTTTCTTGTTTGCGGCGTTTCGGCATCGGCGTCGCCCCGATTGGTTATCCCGGACTCGACCTTCAATTTCGGATTTGTACCTCGGAATGCCCGTGTCAGTCATATTTTCTGGCTTCATTCCCTGGGCGTCGATACTCTCAAAATCCTTAAGGTCGATCCCGGTTGCGGGTGCACCCGGGCGCCGCTGGGGAAATCGGAACTTGCCCCGGGAGACAGCACCGCCCTGGAAATCATTTTCTCCACCGGGTATTACAGCGGCTGGCTGACCAAGCACCCCGGCCTTTTGACCAACGAAGGAAGCGATGTCCGGCTTCTTGATTTCGCCGCCAATATTGTGGTCAAACCGGACTCCACCTCTCCCGTGATTTTTGAGCCCTATAAATTTGAGTTGCCGCCATTTGAAAATAAGACAAGGCCCTCCCTTAATTTTGCGGTGAGAAATGTCTCCGGTCAACCGCTGGAAATGACTCTGGTTGACTTTCCGCCCGGCATGTTTAAGATCAATTACCCCAAAAAAATCAAACCGGGCGAAAGCGCCGCCGGCAAAATCGAAATCACGAAAAACTTTGATGGGAAAGATTTTGCCAAATCGATAACATTCCAGATGAATGATAAGGAAAAGACCCGTTTTACCATACCGGTGACTGGAGCCATCAGGGTCGCGGTCCCCGATTCGGCCGGTTCCTCCTCAAAATAAGCAGAAAAAATAAATCGGATCCGGGCTACAAAGCCAATCGAATCCGATAGGAACTTGCCAGAAGGGGACAACAGCGGCTAATAAATTTCCAAATTATGATCCTTAATATATGTATCCCATTCTTTGTTATAAATTTCTCCGGTCGCTGTCGAGTGCACCAGCCGGAAGTCGCCGAACCCGCTGACATCTTCGAAAATAAATAATATCCCGCTCTGAATATTGCGGTAGTACCACCGCTCCCAGGGCCGTCCCATGATCGGCGCGATTCGGGTCTTGGTATTGGTATTTTCGATTATCGGACCCAGTTCTTTCTCCGGCACAATCTCCTCGTCGCGCTGATCCCAGAACCCGTATTGCATCAGCACCCGGCCGCGGTCACTGCGCCAGCCGCTTTTGACTTCGGGGTCGTTGGAAAAATGCTCGAGGGCATAGTCGTAGCGCGCAAAGGCCTGATTCAGATATTCGTTCTCGCCGGTTCCCGGAGTCGGGTCGTGATCCCTGAAAAACTGCCCGGCATACCGGATTTTCCCCGAATCGTTCAGGCTATTGAATACCGCCAGTTCGGAGGGTGATAACAGGTAATGCACCAAGTTGCTGATAGTCGTGATGCTCGCCGTGTCCAGAGGACTTTTCATCCTGTATACGACGGCCGGCGGCTGGTATCCGGTTTTCGGAACGACAATGAATCGGCGGGTGGCGGTGACCGTCTCTCCGGATTCCACATCGGTCGCGGTCAAGGCAATATCATACCGCCCCGGATTGCCCCGAAATGGGAGCACATTAGTCAGGACTGCCGACGGACCCGGCTTATCCATGGCGATATCCCCGAAGTCATGGCGGTAGCCGTTGCTATCATTTAATGCGGGCACCCCCGCCTGAGTTATCAGGTAATTGATTTTAAACTGGTCCTTCCGGGCGCTGTCATAGGCGAGCCCGTACAGTTCGGCGTAAGTATAGAGCAGGGTGTCTTCTTCGGAAAATATCCCCATGGGATTGGGAATGACCTCGCGGTCGTTTTTCACCAGACGCGGATTTCCTTTGTATGATTCGTCCACGACCCGAATCTGAATCGCCAATTCCAGACTGCTCAAAGAAAGACGGTCCTTAACAACCGCCGGCACCTCAATTCGATCATACAGCATCGCCCCGTTCCTCTTGCTGGTGACATCGATGACATTGAGTTTGCCCTTATAAATGCCGGGTTCAAGGTCGAGAAGCAGTTTATTGAACAGCCGTATTTTACTCATTCTGGCCGAAACGGTATCGGGCGCCATGGTATAGAAGTAAGTGCTGGACGAATCGACCGGCTTTCCCAGCGTATCGGTAACGATAATTTCGGCATAAATAGCCGCTCTCACTCCCGAAACCTGGCTGTCGATCGGCATAAACGCGAAATCGTTGCGGTTTACCGCAAAGGGAAATTCCACCAGAACCTTGGGACTGTCCGCCGGATTGGGAAAGAACGAAATTCCGGCCTGCACGCTGATTTTTGATCCGGCCTCCTGCGCGGGCGCCAATGACGCCAGAATCCAGATAAGGCCGCCAAAAATAAAAAATATCTTCTTCATTCTTTATCTCACTCAGGGTTCTCGTAATCGTTAATATCTTCCATCATACGGATATTGAAGCCGATAGTCCCCGTCACCCCATTCATCTATAAACAGGAAACGGCGCACGTCACCGGCCTGATAATAATCCCAAATCTGATAGGCCTTGCTGTCCAGTTCGAAGGGAAAATCCTCGATTTGATCCGGCTCTCCATAGGTGATATAAACACTTCCCCGATCGGTCAACCAGCCTTCTTTGCGAAGAATCGAAAAGTGGGCATTGGCATAATCGATCCGGCGGTAGTATTCCCCTTTGGCCTCATTCGCGGGAGTTCCGGGGGTCGGATCCCGCTTCAGCCAGAACTGGTTCCAGAGATGCAATTTTTCTTCGGGCGTCGCCGCTTTCTTGAAGGCCTTCATCTCCGCCGGGGTGGCGATATATTTGAGTTCCGAAACGGCCGTTTCAAAATCATTTTTGACCATCGCTTCCGGCGACCAGTATATTATCAGAGGTTCGCGGACATCGGTGACCACTTTATCCCGTCTCCCCTTAAGTGATATTTCCAGGGTATATACTCCCGCTTTGATTCCGGTTAAAGATATTCTTCGAATTTGCCGCAGCGTCGGCTCCGCAAAAACCGAGGTCAGCGTGTCCCGATAGACGGCATCCATCCGCTTGTTCAGAAGCTGTGTTTCCACCATGACATTGGCACGTTTGCCGGAACCCTGGTACAGTTCCAAATAGTACATCAACGCACTACCGGAATCGCCGCCATACTCCCGTCCTACCGAGGGAATAACCGTCTTGCCGGCCTTCAAAAACAGGGAATCATAAATAGTAGTATCTACGGCGCGGACAAACTCGATACCGGATACCATGGGATCGCCGCCGTCATATTTCTGGATGTCGAGTTTAAGACTGCGCTTGCTTTTGGCCCCGGAATTTTGATCGGTCAAAATACAATCGATCTTATATTTCCCGGCCGCCAGATCGAAATTTATCTGACTCGTGCGAAAATCCGTTTCCGAAATTGTCCTGGCGTAATCGGGGACGCTGACAGTCCGGTCACGACTCAGGCCATTGATCTGATGGCCCTTACTGTCATATATTGCCAGCGCCAGTTCATAGGCGGCGGAATAACCGTCGGCCGTTTTGACAAATTGAAGGTTGGAATTAAAAATACGATAGTAAATTTCGATGCGATTGGTATCGGGGCGGTCGGTGCGGAATTGGGCGAAATCGACCTGAAAATCAGGCGTTCCGACCTGCTTTTTGCCCTCCTGCGACAGGGCCGTCCCGCTTCCGAAAAGCGATAGCGCACAAATTGCGGTAATAAATGCATGCTTCATCTTCATAAACATCTACCCGGCCTCAATCTATATAGACGCAGGATAATTGGCAACAGTTAAAAAAATGATTACTCGTAGCGGAGAGACTCGATAGGATCTACTCGGGCCGCGCGATAGGCGGGATAAATGCCTGCGATCAGGCCGACCGACACGGCCACCAGGAATCCAAGAAAGACATAAAGCCCCGATACTCCGAACGGAAGCGGTGTCAGCATGCCGATCAAAAGAGAGGTCATAAGACCCACCCCGATTCCCAACACTCCCCCCGTTCCCGAGAGTGTCATGGCTTCGATGAGGAATTGCCACAGGATATTGTTGCGCCGCGCTCCGATCGCTTTGCGGACGCCGATTTCACGGGTCCGCTCCGTCACCGAAACGAGCATAATATTCATCACCCCCACTCCCCCCACCATCAACCCGACCGATGAAATAACGATCATCGCGATATATATGTACTTGGTGATATTGCCGACCATCTCTCGCAAATTTTCCTGGCCGAAGACCGCAAAATCATTTTCCTTGTCATAAGGAACCTTCCGCGCCTTGCGTAACGCCACCGTAATCTCTTCTTTGGCCTGTTCCACCTGCGCCATCGAGGCGGCGCTGACCGCCAGCGTCAAAGCCGTATCCCAGGGATACAGCTTCATATATGTCTCCAGCGGGATATAGACATTATTGTTGTCATTGTCGCCGAATAATGATTTTATTTTGGCGAATGTCCCGATAACCGTAAATCTTTCATTATTGAGCCGAATCTGCTTATCGATCGGATCTTCGCCGGGAAAAAGGGCCTCCTTGACATCGGACCCGAGCAGGCAGAACATCATCCGGTTGTCGTTGTCGAGTTTCGTGAAAAATCGGCCCGCTTCGACCGTATTGCTGCGAACCTTAAGGAAGTCCGGAACCACTCCGATGACTACCGGGCGATTCGCCTTTCGTCCCTGATATTTGACCGTATTGCCCCCCGGCGGATAATAGTGATTCTCCGGCGAGACCGCCGTAACGGCGGGGCACGATTCGCTAATCGCTTCGGCCTCATAGACAGTAATATCCTTGCGGTTCCGCTCTTCGTCGGTCAATTCGTCCCAGTCGGTGTTGGGGGGAAAAGTATCCACGAAAATTATGTTGCTTCCCAGATCGGTAATGGAACTTTGCACCGCATTGTCGAGGCCGCGAATAAGTGACGTCATCGCAATCACCGACCAGACTCCGATCAACACGCCCAGTATTGTCAGGGCCGAACGAAATTTATTGGAGAGAAGGGAGTTCATGGCCATGATGACCCCTTCTTTCATTTCTACCGAATTCATAATTTTGACCTATTCAAAACTCAATGCTTTCACCGGCTGAAGGCGCGCCGCTTTCATGGCCGGATAGATACCGAAAAACAAACCGACGCTCGAAGAAATAATCAGGCCCGTCACGATAGCAAAGATCGATGGCGTCATGTTCATTTTAATCAGATGTATCAGGATATTCCCCAAAATCACTCCGATCGAGATTCCGATAATTCCCCCGGAGAGCGAAAGCACCAGAGATTCGAACAGAAATTGCATGAGGATGTTTTTTCGTTTGGCCCCGATCGACTTTCTGATGCCGA
This sequence comes from Candidatus Zixiibacteriota bacterium, assembly GCA_900498245.1. Lineage (NCBI taxonomy): Bacteria > Pseudomonadati > Candidatus Zixiibacteriota > Candidatus Zixiibacteriota bacterium. The sequence continues at coordinate 1,958,108 of LS998015.1, forward strand.
TTTCCCTCGTTCTTTCCGTCACCGATACCATCATGATATTCATAATGATGATTCCGCCGACCACCAGCGCGATGGAGGAAATACCCACCAGGCCGAAACGGATATATTTGGTGACATCGTTGATGACGGCCATAATCGCTTCGGCCGTGAAAATGCCGAAATCATCGTCCTTCTTGTACGGCACCTTGCGAATGCCGCGTAGGACCACGCGCGTCTCATCCATCGCCTCGTTCATACGATCCAGCGAAACGGCCTCGACGTAAATATTGATATTATCCCGGGGGCCCCCAAAATCGCGTTTAAATGAAAAGTACGGGACATAAATAATTTTGTCATGATTTTCGTTGAAAGACGAACCTTTTTTCTTGGCGATACCGATTATCTGATAGCGAATATTATTGACCTTGATTTCCTTGCCGATCGGATCCATGCCGGGGTAGAGTTCCTCGGCGATGGTGGCGCCGACAAAGGCCACGCGGCTCCGGGATTTGTCCTCTTCCGGATAGAAAAATCGTCCCTGATCCACCTGCATATCGACAAGACTGATAATATTGGCCGACGCCCCCCCGATAAAGACCCGCTTCAGTTTCCTGCTCCCGTACTTCACTTCGCCGTTGCGGTAAGACAGGGCCGCTACCTTCCCGCAGTCGGTACAGCCGTCCTCGATCGCCTTGACGTACTCATATTTAAGCGGTTTTCGTTTCAGGGCCTCCATGAAGGCATCGTGCCCGGTAATCAACCCGAACCGGTCGACAATGAAAGTGGTCGGTCCCAGAACGGCCAGTTCCCCCTCGATCGATTGCGACAGTCCTTCCAGGGCCGAGACAATCGTGATAACCGAAGAGACCCCGATAATTATTCCCAGGAGGGTCAGGCTCGTTCTCAATTTGTTGGCCCGGAGAGCGCTTAGGGCCATTTTAAAAATTTCCCAGATAATCATATATTGGTATGATTGTTGACCTTTTCTTCCGTAGTTACATGCTCGTCGCGGTCTATCTGCCCGTCACGAATATGAAGGATGCGGTCAGCGTAAAGGGCCACTTCCCGCTCGTGCGTGACAATCACAATCGTGTTCCCTTCTTTATGCAGACGGGAAAACAATTGCATGATTTCCAGACCGGTTTTCGAATCCAGGTTTCCGGTCGGTTCATCGGCCAGAATGAGAGCCGGTTCGTTGACCAGGGCCCGCGCAATCGCCACCCGCTGTCTCTGTCCGCCGGAGAGCTCGTTCGGTTTGTGCATCATCCGTTCCGTCAGGTCAACCGTCTCCAGCGCCCGTTTCGATTTTTCCTCGCGGAGATGTTTCGGCGTGCCGTTGTAGATGAGCGGCAGTTCCACATTGTGAAGGGCCGTGGCGCGCGGCATCAGATTGAATGTCTGAAAAACAAAACCTATCTCTTTATTGCGGATCACGGCCAGTTCGTCATCATCCATCGCGCTGACCAGTTTCCCCTTAAAATAGTATTCGCCCTGGGTCGGAGTATCCAGACATCCGATCAAATTCATCAGGGTCGATTTCCCCGATCCCGACGGCCCCATGATCGCTACGTAATCGCCTTTTTCGATGGCCAGGGACACGTCCCGCAGGGCATGCACCACCACCTGCCCCATTTCATATGTCTTCCAGATGTTTTTCGTTTCTATAAGAGACATCGCAGTTACATCGCTTCCGATCTAAATTGTTTCTCTATCTTTATATCATCNTTGTTCTTAATAGTTCGAAGCGTTTTGAAGGGTCCGGTGATGACGGTATCGTTTTCCGCTATGCCGGAAACTGCTTCGATATTTTTCTGATCGGCGATTCCGGTTTCAATCGGCACGAAAACCGCCTTGCCGCCCTTCGCGAGAAAGACCCCTTTCACTTCCTTATCCTTCTCGGAACCGGCGACCTTCTTGATGCTGTCCGTGGTGGCGTTGGCGGCCGCCTGCAAGCCTTCCTTGGGGGTCGGCGAACTGGAAATGGAATCGGGCGAGCGCATCACAATCGCGCCATAGGGGACGGTCAGGACGCTGTCGCGGGTATTGGTGGTAATATCGACCGTGGCCGACATTCCCGGTCGGACATTGGCGTTTTCCTCTTTGAACAGCACCTTGACCTTAAAATTGGTCGATTGATCGGTGGAGCCGAGATTGCTCTGCACCGCCGTGTTGCCGATTTCGACCACTTCACCCGGGAAAGTCGAATCGGGAAAGGCGTCGATTTCAATCTTGGCCGGCTGTCCCATTTTGATACGGATAATTTCCGTCTCATCGACATCGACCTCGGCCTCGAAGGCCGCCAGGTTGGATATCGTCATCAGCGTCTTGCCCTGCGTGAATGAGGTCTGCGCCTGCGCCACTTCCCCGACTTCGGCGTCAACAAAGGTGACGACACCGTTCATCGGCGCCCGGATATTCGTCTTGGCCAGATTGTCGAGCGATTTTTCGTAAATCGCCTTGGCCTGATTGGTCTGGCTGGTCATGGCGTCAAAACTGTACTTGCTGTTGAGATAAGCATACTCGGCGTTCTTATAGGCCGTTTCGGATGTCAATTTCTTGGCATATAACTGCTTCTGACGATTATACTCCTCTTCCGCCTGCTGGAACGAAGATTTCATGGCTTCGGTGCGGGCCTCGGTTTCATTATATGAAAATTGCGCCTGTTCCATGTCTTTCTGCAATTGCACCGTGTCAAGTTGTATCAGGAGCTGACCGCTGGTGACATCGTCCCCTTCCTTGACCGGTATGGCAATAATTTTGGCGTTGACTTCCGAAGTGATATTGACCCGGGTTTTGGGCTGGATATAACCCGAGGCCGAAACCTCCTCGACTATATTCTTCCGGCCGACCGGTTCGGCCTGGACCGAGACGGTCTTTTTTCGACTGCTGATGAGATTGACTACTACTATTATTGCCAGGACCAAAACAGCGCCGCCTATTAGCAGCGTTTTTCTTTTAATTTTCATATGATGAATCCTCGTTTCCCGCTCAAAGGCCGTTACTTCACTCCCATGGCGTTTTCAAGATTGGCTATCGCCAGATTATAATCGAATTCCGCCTGCGTTTTATTATTCTGGGCGGTAATTAAATTCACTTGGGCATCGAGCATATCCAGAATGGTGGCCGCTCCCAGATTGTATTTCTCCTGCACCAGGGCCAGATCCTCGGTGGCCGCGCTTTCGTTGTCCTGCGCCAATTGCAGCGCCTGACGGGAACGGGTGATTTCCAGATATGCTTTCTTCACCTGAAAAGCGACATTATTCTGGGCGTAGAAATAGTCCGCCTTGGCATTGTTCAAGTTGGCCTTGGAACGGGCCATCGATGCTTCCCGCTGAAAATTGTTGAAGATGCTGAAATTGATCGACGTCCGCAGACTCCACTGGGCGTCTTCCTTCTTCAGGTCATTCACCCGCGACCAGGTATTGGCGGTATAGCTCCGGCCTACCGAAAAAGTAATCGACGGCAAATACTGCCCGCGGGTCGAGCGAAGGTCGTACTTGGCGGCTTTCAGATTGCTTTTCGAGGCCAAAAGCGCCGGCTGATTTTCGAGAGCATATTTGAGCGACGACTCTTCGGTATCGGTAAACTCGCGCTGTTTGAAGTCAGGGGAGAATTCCACATTGGAATTGACATCGACCCCGATCAGATAGGCCAGATTGGCCCGGGTCGTCTGAATCGAATTCTCGGCGTCCAGAAGAGACAATTTATCGTTGCCGTACTGCACCTGCGCCTTGAGAACGTCGGATTTCGACGCCGAGCCGACCTCGAATTTGGAGTTGGCCAGTTTGTACTGCTCCTCGCCCCGCTTGACCGCTTCATCCCCGTTGGTCTTGGCGCGCAAAGCGGCCAGATAGGCATAATAGGTCGTTTTGACCGTCAGGATCAGACTCTGGCGACTTTGCTCGGCCAGAAATTCGTAATAACTCTTATCCGCCTTCGAGCCGAGATAGTTGAAAATATTCTGCCCGCCGTCGAATAATGTTATCCCCGACGACCCCGAAATGCTGTATTGCTTGAGAACGCCGTCGGAATGATAAGTCTGATTATTGATCACATAATCGCCCGGCTCGGAACGGTTTTCGTTCCGCGACGCCCCCACCGACAGGGAGGGAAGAAAACTGCCGAAGGCCTGCCAGACCGTTCCTTTGGCGACCTTGACCTGGTTCTGGGCCCGAATGACATCCGGATAATTTTTCAGCGCCAGCCGGATGCAGTCATCGAGAGTCAGAACCTCCGCCGAAACGGTTGAAGCGGCCAGAAGGACGGTTATGAGTACAAGTAAAAATTTGGGGATGCGCGATAACATCAATAATCTCCTTATATTTTAATAAACAATAGTTCCGCCGACAAACATGTTCGCCGCTGAAACCAGCAAGATAAATACGACCCATATGCCGAATAATACGTAACCGAATCGTTTTGGTTTCATCTTGTAAACGATTCCGCAACCAATCGCCGTGACGGCGATCCGCCAGATGGAAAAGATATCCACCTGACGAAACAGGTAGAACAGAAAAGAGCCGTCATCGACCGGCTTCAGGAGTCCCAATCCCGTATAAACAAACATTGTATCTTTTAGTATCATCATCAGGCCCCGCACCAGATCCCCAAGAAGACCGATGAGTGAAGCATACAGGACCACATTCATTAAAATCCAGAATCCGGCCTTTCCCCCGAACATGAAATTACCTGTCATGAATCCGACCCCGGCGATTATTACGGAAATGATGAAAGGTATGCCGATAAACAGGAACGGATAATACCATTTAAACGGATTGGCCATCGCTTCCTGGAAACCCTGATCGATTCGGGCCTTGATTTTGGCATATTGCTCAGCGCCCATTTGATCCCGGTATTTTTCAATATTCTTCATCGTCATCGGATAAATTTCTTTGGTGTAAATGGGCCGGGTCAAATGCCCGATAAGTCCGCCCAGCACGGCGACTATGATAAGCGGCAGGAGCCAATCGATTTTGCCGGTCAGAGACGGAAACAATGCTGACGGCTTGTAAAAGACCATCAGGATTCTGCTGATAGCCGAGGGTCTTGCGACCGGGGCGTTTTCGACAGCGTTAACGTTCATCTCCATGGCTTTCTCTCCCTTATTTTTTCCATGTTTCGCTTACACTTCAATTTGAGTCAGTTTAAGTTATGAAATTTGGCCGCGAAATCAATAGAAATAGAAACGATTCATTGTATCAAAAGTTGTCAATTTTTCCGCTTTTTGGCAAATTACACGGACAAAAATATCTACCTGTTTTACTCCAATTAACAAAAAAGGGCCGAGAAATCTCGGCCCTTTTGTCAAAATTGATTTTCCAAATTATTGTCGTATCAAATCCACGTGCACTGCCGGGAAACCGGCCGTGTTGCCATTTACAGCACTGGACCAGTTGGTCAATGGAAATTGGAGATATATATCATAAATGATCATATTTAAATCCTTGACCACTGAAGCGGCACTGTATGATGGAAGGCGACCCTGCGAAGTGAATATAATCAGCGGGAAATTCGTCGAGTCGCTACTAAAATTATCCGGTTCCAGACTCACAAATACTGTCCCCGATTGGGCATTGCGATTAGCTGAATCGGCAAGATAGACACCTCTCGGCCCCAAACCGGACGGAAGATTGTCCAAGAAATCCTCACCGGGATACCGCGGGACGCGGCGGTTTTGCGAATAGGGATTTCCATCATCGGGTCTAAGGAAATTTGTGAAAGTTCCCGTCGTAAGCATTCCTGAGGCGGTTGGATTGATCACATAATCGACTGTGGCATTGTTCCAGGAAGGTCTGGTTAATTTCGGGAAATTTGATGTACCCGGGATGCTCGGCGAGACGACCCAACCCTTATAGTGCCATCCTGTCCCTTCCAAGTTTAAGGCCTGAACGTAATCGGCGGTAGAGTCAAACGGACCAAGGAACAAATCGAAAGTATCTCTCCGCAGAATGGTATCGACCATGAGGGTCAATTGATAAGTCTGAAAAGGAGCCAGAGCAAGATTTATTATCGAATCTGGGCGTCCGACCTCTCTGATAGTATCGGTATAAAACGCCGTGTCCAATGAATCGACATTTAGATGATGAAAAATAGAATCACATTTTCTTCCTATATGAACTATAGTATCCAGAACCAATCTTCCGTCAGGAAGACGATAATTGAAATTCGTATCCGGCCTTTCATTAGTTATCGCAAAGGCAACTAATTTGTCCCGCCACTCTTGAATATTGGTGGTGTCGATTCTGATAATCGTAGTGTGAGTGTCGTCCCAGACAGTATCTATTTCCAGTGGAATCCTAGTGCCCCTGGTATCAATAAACTGCCTGAAATTGGTGGTATCACTCCATACCAATTCCTTAAATTCCATTGCCGTGAACCAGAGTCCGCTGGCCTGACGAGTGTATGAATTGCCATCGGTCGGCGAGGTCACACAATACTCCGGTGCCGCCAGCCAGAAGTCTCTCGGGAAGATCATTTTCATCGGGCGCACCGAGGGATCGACAAGCGTATCGGCCAGCATCACCGAACCCATCACGCTCGGCTGAGGATCGGGATTGCTCTCCACGCTGATAATCAGACTCTTGCCCTGAAGAGCGTCGAAATTGACTTCCCAGAGCGAATCGCGCGTATTTCCCGCGGCATCATAAAACCGATATAACCTGCTGTCCCAACCGAATTTTCCCAGCGATATCACATCATCGTTACTTTTCTTCAACCAGAGTTCATAAATCAATCCTTGAGGGAGGGTCGGCAGACGCTCCGGTCTCAATATCAGTTTGGTGGTCGAAACCGGCGAGAGAACGTCGTCGGGCTGTGTGCATCCTGCCAAGAGGGCTAATAAGGCGGCTGATAAGGCGATGAATAACAAGCGATTAAAGCGCCTGTACATAAGAGTTATTCCTCCTCAATAAAGTCATTATCAAAAATACATTAAGCGATTATACCGTAAAGAATTTCGGCTGTCAAGCCCTTCCTTGAAAAAAACTTTCGGCCCTTACAGCCTGACATTCCTCGGCTCTATCATTCTAAAGAATTGACGTTTAAGGCCGATAAATTGATTAAAGATTTCCACCGTAAAACGACGGAGCCAAACTTGAAAATTTGTCCCAATTGCAAGGCCGAAAATAAATTCGACGGCGCCCAGTTCTGCCGCGACTGCGGAGCCCCGCTGGGAGAATCGGTGGATTCCGCTTCCCCCGCAACGCAAAATGGCCAAAGAGACAATGACTTTGTAGTCACTGAAGCGGCTCAATCGCCCGCTCCTTCGATGGTTACGGGCGAAAAGGACCCCTCAAAACCGCCGGAAGACGACCTCGATATCAAGAGCACGGCCAGTCTTCTCGATGATGATGCCGTCGTCAGCGGCCCGTTACCGGAGAAAAATTCCCAGTTCACGCCTATCGGTGAATCGGCTCCGCCCCCGCCGCCGGTCAGCGATTATGAAATTTCCGATATGGCGCAGAAGTGCCAAGCCAGAACCGGAGAGGTCCCGGCCAAGGACAATCCCGAATTCAAGAAACTCTCCGCCGACGAAGTCGCCGCCATCCAGAAAAATCTTTATGGCGCTTCCGCCCCGACCCCGCCCAAGGCGGCCAACGTAAATGCTCCCGTCAACCATACGGCTCAGGAACCTCCTTCACCCGTCGTACGACCCATAGAGGACCCGGCTCAGATGCCGGGAGTGCAGAAGGCCAACAAGGTGCGCGGCGTGGCCTTCTTCCACGGCAATTTCATTCAGTTGGTCGGTAACGCCTATCTTCATCCCGGCGACGAGATGGCGATCGGGGATCGCCACTATATGCTTCGCCCGAAAAAAATCAGCCGCAAAATGGCCATCGGTATTTTCGCCGGTATCCTGGCAGTAGTGCTTATCGTAGTCGGATTGCAGTTAATCGGCCCCACCGTATCGGGCGACGGCGAAATTATCGGCATCGTTCTCGATGCCAACCATCAGCCTTATCTGGAAGGGGCTCGCATCAGCATTCCATCGCTGAATAAAACCACCCGTTCCAATGCTCAGGGATTTTTCCGTTTTGAATTGATTCCGACCGGCACCTATGATGTCGTCTATGAATTGGGTCCGGATATGATGGGACGAAGCAACGCCACTGTCACCTCCGGTCAGGTCACTCTGACAACCTTCGGTGATTCCAAACCGGTCGTACGCAATACGGAACCGGCCCCGGCCCGGGTCGCCCCGTCTCAGAATAACCGGAACGCGGTCTCTTCGGCCCCCCAAAGATCCGGATCGGGCACAAGCGCCAACGAGGGCCGTTCCGATGCCGGCTACGGTAATATCAGGTTGCAGGCCGATGTCGCGGACGCCCGTTTGACGGTTGACGACAAAGTCCTGGGCGCGGGAAACAATACTTACACCCGGATCAAGTCCGGCATGCACAAAATCAAGGTCGATAAGGACGGTTATCAGTCTTATTCGGCCGTTATCAATATCGAGTCGAATCAGACCTCGCTCGTGAACGCCGCTCTGAAGCCGAGCGCTACGGCCTCGACCTCCAAGCCCCCCAGCGCCGATGATTTCTATGCCCGGGGAAATAATTATTTCTCATCCAAGGACTATGCCAAAGCGATCGATGAATATACCCGCGCCATCAATCTGGCGCCCAATATGCGTGAGGCCTATGCCAAACGGGCCGAAGCTTGTGTCAAAATCGGCGACAAACTCAAAGCCGTCGATGACTATAATCGTGTCGGGGAAATCTATCGTTTCGCCAATAATCCCACAAAAGCGATCGAGGCGTTCTCCGCGTCTCTTACCTACGCCCCGGAAAATAAAGTGGCTCTGGTCGGCCGCGGCGGGGCCAGGATCGACAACGGCGAATACCGCAGTGCTTTGGCCGATTTCGAAGTGGCCCTGAAGCAGGACGGCAATTTCTACCCGGCCCTGTTCGGAGGCGGTTTGAGCCAGTTCAAACTCGGTAATAATAAACAGGCCGACAAATATTTCAAGACCGCCTATAAGGTCAATCCCGCCGATCCCTATCTGTATCAGTACATGATGCTGAACTACCTGGCGCTGGATGATATCAAAAATTTGAAGAAGGTTTATGCCGAGTACAAGGCGGTGGCGCCGCCGGCGGAACTGGCGGAATTCCGTTCCTCCAGCCGCTTTGCGCCGATCATGAGACTGGTCGAAGGGGAAACCCGCTGATTATGACCAAAAAAATCAATTGCTGGGAATTCCGCAATTGCGGTATGGAGCCGGGAGGAATTTTTTCCCGCCTGCACGGCGAATGCCCGGTGCCCAAAGCACTCAAGTACGACGGCACCAACTGCGGTTCCGGCGCCGGCCGGACCTGCTGGGCGATTGCCGCCCGGGAAAAGCAGAAGGGGGCCTTTATCTGCCGCAACAATCGCATTTCCTGCCTGCAGTGCGAATTTTACCTGCGCGTCCAGGGCGAAGAAAATAATGGTGCCACCGAGGAGATCGCGGCACCGCCTCCCCTGCGGCATAAAATTGTCGTCTCCTGAAAATTAGAACGCCGCCTTGAGTCGGGCGGCGTTTCCGTTTCTATCCCTCAAATTAGCGCTGGTCGAATCGGAATCTTTAATTATATTCCCCCGTAAAAGGAGTATGAGTAGAAGAAAGGAATTTCTTTGATGGTTCTCGATAAATTTCTGAAAGCGGCAATAATTATAATTATCGGCTTCTCGACGCTCCCCGCCGATACCATTCCCCCATCGCCCCGTTCCTCCGTCCCGGATATAACGACCTTCATGAAAATCGGGTCATGCAATTCGCCCGATATCTCTCCCGACGGACGAATATTCTTTATCAGTTCCATGAGTGGAACCCCTCAACTCTATGGGCTTCTTGACGGCGGCTGGCCCTATCAGTTGACGACTTTCGACGACGGAATAGATTGGTATGCATTATCTCACGACGGCTCACTGGCGGTGGTCGGAGTCGCCGCCGGCGGTTCCGAGCAGACCCAGCTTTATCTTGTGAATACTGCCGGGGGAAACATCAGGCAATTGACAAATAAGCCCGACGTTCAGTACGGCGGCCCGACCTGGCGCAAGGACGGCACCGGATTCTATTTCCGCTCCAACGAGGAAAAGAGCGGCGATTTCCGCCTCTATTTCTACAATCTGACCGACGGGGCCACGAGTAAAGTCTGTGACATGGGCGGGACCAATTATATCGCCGGCCTTTCTCCCGATGAGCAATACCTCCTTTTTCAGCACACCTATTCTAACAGCAACAATGAACTTTATATGCTGGAACTTAAATCCGGAAAAGCGGAATTATTGACGCCCCATAAGGATGAAGCCTTGTATCTTTCTCCATATATGAAGTCCGACAACAGTACCATTTATCTGATCAGCAATGCCAATAAAGAAGGGATATTGAAACGGGCGATTCTCGATGTCCCCTCCAAAAAAGTCTATTTTCTTGATCCCGATTCGCACTGGACCATCGATGGGCTGGGGATGTCGGAAAATCGGAAGTATATGTATTGGCTGGCCAATGAAGAGGGGTATTCCAGAATTTATCTGCAGGCGATGGAAGGCCCCATTCCTCTTCGCGTTCCCACGATGGAAGGGCTTATTTCTTCGGCCATGGTCAATAATGGAGGCAATATTGTCTTTGCCTTCACCGATCCGGTCAAAACCCAGGATATCTGGTTCTGGGATTGGCGTAATGCTGATCTTGAAATGAAGACTCACTCTACCTATGCCGGAATCGATCCGGCCACTTTCCTCCCCCCCCGCCTGATAAAATATAATTCGTATGACAGTCTTGAGATCCCCGCCTTTTTGTATCTTCCCGCGAATTACAAAGGAGGGGCGGTTCCATTTGTCATTCACGTGCACGGCGGGCCGGAAAGCCAATTTCGTCCTTATTTCCAGAGAAACTTTCAGTATCTGCTCCAAAGTGGATACGGCCTCCTGGCTCCGAATATTCGGGGCTCGTCGGGATACGGGCAGAAATATCAGGGCCTCGACAACTACAAAAATAGGATGAATTCGATTAAGGATATAAAAGCTGGCGTTGATTACCTGATTCGGAACGGTTACACTTCGCCCGGCATGATTGGTATTCGGGGCGCCAGTTACGGCGGTTACGCTGTCCTGGCCTCAATCACCGAATACCCCGACCTTTTTTCGGCCGCGGTGGATGAAGTCGGCATTGCCAATTTCGTAACATTCCTCACCAACACTAAAGATTATCGTCGTCATTTGCGGGAAGCCGAATACGGCCCTCTAAATGATACCACTTTCCTGAATTCCATCTCCCCCCTTTACAAGGCCGATCGTATCAAGGCCCCGCTTCTGGTTATTCATGGTCTCAACGACCCCCGTGTCCCGATAAGCGAGGCGCGTCAGATTATCGAAGCGGTCCGCAATAATGGAGGAATTGTCGACAGCCTCATATTTCCCGATGAAGGGCACGGTATCTCCAAACAGAGCAACAATATTTTGGTCTATCAGAAAATGATACAGTTTTTCGATAAATATTTGAAGAAAGAATAATTGATTTCAGGGCCGATAATCCCGCCTGAAGCGGGATTTTTTATTCCCCGATTATTTTTATAATTACCCGCTTATTTCGGCGGCCGTCGAATTCGGCATAATAGACCTGCTGCCACGGGCCGAAATCGAGACGCCCCGCCGTCACCGGAATCAGAACCTGGTGACCCACGAGGAGATTCTTGAGATGAGCATCTCCATTAACTTCGCCGGTGCGATGGTGACGATAATCGACCCCCTCCGGAGCCAATTTCCCCAGCCATTCATCGATATCGGCGATCAAGCCTTCTTCGGCGTCGTTGATATAGACGCCGGCGGTAATATGCATCGCCGCCACCAGGGCCAGGCCTTCCCTGATACCGCTCTTATCCAGGGCAGTTTCTACCTTTTCGGTGATGTTGATATATTCACGCTTTTTTCGAGTATGAAAAGTAAGATATTCGGTGTGACTTTTCATTTCAGATTTTTATCGATCCAGTAACTGACACCGAATTTGCCGGCCAGTTCTTCACCCATCTGGCGCGCCTCGGCAACCGTCCCAAAACTTCCGATCCTGATCCGAAAATGCGGCACTCCCTCCACCTCGACCTCTGAAATATAGGCCTGGTATCCCCGCCCGGTATATTGATTGGCCACTTTCTCGGCATAACTGCGGCTGGTTGTGGAGCCGATCTGAACCGTATACCCCTCGGTAATTCGGGGCGGCATGGCAGAGGTCGGATGGCTCTCCGGTTCGGCTTTCTTTTCCGGCTCCGCTGATGAAATTGATGTTTTGGCCGCCGTTTCTGCTTCGGGTATGGCGTCGGGAGTTTTCTCCGGTTCTACCGGCGTTTCCTGCGCCACAATAGCGGATGAATCCTGCTCTGTTGCGGCCGAAATCTGATTGCTGTCAATCTGGCTAGTTTTGGCCTCGGCCTCCTGCGTTTCCTGGGCCAGTTGTTTGACCTGCTCCTGGTCCTTTTTGCAGCCCGCTCCCAAAATTAATCCCGTCAGCAATAACGATATAACTATGGATGTTCTGTTTTTCATTTTATCTCCCTTGATTTGTTCGGAATAAAGCCCCTTTAACCGTTCTTTGTCAAGTCAAAAGCGACTTCAATTTCCCTAAATTGGCCGTAAAATATATTTATTGAATTTGAAACCATTATTCCATAAAATGTTATAAAAAAATGAAGGAAAGATAATGAACTATTCGACATCTGTTCTCGAAATCATTGGCAGGACACCGATGGTGAAAATCGGCAACGGCCGCGCCGACGGCGGTCCGCTCATGCTGGCCAAATTGGAATTTTTCAACCCCGGCGGCTCTATCAAGGATAGGATGGCCAGTCATATTCTGCAGAAAGCCGTGAAGGAAGGAAAATTGAAAAAGGGGGATACTGTCATCGACAACTCTTCCGGCAACACCGGCGTCGCCATGGCCATGGTGGCGTCGATTCTCGGATTGAAAGCGATTGTTACGGTTCCGGACAAGACCAGCAAGGAAAAGGTCGATTTGATCCGTTCCTACGGCGCCGAAGTAATCGTGACCCCGTCCGATGTCGATCATGAAGATCCCCGCGGATGTTATATGACCGCCATCAATCTGGCCAAAGAGCACGGCTATTTTCACATGAATCAGTATCATAATCAGGATAATGTCATGGCCCACTATCTGACAACCGGGCCGGAAATCTGGCAGGATACGGAAGGGAAAGTCACCCATTTCGTGGCCGGAATCGGGACCGGCGGGACATTCTCCGGCACCACCCGCTACCTGAAAGAAAAAAAACCGTCGCTCCTGGCCGTAGCGGTCGATCCGGTCGGATCTATTTTCGCCGAATATATCAAGACACGGCGTGTCGGACATGCCGAGGCCTATAAAATCGAAGGTATCGGCTCGGATACCGTAACCGAAGCGCTGCATCCCCAACTGGTCGATGATGTGATCACCGTGAAGGACGGCGATGCCTTTGAAACCGCCCGCGAATTGGCCCGCCGTGAGGGGATTTCGATCGGCGGTTCGGCCGGCGGCGCGATCTGGGCGGCCCGGAAGGTGGCGGAAAAACTCACCAAAGATGATGTTGTGGTCGTCATTATTGCCGATTCCGGAACCCGTTACTTAAGCAAATGCTTCAATGATATCTGGATGAAAGAACAGGGATTTTTGAAGGAGACCCCGGAGGTTTTATAAAATGCGATTATTGGTAAAGACTGCGACAACATTTGCGATTCTGTTTGCTTTTCTGACTGTGCCCTCTCCGGGCCAATCCCGAGGTCCATCCTTGGCGATCGATTCCCGCTCCTTCGATTTCGGCTCGGTGCCTTCGGACTTCCGCATAATCCACATTTATAAAGTGCGGAATACCGGGGATGAAACCCTTCATATTTCCAAATTGGAACCGAATTGCGATTGTACTAGCGCTTCCATCGCCGACACTCTCATTCCTCCGGGAGGTTCTTCCGATCTCAGGCTGACTTTCGTAACCCGGGATTATTATGGCACTACGAGTAAGAAGTTGGCCATTCGCTCCAATGACGCCCAGAATCCGGTATTTGAAATCGAGTACCTGGCCAATATCGATTATTTTCACAAATTGCACACGTCCGACCCCAAATATTTGACTTTCCTTCAGGGGCAATTTGATAAGCCGGTTAAATTGATCAACGGGGCATCGGAATCCATCGGATACACTCTTTATAAAGAACCGGATACCATCTTCACCATTGACAGAGAATCGGGGAAAATAAATGCCGATGGCAGCGAAATTCTGAATATTGCGGTGAACAAGAATCTTCGTCCCGGTACATTTTACACCAATTTCACGGTCACCTATGACACCAATCCTCCTCTTCGTCTGACAATCCCGGTCAAGGTGGTCCGTTTCTAAAATCGCCGCCGGGCGGCGCCACAGAATTTGGAAATTGAATTGTAACGATATTTGTCCGATATACCCTCCGGGCTTTATAAATGCCGATTTCCGCCGATAATTTATTTTATAAAATATCTTGACAACGATTCTGAATTTTTTGATAATTTGAATCTAACGAGGGTGACTCTCTGCTGTCCCTGGGTAGTTTCCTAGCCCCCTCTACCCAACCAGAGTAGCACCCTCTTTTATTTGGATTCCCGAGAATCTTTTGACAGATACTTATTGAATTTGGAAACGAATTTCCGGAATGACTTGCGGAAAACTTTTCCTTCACTATCCCTTGATATTCAGGACCGGGTGAAAACGGGCCACCTTCTTTGAAATTCCCGCTTCATCTACGGCTTCGATAACATCATCGATATTTTTATAGGCAAACGCCGCCTCTTCCGCAAGGCCCGGCATATAGCCGGTTTTGACAATGATACCGCTCTCTTTCATCCGCTGTTTCACGGCCTCGCCGCGAATGGTTCTCTTTGCCTGCATTCGCGACATCGTCCTTCCCGAGCCGTGCAGAGTTGATCCGAACGTCTCTTTATCGGCATATTCGGTCCCGCAGAGCAGGGCCGAGCCGGTTTCCATCGAGCCCCCCACTATCACCGGCTGACCGACATTCTTATATTTGACCGGAATTTCTTCCTTGCCCGGGCCGAAAGCCCGCGTGGCTCCCTTACGATGGACAATCAGTTCTTCCTTTTTGCCGTCAATCTCATACGATTCAATTTTGGCGATATTATGCGCCACATCATAAATCGTCGTGATACCCAACTCGTCGTCGGATTGATTGAATACTTCCCGAAACACTCTTCTGATGCCATAAACGATTAACTGCCGGTTGACAAAAGCGGCATTGGCGGCACAAGCCATCGCTTTGAAATAACGCTGTCCTTCATCGGATTGAAACGGCGCCGACATCAGTTCCCGATCCCGGACCGTCAGTCCGTACTTCTTGGCGCATTTATCGAACACTTCAAGATAATCCGTGGCGATCTGGTGTCCGAATCCCCGCGAACCGCAATGTATCGCCACCAGCACTTGATTATCTCGATCGAGACCGAAATGATTGGCGACATCCCTGTCATAAATGTTCTGAGGCGCGGCAATTTCCACTTCTAGATAATGGTTCCCGGACCCGAGCGTACCCATCTGGTTTATACCCCGCGACACGGCCTTGTCGGAAACCGTTTTATGATCGCCATGATCGATATGACCGTGATTCTCGATAAATTCCGTATCATCCGGCGTCGCATAACCATTCTCAAGGCACCAGCCTGCTCCTTTTTCCATAATGTCATTGAATTGAGGGCGGGTTAATTTCAAGAAACCGCTGGAACCGACCCCCGATGGAATGGTGCCGAATAATTTGTTCGCCAGAAGTTCCATCTTCGGACGAAGATCCTCGAAAGTGAGATTGGTTCGCAGAAGGCGCATCCCGCAATTGATATCGAACCCTATTCCGCCGGGTGAGATGACCCCGTCGGAAAGCGAAAATGCCGCCACCCCGCCGATTGGAAATCCGTACCCCAAATGTCCGTCCGGCATGCAGAAGGCATATCGTCGTATTCCGGGCAGGCAGGCGACATTGGTAATTTGATCGATGACCTTATCGTCCACCGCTTCAACTAACTTCTCCGATGATATAATTCTGGCCGGCACGGCCATTCCCGGTTTAAAATCGACCGGGATTTCCCAGACATTGGCGGAAATTTTTATGAACTTATCTTTTTTCATAAATCGAATACCACCTCTCCCTGCCAGACCTCACCGACCTGTTCCAGACGGAATTTATAATAAGTCACGGCTTTGACATCGGCCTTCAATATATGATGCTGACGATCTATGGTGTCGCCCCTGAGAACCCCTTTCAGGATCGCCTTCTCGGTCTGAAAAATCCTGATTTCGCAACCCCGGAGAAGAAAACTCTCGGCGTCTTTAAGATATATTATTTCCGACAGCCAGTGCAAATATAATTTCTCGAGCGTCTCGGCCTCCAGGGCGATCGGAATCTGCCGCCTTTCCGATAATCCCCCGCTCTCAACCATTATCGATGTCAGCCCGAGGGCCGAATCGACAAATAATTCCGCCAGGTCCCGGCCGGTGGCCGTCAGGCCGATATCGCCGCTGGTATGAGCATCGGTTAATTTGAACGGCATAGTCCTTAAATAAAAAGAGCCGCTCTTGCGAAGCGGCTTCTTTCGGAATAAAATATATTTACTCGGCTTTTATGATACATTCGACCGGGCAAACCGCCACGCAGTGGGGACCGCCGTCCTGATCCACGCATTCGTTGCAGGTATCCGCGTTTATTACATAAATATCCCCTTCGGAAATCGAAGAAGTGGGACATTCCGGCAGGCAGAGCCCGCAGGCGGTGCATTCGTCGGTAATCTTCATGGCCATATCTATAAACCTCCAATATTAATACGTTGTCTTTCAATCAATGGAGAGGAATATAGAAATTTTTCGCCTTTTGTAAAGCAAAATTTATGATCCTCCTCATTTTCGCGGATAATCGGCCCCGAAATGAAATTATTTGAGGAGAAGAGCCTTTCTGATAATGGCGCAATTGTCTATCTGAATTCGGAAGAAATAAATCCCCGTGGTCGCTGATTGCCCGTCACGATCGATCCCGTTCCAGATGATTTTCTTTTCATTCGCGGCCGCCGAACGGCCTTTGAATATTTCCCGCCCGAGAATGTCATAAACCGTATATTGCACCCTTTTTCCCGCCGGGATGTCAATCAAAAGATTCACCTGCGAATTGAACGGATTCGGGTACGGTTCCCCGACATAAAACTCTCTTGGAACAGCCTCAATGTTCTCGTCCCTGATATCGGACGGCCGATCTTCCATAATTACGATATGATATATCAGAGCCCGCCTGCCTTGCGATTCGATTATCAGGTCGGTCGTCAAAATAGTATCATTGTCGGGAATCTTCACGAGAGCAAACGTCACATCCCTTTCTTCATTTGCATCCAAAGCAAATTCGGGAGACTCAAACCGCAATAGACTGCTGTCATATTTAATGCTCTGAATAACCGGAACCGGGTCATCATTCTTCATCGAAAAAGAGTAGCGATTTTCCGTATCCCGCTGAAAATGTTCCATAAGAATAGCGGGGCTTACAGTAATGGCCGATTTTTCTTCGGGATCGAGAAATATACTGTCCGATAATACTTCTTCATAGCCGTCAACGGCGGCCACCATGAGATACCCCTTTTCCGCGATCTGAATTTCCCGGCGGAGGGAGTCACTGCCAAGCCCCTCATAAAGAATAATTGAGGACGAAGGGTTCGATTCCGGGTCAAATATTATTTTAAATTCGGGAATAGTACCACCCTGACTCAAATATTTCTCGCCGGGATGATCGGTCCAGTCCAGCAAATTCAAACCGGCCAGATATTGCTCCGGAAGATCCTGAATCACAAAACCGGGTTCATCCGGGGCGCACAGGAATTGAAGAAAAGAATAATGGGCCCGGCTGACCCCGGCCGCAGGCGCTGTCGGGAAACCACGGAGCCACTGCATCGCATGCCACACTGAAAAAGAATTTGATATGGTAATGTCCGGGGTTCCCGTGATCACCTGACCGGATAAGGTCGGAGGAGTTAGAAGCGCGACCGTATCTTTCCAGAGAATAGTGGTCGGATCGGCCGACATTTCGGTCTGAAGCGCCAAAGCGAGCGGTGTGAATTGGTCCCCGGGATACTGCGGAAATGGGTCGTTATTCACGATTACCATTCCGGCTTCCGCAACGGCCGCCGGCGGCCGCAGGCGAAATTGCGAAAAAACGGCATATTCCCGGTCGGCCGAGCCGGGAACAGCGCAATTGTCCGGCGTCACATCAAGGTCGCCGCGGCGGTATTGATGAAGTCCGGGATAGAACCAATAGACCTCATAACCGCCCTGCGCCGAAGAATAAATCACCGGCCCTAACGATTTTTCCAGCGGAAAACCTGCAGAAAACAGCACCGTCCAGACGGCGGCGAATTGAAAAAAGAACTTGAAATTGAATGAACTTCTATTCATTACCCGCCCAAAATTTGCCGAACTTCTTTAATTTAACAGGAATCTGAAATTTATCAAGGAAGAAATAAAAAAAGGCGGCTTCCGGAATCGAACCGGAGAATAGAGGTTTTGCAGACCTCCGCCTTACCGCTTGGCTAAGCCGCCATAAAAAAAGCGGGAAACGAGACTCGAACTCGCGACAGCCACCTTGGCAAGGTGGTGCTCTACCAACTGAGCTATTCCCGCCTGCAGGTCATAAATATATATACGAAAAAATCTTTGTCAACTTCTTTGCCGTATCGATAATCAATTATTTATTCAATACCGCCTCATAGAGTTGGCCGTATTTGCGGGCCGAAGACAACCATGAATAATCCCGGGCCATCCCCGCTTTGACAATCTTATACCACACCCGTTTCTTCCGAAACATCGCCGCCGCGCGCTCGACCGCCGTCAGCAAGGCCGGGGGCAAATATTCCTCAAAGACGAAACCGGTCCCCTTTTGCGTCTTTTCATCGAAATCCTCAACCGTATCGGCCAGCCCGCCGGTCCGGCGCACCAACGGAACCGTCCCGTATTTCAGGCTGTACATCTGGTTGAGCCCGCACGGTTCATAGCGCGACGGCATCAAAAATATATCGGCCCCGGCTTCAATCAGATGGGCCAGTTTGTTATCGAATTCAAGATACGGCCTGAATTTGTCCGGATATTTCTTCTGCATCTTCTCGAAAAACTGATGATACTCCCGATCCCCGGTCCCGAGCAGTATAAACTGAATATCCAGCGCCATCATCTCATCCATGATGGCCATAATCAGGTCGAATCCCTTTTGATTATCGAGCCGTGAGATCATCCCGAAAAGAGGCGAATCGATCCGAATCGGCAGTCCCGCCTGATGCAGAAGCGCCAGTTTATTGCTCTTTTTCCCCGAAAGATTAGCCATGAAATAATGATATGGTATCAATTTGTCGTTTCGCGGCGACCAGACCGAATAATCGACGCCGTTCAATATCCCGGTTAATTTGGCGGCTTTGTCCCGGAGCACCCCTTCAAGCCCCATACCGTAATCACTGGTGGTCTGAATTTCTTTAGCATAGGTCGGCGAGACGGTTGTAATATGATCGGCGAAATAGAGGGCCGATTTCAGAAAATTAACCTTACCCCAGTATTCGAACGGCCCGGTCGGATCAAAAAGGGCATTATCCAATCCCGTCTTCTTAAAAATCTCGGCCGGAAATTGTCCCTGATAGGCAAGATTGTGAATGGTGAAAACCGATTTGGCATCCTTCAGAAGCGGGTCGCCGGCGAAAACATTCTTCAAATAGGCCGGAATCAGAGCGCTCTGCCAGTCATTACAATGTATGATGTCCGCCTTCCAATTCGATTTTCGCAGATACTCCAGGACGGCACGGCTGAAAAAAATGAACCGCTCGGCATTATCGGGGTAGTCTTTTCCTGTTTTAAGATCAAGATACAGTTCCGCCCGCCCGAAAAAGTGGTCATTTCCGATAAATATCACCTCATAGGGCAGTTTGCCGTCTTTGAGTTGGTAAAGTTCGGCTTGATAACGATCCTTGCCTACCGGGATAGTGAGTGATATTTCGGCATTCTTCTCGCCCTCTTTGACCCGCAGATACCTCGGGAGAATAAGTTTTACATTATGCCCCATAAGGGCTAGAGTCCGGGGAAGAATCCCGGAAACATCGGCCAGACCGCCGGTTTTGGCAAAAGGCACCGCCTCCGGCGTAATAAAAGCGATATTTAAATTTTTCATAAAAATCAGTGCGGGACCGACACCCCGAACATTCGGTCGGCCTGCGAACTGTCAATTTCCCGCATAAAGGCCGCGGCGTCCTCCGGCCGGGTCGGATTTATATAAAAACCTGAACCCCACTCAAATCCTGCTACCTTGGTTAATTTGGGAATAATCTCAATATGCCAGTGATAAACTTCGTCAAATTCCTCCCCCACGGGCGAGGAATGGATAATAAAATTAAAAGGCGGGTTATTTAGAGCGACTCTCAATCTATTCAGTGTATCTTTAAGGGCGCCTGCAAGATACACATAGACATCGCTGGCCATTTCCGTCCAGTGCGCCATATGCTGTTTGGGCAGAAGCCAGGTTTCAAACGGGAACCGCGACGCGAATGGCTCAAATGTCAGAAAATCGCCGTAATCGCTGACAATTCTCTCTTTATCCGATAACTCCTGGCGGATAATATCACAAAAGATACATCTCTCTTTAAATTCATAATATTTCTGGGCCCCGGCGATTTCCTCGGCGACTCTTTTGGGGACAATCGGGGTCGCAATCAACTGGCTGTGGCTATGTTCAAGCGATGCTCCTGCCGCCTCCCCGTGATTTTTGAAAATCAAAATGTACTTGAAACGCCGGTCCTTTTGAAGATCCAGCGATCGCTCGCGGAAGGCCCATAAAACATTCTTGATTTCCTCGGCCGAAAGATCCGCCAAATCCTTGCTATGATAAGGTGTCTCAATAATCACTTCATGGGCCCCGATACCGTTCATTCGGTCATATATCCCTTTGGGCTCGCGATTCAGCGCTCCCTCGATTCGAAGCGCCGGATACTTATTTGAGATAACCCTCAAAAACCAGCCCGGCTTATTCGGCTGGGAGCCGTTTTCCCGATAGGCCAAAATTTCCGGTGGGGTGCTGGATTCATTTCCCGGACAAAAGGGGCACATTTTTGGTTCTTCTTGCTTCGGAATATTGCCGAAACTGGAGGGGCGCTTGCCTCTGTCGGTGGAGATAATCACCCACCGTCCGATAATTGGGTCCTTGCGAAGTTCAGGCATAGTAGTCTTTAATGTTATCCGATAATCCCCTGACTGTCAAGGGATAGTTGGTTTTTTCTCCATATTCCCATATTTGCGTCCCGTTATGAATATATCGGCAGATTGGCCATTGACTGAATTACCCCCTTCGTATTTGCCCCTAAAGAGCGCCCGCTTTCGGGCCGAGTTCAAGAAGCCGTTTCTTCATTTCCGGGGTCAGACTTTTATCTCGGCGGGACATGGTCTTCTCGATTACTTCAAGCGCCTTATCCACCTCATAGGCCGACTTTTTCCCGAGCGCCATCCAGGTGAACGACGGTATCTCGCGATCGGTGACAATATGAAGCCCGACCAGATTACAGCATACCCCGACATTCAAGCCGGTATTTAAGAGCGTTCCGATGGCGGTTTTGGTGAAATCGCCTATAAACGCACCGACTTTCAAAAGCCCGCTGTTCCGCTCCTTCCCCCCTACCGTGACATGAACCGCGGCATAATTATTTTTCAAATCGGAATTGGTCGTCATCGCCCCGAAATTGACCCATTCCCCGACATAACTGTGCCCGATGAAACCGGCATGATATTTATTGGTGTAGCCCTGAATTATTGATTCCTCCAATTCTCCGCCGATCCGGCAGACCGGACCGATTGAACTCCCCGCGATTCTCCCGCCCACCAGGATCGATTCCTTCCCGAGATAAAGCGGCCCGATTACATATGTATACGGCTCGATGCGGGCCCGACCGCCGATAAAAATCGGCCCTTTTGACCCGTCGAGCACCGCTCCCGGAAGAATCTCCGCGTCGGATGAAACATATATCCTCTCGGGATTTATAAAATGGACCCCGGGATAGACATCATTGACACTGTGCTCTTTTATCATCAATTCCAATTGTTTTATCCGGAGTTCGATCTGGGGCCGCAGAAATTCGAAGTCTTCGGCCATGGTACGATCTATATCGGCCACCAAATCCCACAAGAAATTATACAGCCCGACTTCAATCTCAACCAGTTCCGAACGTTTCTTGATTTCCGCCGCAAACTCACCGAGGTCGCCAATTTTCAAATTTTTCTTTTCCAAGGCGCTCAAATCCCCGATTACTTTGATGGCCACGACCGACCCACGGCAGGTCAGATAGACATTCTTCCCCGCCGCCATCAGCGCCGAGGCCAGATCGGTCGAAATTTTGAGCCGTGCGTTGATGAAAATTATTTCATCGGTTTGCGCCTCATCAATGGTATTTACCGGATAATCGCACATCTGCCGCGTCAAATCGGCGATCTCCGGTCGGCAAAAGAAATGCGGTTGGTATTCCGGAAAAGAATCCGAAATTCTTTCATGCAGAAACCTGATGCCCGGCCGTAGCATATGGACCGGCCGCAGATATGTCAGAGGATAGAAATTCTCGTATAATTCATCTTCGAATATTATTAATTTTCTGGTCATAAAATGAACCTTCTATTTAAAAAATACGGCGTCATCAACCCGTAAGACGGATTCTGCCCATCCGCGATCGCAGGTATAAGAGAAGCGGCAGACCCAGAACATAGCATGAGACAAGTTCCCCCAATCCGATCATCTGAACGACAAAGAAATAAGTCATTCCGGTCATTTGCGACAAATAGGCCGCCACTCCGAAAGCGTTAAGAAGCACCGGCGGCAGAGGCGCCAGGGAAAGCCCCAGTTTGACCGCTTTGATTCTCCCGCACAAAAGGGTCAGGTAACCGGCCGCCAGCGTCAGCAATGAGCCGAATACGATATCCTGTACGCCATACCCCCCATATATATTAGCGAGCAGGCAGCCGACAAACAGCCCGAATGGAGCCGAGCGGATCAGGAATGGCAGGACCGTAAGGGACTCCGCAACCCGGACCTGATACACTCCGAAGCTGATTGGCGCCAGAATTATTGCCAGAGCCGCATACAGCGCCGCAATGATCCCGGCGTAGGCGATATCACGTGGACCCCATCCCTGCATATCGTTCCAAATAACCGAACTGTCATTTGATGTCAACAAAAATATAACCCTTCCTTTCCGCCGGAAACGACCCCGGAATCGAATCATGCCCATCAGGATTCATCTTCGGGGCCGCTCTGCCTGAGTGAATAAATCCGCTTCAGGCCGATATTAAAATTTTTTCGGGCCCGGCTGTCGGCAAAATAGAAAGTCCAACGACAGCCCTGAATGCGAAGAGACACGGCCCTGACCCTCTGAATCCGGCGCTTACCCAATTTCAATTCGATATCCACCGCTTCCTTACTGAAAAGGGCTCGGAAAAACGACCGGATCACCTCTTCTTCCCGGCGCGTAAACCGGCATAGGGCCGTCGTGGGATTCATAATCTGCGAATTGAGGCGATCCCGGCTCTTTTCCGGAAGGGCCGAGAGGATTTTGAGTTCGATATTGCGCAACCGTTCCCTGAGATAACGGGATCGGGACAATACCGTGCTCTGCAGACTGTACCCGAGCAGTTCCTGCTCATCGGGCGTGAAATTCAGCGCCGGCAGCGAGACATCCCGCGCCAGATGATACCCGTCATCAAAATAGATAGGAATATTCAGGCCCGATAAGGATAAGAGATCGCGATAGACGGTCCGCGTCGAGACCTCGCACTCCCGCGCCAATTCTTCGAGCGTGATCCGCTTCTTCACCCGGAAAAGGTTGACAATGAAAAGCAGCCGTTCCGATTTAGTCATGCCTGTGACTCCTTCTTGAAAGCCACAGGCAAGGTAAAACTACCCCCTGTCAAACTCTGTCAGTGAAAATGTGATTATTTGAAATTGGCCAGAATCGCTTCGGCCCTTTTATGAATTTCGGCGCGAAGTTCCGCCGGGCCGATCACATCGGCCTCCCCGCCGAAACCGAGCAGCCAGCGGCAGATCTCCTCCATCCCCCGCACCGTCACCCGGTAGCGGACCCGGTTCCCTTTCAACGGTTGAATCACTTCGTTGGGGTGATGCTTTCCCAGAAGAATTATGCGGGCCGCCGTCCCCGAAAAGATGATTTCTACATCGATCGGCTCCCCGCTGAATACCCCCCAGCTGTTTTCAAAATATTTGGCCGGATCGATATCTTTGCGCGGCGCGAACTTATGCTCCGTCAGGGTCGCCGCGACTATCCGATCGGTCCGAAAGGTCCGCAGGGCCCGGCGCAGATGGCAGTACCCCACAAAATAAAACGCCCTTTCGATAAATATCAGAAAATACGGCTCCACATCCCGATCAATCAATCCGCTCTGAATGGAGTTATATTTCAAATGCACGATACGGTTCTCATTTATGCCCGTCTCCACGGCCGCATAAATCTTCTCCAGCGCCGGGTTGGACGAGGTCGATTTGATATCTATTTGCGGGGTCGTATGGAGATATTTCTTTTCTTGCATCACCGCCGGCGACAGGCAGGCCTCGATTTTCGACCGGATAGATTTGATGGTGTTTCGCCGCACCCCCCCGCGATATAAGGGCGACGATTCCAGGACCGTCTTAAGTGTCAGATACTCGTCGAGATTGAAATTCAGCGGAGGCAGAAAATTATCCGAGGCAAATTTGTACCCCTTGTCATAAAAGATCGGAATATTCGCCTCCGATAGCGAGAGTATATCCCGATAAATGGTCCGCTCGGTCACTCCGCACTCGCGGGCGATCATGGCGGCGTTCAGATTCTTCCGGCTCCGCAGTAAATTGAGAACGTACAGAAGTCTGTCATACTTGGCCATCCCCATAACGATATGGTATGAATGTATGACCATTTTGTCAACCGGCTTTTTTTGCCATACAATATGGGGCAATTCCCATACTCGGGGTATGGGCCGAAGCCCCTATGCTTTGGCCTAAGATTATGATAATTCCCGTGTTACCGTCCGCCGAAAATCCGGCATCCCCTTTGCACCAATGAAATCGGAAAATAAAATTTTTAACTCCTTGGGGGAGATATGGACGAGAAAAATACCGTTGTCAGACGACGGCCGCCGAAATCGCGCCTGATCGAATCACCTCTATTTATCTACGGACTGAAATTCGCCATCGGCTTCGTGGTCGTCCTCATCTTTTTAACCCTGACCCAATGCACCATCAATAAACCGGAATCACCGAGTTGGAGCACCCATTTGACCCTGCCTCTCGTCAATAAAACCTACGAGATGCCGGAAATTATCCGCCGTATCGATCAGCCGGGATTGTCTCTCGATTCCAGCGGCGACGTCATGTTTACGGTTGATAAAGATCTGGATACCGTGCGTGTATCGGACAACCTGTCAACATCCGATATTACAGTCGGAGCCGGCGAGACCCTCGGTGATGTCGCCATCGCGCCGCCGTCGCCGGACCCGCTGACCGTCGCTCTGGCCGATTACACGACCCTGAACCTCGGCGCCGTGCCACCCGGTTCTTTCGATATCCAGCAGGATTATCCTCCTGTTGATAATTATTCCTGGGCAACCGTGGCATCCGGAACACTGGCCCTTAACATCGAAAACAATTTCGGGGTCGATCTTGATACCGTCATCGTGCAACTTTACGATATTGTCTATTCCCGGATTGTATCAACGAATTTCCTCCCCGCTCCCGGCCTACCGAGCGGCGGAGCCGAGACTCTTCTGGTGGACCTCACCGGTCAGACCATTTCGAACTCTTTCCGCCTGAATATCCACTGCCATACACCGGGCGGCACCATGCTATCTCTGTCAGACAAGTCAATGACCGCCGGTCTGGCGTTCAGCGACGGCCTGAATGTCTCCGCGGCGCAAGCGGAGATACCCCAAATCGTGAAAGATTTCTCCCAGAACGTTGTCCTTTCGGAAAATAATACCATAATGACGGCTCAGCTTTCGAGCGGCAATCTGGCCCTCGATATCGCCAATCGGACCAATTTAACCAGCCATGTTCAGATAACCCTGCCCGATTTCAATCAGGGCGGTGTTCCCTACTCAACAAATGTCGCGGTCAACCCGCAAAGCAGCGGCACCGTAAATATAAATCTCGCCGATTATCTTTTCGAGCCGGCCGACCAGACCAGTCCCCAAAATATCGGTCTGGAGGTTCATGCCATTATTGATTCCACGGCTCCCGGCATGGTAACCGTCAGCCAGACCGACAGCGTCAGTGTTTCGGCCTCGGTCAGCAATCTTCAATTCCGGACCATGACCGGAATCATCGATTCCACCGAGGCGAGTTTCGACGGTATCCAGACTTCTATAGATTTGCCTAAAGGATTTGACTCTCTGCAATTGGTAAGTGCTGTCCTGACGCTGGAAATAGCCAATGCTGTCGATTTCCCGGGCGGTCTGAATATCACTCTGGAGGGTAACAATGGCCGCACCCTCAATTTGAGCGGACCGGTTTTGGCCGGCTGTTATGATAATCCAATTGTTTCCGTCATTTCCAATAGCGACCTGGCCTCTTTCCTTAACCCCGTCCCGTCAGCCATCACCGTTCATGGCTCGGCTTATTTCGGCGATGGCGTCACGGTCGGAACCGTCACCGCGCAGGATTATGTCGCCTCTCATGTTCATATCAGTTCACCCCTGGAAGCGGTCATTGGTCAGACCACTTTTGACGGCGATATGGAGTCGAATGATGTCAAGCAGGATGATATCGACAAAATCACCGACCATGTGCTGGAAGCCAATTTCCTCGCCACGATAATCAACCACCTGCCCCTCGGGGTGACGGCCGAAATATATCTCAGCGGCGACTCTTCCACCCTCTATACCGACCCGCAGTTAGTCATCGGCCCGATTTCTGTCGATGCCGGCGTCACTGGACTTCTTCATACCGTCGACAGCGCCGTCACCAGCGAAAATATTATCGCTCTCGACAGCGCCGATATCCAGATCTTGAAAAATCCGGTCATTTACTCCGGACAGGTGATTACTCTGAACGGTACCGACGGTCAGCCGGTCAAGGTTGTCGGCGATGATTATGTCACCGCCCGCGGCGTCATTCAGGTGGAATACCACTTCGACGGTAAGTTTTAGGGGGAGATTATGAACAGCATAATATCATTAAAGCGGATATGCCTCCGATTTACGAGGTCTGATATGAAAAGTATGATAACGATTATAGCGGCAATTCTCCTGCTGTTGCCGATCGCCGGAAATACCATGGGCCTGTCTTCGGCTCGGGCCACCGCCATGGGCGGGGCTTATCTCGGCCTGGCCAAGGGGGTTTATGCCCCATTATATAACCCGGCCAATATAGGATTAACCGAATATCGCCAATATGGTCTGGAATTGGTCGGTTTCGGCGCTCAGATATCCAACAACAGTTTTACTCTCGATGACTATAATAAATATACCGGGGCTTTTCTGACCGATGATGACAAATCGGTGATCCTGGGGAAGATTCCCGCCGAAGGATTAAAAGTTTCCGCCGATGTCGAAGCCGGGGCCATGTCGCTCTCTTTGGGCCACCTCGTTCTTTCCATAAACGGCACTGCCGCCACCGAAGTTAATCTCGGCAAGGACGCCCTGGAACTGTTTCTGCAGGGAAACGGATTGGATGATACTTTTTCTCTCGATGGCATGTACAGCGAAGCCATTGCTTATGCCTCGGCCGGCCTATCCTGCGGCATGTCCCTCTATAAATCCGGCACTCGTCAACTGGCTGTCGGGGCCACCTATAAGTATATCCGCGGTTTTGCCTATGAAAAGGTCACCGAACTGCATGGCGGTGTCGCCACCCTTGCCACCGGCTTCGAAGGGGAAGGGATCATGGTCGCACAGACCGCTCAGGGCGGGCACGGATATGCGGTTGACCTCGGCGCTTCCCTCCGGCTGTCCGACAGTTACACCGCCGGCATTGTCTTTCAGAATATCCTGAGTAACATCACCTGGGATAATAAAACCGAGGAACACGGCTATCGCTTCCAGTTTGACAGTCTTACCGCCGAAAACATGGATGATTCTCTGGTCGTGCATGATGATTATTCAATCGATATTCCTTCGTTCCAATCGACTCTCCCGTCGGTCATGAGGGTCGGGCTGGCCAATACCGACGGCAAACTGCTCTGGGGCCTCGATTGGGAGCAGGGATTCCGCCTCGGCGCGGGCGTCTCGACTAAACCCCGCCTCGCGGCCGGAGCCGAATATCATTTGATCGGCTTCTTCCCGCTTCGCGCCGGATACTCGGCCGGCGGCGGCAAGGGCTCGGTCGTTTCGGGCGGTTGCGGTCTTGATTTCTCCCTGTTCTATCTGGACCTCGCCGTATCCAACCACAGCGGTTTGAATTTCAGCGCCAGCAAAGGACTGCACCTGGCCGTTTCCACCGGTTTCAAATTCTAAGGAAGGAGAAAGTAAAATGAATTCTTATAGAACAATAAAAGCAACCGCCGTCACCGTTTCCTTCCTTGCCATACTAACACTATTTGCGGTGGATATTCAGGCCATGCCCCCTAATCCCGATAATTTCGAAAACCTCCTGAACCAGGGCGGGCAGTTGCCATACTATTTGAGTCATCGGCCCGAACTTTTGACCCGCGGCATAAACTCACCGGCCAAGAGAACGGTGCTGGCCAAACTCGGCTCGCCGGCCGTTGCCAGTTTTAATGTTCTGGCCGTGTTAATCAAATTTTCCGATAAGGCTAACTCGGTCGATCCGATTAAATTCGACACCTTGCTATTTGTCAATAAACAGGGTACTGTCCGCGACTATTATGGAACCGTTTCTTACGGTCAACTCGATCTTGTTACTCTCAATCTCCCCTCCAGTGTCGGCTGGACCACCGCCCCGCAAACCTATGCTTACTATTGTAACGGCGAGAACGGCATGGGCGCCTATCCCCAAAACACACAGAAATTATGTGAAGATGTGGTCGATCTGATCAATCCCATTGTCAATTTCGCCAATTATGATAATGANCATGANGGNTATGTCGATGCCATGGTCCTCATCCATACCGGGCCGGGAGCCGAATTTACTCTCAGCAACGACGACATCTGGTCCCATCAATGGGGCATAAGTCCCCGCCTCAAAGACGGGGTCTATATTTACACTTACTCCATTCAGCCCGAATACTGGAACACGCCGGGTGACATCACCTGCGGCGTCTTTTGTCACGAATTTGGACATATTTTGGGCCTTCCCGACCTTTATGATACCGACAGTCCCCGTGACTCTTACGGCATCGGGAAATGGTCATTAATGTCCTATGGCAGTTGGAACGGCCCCTCCGGAATGGGCAACTATCCGGCTGAACTTGACGCTTGGTCGCGGATTTTTCTCGGCTTTGCCGGTGCTTCCAATGTCACCGCCAATATCTCAGGGGCCAGTATCGCCAATGTCGAGGGCGCCGGCCCGATATATCGTCTCTGGTCATCCGGCGCCCTTGGCAACGAATATTTTCTCGCCGAGAACCGTCAAAAGACGGGATATGATGCCTATATTCCGTCCTCGGGCCTCCTGGTCTGGCACATCGATGAAACTCAATCGGGCAATGACAATCAGTGGTACCCCGGGCATACCTCCTCGGGGCACTATAAAGTCGCGCTCGAACAGGCTGATGGATTGTACGAAATGGAGAAGAACAGCTCGGTCGGTAATGCCGGCGATCCGTTCCCCGGTTCCACCGGAAACATGGTCTTTTCCGCGGTGACTTCGCCCAACTCCAATTCCTATGCCGGCGATGCCACCTTTGTCGGGATAAGCAATATCTCGGCCTCGGCATCAACGATGACCGCCGATTTTCAGGTGTCGCTCGCCAGCAATATCAATGATGACATGACGGACCTTATGCCCGGGAAAATTACCTTGAGTCAGAATTATCCCAATCCCTTCAATCCCACCACAATTATTAAATTTGATTTGCCGGTGGCGACTTTCCTTACCCTTGATATATATAATATCCTGGGACAGAAAGTCCGGACGCTGGGTCGGGGCAATTATCCGGCCGGGCCGAAAGAATTAAAATGGGATGGTCTTGACGATCAGGGGCGGACATTGTCATCAGGTCTTTATTTTTACGAACTGACGACTCCCCGGGAAAAAGAAATCAGGAAGATGGTTATGGTTAAATAGCGGGGCCGAATCGGATTTCGGTCTATCCGGGGATTGTCGCCGTTCCCTCCCCCCGGCCAATCCCCGGCAAATTAAAAACCCCTGTCTTATGACAGGGGTTTTTGAGTTAGATTACTCCGGATAAATCACTTCCAAATCGGCCTTGTCCGGCTCAAAATGATTGGTTCGTTTGTCCCGTTTATGCTGCATGTAGCAGTGTTTGCATCGCTTGGGATCTTCCGTGTATCCTCGTTCCGCAAAGTACTGCTGCGCGTTTGTGGTGAAAACGAACTCTTCGCCGCATTCGACACAGACAAGGAATTTCGGTTGAAAACCGGAATCCATTGC
Source organism: Candidatus Zixiibacteriota bacterium (assembly GCA_900498245.1). NCBI lineage: Bacteria > Pseudomonadati > Candidatus Zixiibacteriota > Candidatus Zixiibacteriota bacterium. Next base: position 1,988,636 of record LS998015.1, read on the forward strand.
TCCCCCTCTCCTTAGGCATTAGCTAAACTTCCCTGTTTCCTCCATATTTGAGTGAGTTCCAAACCGGGATGTAATAATAGNCGTATACGGATGCTTTATAATAAGTTAAAATAATTTAGTCAAGAAAAAAATGCTTGACTAAAAAGGATTGCAGGGCGAACCCAGCGCTCCCCGATACAAGTGATTGATAATCGACGAAAGATCGAGGATATTAATCATCCCATTGCAATTCATATCTCCCGCCGCCGGTACCGGCTGAGGAACTGCGCCCGCATGATACAGAAAATTTATAATATAAGAGACATCCAGAATATTTATTGTTCCGTCGAAATCGGCGTCGCCGTACTGAAGTATGGTTCGAAACGGAACCGAAGCGGTATCGGTGACGGCCGGATCCCCGGTGGACTGGCAGAGCAAATATATCTTGTCTCGGGTTCCCAGAGGCAAACCCGCCGGGGGTCCTAAATTGTAGTTTAATGTCTTTGATTCCCCCACCAGAAGTGACAGCGCTGTATCCAGCGGCGGAACCAGCCACCCCAGTGAATCGTAAACAGTGACGTTGATTATATCGTCAAGAATTCCGGTATTTTGGATATTGTATGACAGCGGCCGCACCGCCCCGCCATACCCAACCGTATCCCCCATCAAAGTCCCGGCGACCGCATAATCTGTTCTTATCCGGGCGGAATAGGCAAAAGGAGCGGCGGTGGTATTAATGGAGGTATTTATAACCACGAGCGTCACCGCATAATAATTCTCGATATTGTTCACGGTAACATCGGCGGTCCAGCCGGATGGATTAAGGGGGATGCTGTCAATTACATGGTTGTTGACGGCTGTCGATTTAATCAAATACGCCGCCCAGGTGCGGCTGTCACTGCAATCGAGAGTAATTTCTAAATCGCCTGTTTCTATCCCGGGCAAAAACTGAATATAGGCCGAGCCGAAACCTGCCGGCGAAACCGGCGAACTGCTCAGATTCACCGGATACGATGAATGGCTCGCGGCTATCGTCATGGCCGGATATGATACGGCCTCGCTGAAATGAAGCCCGTCATTTCTCGATGATGTAATGTAATTCCAGGTGGTAAATTCCGCGACTCCCCGGGCAAAATTGTAACCCAAAGGCGCCAGGGAATCGTTTGTCGCCTGACCTACTGTCGAATAAATACACCCGCCCCATATCTTGCGAACCACCGACGTATCGAACTTTTCCTGAAGATACTTATCCCAAATGAAACTGGCGTAGCAGTGATAAGAATCGTCGGTCAGGGCCGTCTGGGGCGAACTGAAAAATGTCGGCAAATAATTGTAATTGTCGTTTACGGTATCGTAGACGATATCTTCCATCCAGGTCGAACTTACTTCCATCCACCAGGTCGCTTCGCTGTAGTCGTAGGCGAATTGCACGGCGTGGAAAAACTCATGAGCAATTGTTACCTTGGCCGCCCCGGCCTGATCGCCATCGGGATCGGTATTCGGCGGGAATCCCAGAAAATTACGATGAATCGAAATATAACTTGTGGCATCGTTCCAAGGATTCGGACCGTAAGACTCCGGCGCCGTATAACCGTAATAATTCATTTCTTCGAAATAAATGTCATATCGCGAATCTCCCCCTACGGCTCCATCCGATGGCGGGGCCATATATTGCAGATTGGTCACCTCCGTCCGCCAGGCGGAATCGCAATAAGAAGCCGCTTTCTCCACATAATCCGGAATGCCGTCGGCGTCCGCATCGGTCGTCGGGACGGCGTTGGGACCGCTAATGTCATAATGAAGTTTAAAATGGCCGCCCGGCGAATCGAAAGCATAGGCGCCTCCGGGGCGCGTTAAATATTGAGATACTTTCGCCTGCCCATCGGGGGAGAGTTCTTTAAGATTGCTCCAGGCTTCCCTGAAAATAGCCGTGGCCGATTTCCCCGGCCCCGATACTGCCGCCGAAATGGCCGATGTCTTATACTGAACCGGGAGTTTTTCCGGGTCCCGGATTGACATCAATTGATAAATGATCTTGTTCTCATAATCGATCTGCCCCGCTTGATAATCCTTTTCAATTATATCCGCGACCGGCCGAACCGTCGTCGCCGGCGCTATTGCCGGGAGCATAAGTGCCAATAAAAAAATGATTGCCGTAGCTCTGAAAAATTTCGCACCAAGCATGTTTCACTCCAATGAATTAAATCAAGGACGGTAGGGACAGGGTGATGGTCCTTCACGATAAAGGTTCTTTATGATATAGCTCACATCAAGAATATTCACGTTACCGCTGCAATTGGCATCCCCTATGAAGTAATCATATTTGGGGGGAGTTCCGTATCGGTACAGATAATTTATCAGGTAACTGACATCCAGAATGTTCAGTGAACCGTTGCCGTCCGCGTCGCCGAAAGGATTTATGGTCGCCGTGAACGAGTATTGATTATTATTCAGCCACTGTGACACAACCGCGGGAACGAAAAGGACCGAATCATAAAGGGCAATATCATAGATGCCGCAACTGGTTCGTCCCTGAGCGTCCACGGCGCAGCCGGGGTGAACATCGACCGTACTTCCTCTGAAAGCCACATACGAAAAGCCCCATTCCACCGTATTGGCGCCGTCAAAGCCGATTTTTAAAAGGCCCTCTGAGCCGCTTTCGGGATAGGCCATGATATAATTGGCCGCCAATCCGTCGGGAGCATAAATCGGGGTGATAGCGGCAAATGGAGCCACCAGAGACCGATCCAGCGGTACCGGAGGATAGTCGGCCGCACTGTCATAAGTGATTCCCCCGGTTCTCGGCCCGGTAAAATAGTTCCAGACGGTGAATTCCGGGAAGATACCCTTGACCGTCTTTCCCAGCGGCGCCAGCGACGAATCTATTGATGCCAGAATGGAATAGAACCGCTGCCTTTCCGCGATGGTCCGGAGAATGTTAAGACTGAATTTCGCTGCCAGATACTGGGGCCAAATGAAAGCACTGTACATGTGATAGCCGCCGGCCGTCAAAAAAGTATCGGGATAATTGAAAAATGTCGGCAAATAACCATAATTGTCATTTACTTCGGGATACGAAACCTCTTCAAAATAAGTCGCCGCGCTCTCGCGCCACCAGGCCTCCATATTGGCATTATATGCCATCTGCGTGGCATGATAATATTCATGCGCGCAAGTCACTTTCTGGGCGCCGATAACATCCCCTTCCGGATCATCGTTGGGCGGAAAATTGACGAAATTACAGTGAATCTGAATATATGAACTGTAATCTTCCCAGGCCGAATCGCCCGGGCTTTCTTGAACCGTTATGCCATAGGCGGCTATTTTCAGCAAATAGACATCATATAAGGAATCATTGTCGCGCGGGTGCGGCAGGTAGCCGAGCGTGGTGTGATAAAAATGATAAACGCTGTCCATGTACTGGCCGATCCGCTCCACGTAATCGGGAATATTATTCAGATTAAGATCTTCGAGAGGGACCGCATCATTTCCGGAACGGCTGTAATGTATGGCGAAAGCATGTGACGGGGATATATATGTTGAATCCAGATTCGGCCGCGCCAGATATTGAGTGGCCAGGGCCTGCTGATCGCCCGTCAAAATCCTCCAGTTGGCCAGGGCTTCTTCGACATACGGGGTCCCGCATTTGACAATCTCAGGAAGAGACGAGGCCAGACTCGACGGCAAATCCTGCGGCGCCATGACCGCCTGAAGCTCGCGAAATATTTTATCGCCGAGTGTCAACTTGCCGTCACTGTATGCTTTTTCGATAAGAGCGATTGAACCGTTGGCCTTATAATCCGCCGGACGGCTGTTCGCCAGAACGGAGCCCGCTGACAGACAGGTCAAAGCAAGGCCTAAAAGTACTCCCCAAACCCCTATTTTGCTCGTATTCATATCCTTCCTGCCGGAATCGGGCAAGACATTTCCGGCGCAATAAGGCAAGAAATATTCCAAATAAATTTACCTAAAAAGCCATTATTGTCAAGCATAATATTTCCGCAAGATGTTGTTTTTCCTAAAGTTACGTAAATCATGACAAAAGTTATTGGAGATATTGTCCCAGGGCCATGGAAATCTGCCAGGTCTTAAGGCGGCCCGCATAGGCGACATCGATTCTAAACACATCGGCGTCAGAGACTTTCTCCGTTCCCAATCTTAACCCGACTCCCGTGGACCAGAGAAATTCGCGGCTGTTAAATCTCTCTTCCAGACGCCGGCTTTGCCCGAAATCAAAAAATTGGACCGCTCCGACATTGACGGAAAGCAGCGATATTCCGGTGAAGAGGCGATTTTCAAAATTGCAGCGGAGCAATTTTTCGCCGCTGTCAAAGTTCTCGGGATACCCTCTTATGCCGTTATTTTCTCCCAAAAAGAGGGTGTTAATCCGATCAATCCTCATATCCTCCCCGTAAGTTGCGAAAAGAACCGGCGTAATCCAGGAAAGACCGTTGTTATAATATCTTATCGAAATATTGAAGGCTTTTCTGAAGAATAAATTTCGGTCGAACCAGACCTGTCGGTTTAGATTTAGAAAGAAGAGACTGCTCCCCTGATGGGAAGCGAAATTCAGGCCGACACTTAAAGTCCGGTAAATTTGACGGTCGCGGCGGGGATCATAGGCCCATCCCAGCGCCAGGTTCATGCCGTTTGTCAGTCCGATATCCTCCGGCCGCATAAAAGTATTTATATGGGTCGTCCTTATATAATATATGCTTGAAATCGAGAAGGACGGGGTCAGTAGATGATATATGCTGTCCTGAGGAAATTCAACGCCGCCTCCCGACAGGTCCAGAATCCGATGATCATTGTAATAATAATTGAACCCAATCTGCACTTTATCGTTATACGTCCCGGTCCGAAAGGCGGAACTCAGCGTCACTTCCTTTCCTTTCACATAATTTTGCGCGATTATATCGCCGTGGCTGTAATATCTTTCCCGGCGATAAATCGAGGTGTAATCGGCGCCGTAATAGAAGCGGGAGGTAAGGGCATAAAGCGGCTTGGTGAAAGTGATGCTCTTTCTCCCCACTTCGGGATGATTACTCGAAAACAGGTCAAACCGGAGCCAGGTACCGAATAACCGCCTTTCGGTGAAAGCCACTTCGTTATAATCCTCGACATTCTGACGGATATAATACTTGAGGGAAACAAACTGTCCCCGGCCGAGGAAATTTGACTCCACCAGGCGAAGTTCTACGATATTCCGGCCCGAGGCTCGGCTGAAGGCCGGCCCCCCGACAAAAGTCCACCTATCGGTCGTGGTGACTCTCAGAATCGCTTCTCCGGATGGAGACTTAATCAGTTCCACCCGGGCATCCCAGATGAAAGGGAGCGAGCGGAGATTTCGCTCGGTTTCATCGGCCAACTGCTTGGAATAAAGATCCCCCTTTTTCAAAAGCAGTTCCCGCGCGATCACAAATTTTCTGGTCTTAATATGGAATTTGTTGGCCAGTTTGAATATGAAATATTTATATACCGAGGAATCGGTGTTGTAAATATTGCGATTTATGATTTCCACGGAATCGATCCGCGGCCCTTCGCGGATAAGATTATCCTCAATTTTGGAACCGTATGAAAGAACCGGCAAAGAAATCATTGTGAGGAAAAAGAAGAATTTCAAATGAGATCGCTTCATCCCGAAATTCTGCTTTTCCTGAAGATTCTCAAATCAGGCTCGCTTTCAAACCGATTCGCATTGCCCGAACATGATAATCAAACGGTTGGTCAAATTCAAAACAATATTGCCCTCTTGCGCGCTTCAGGGAGAGTCTTTTTCAGGATTTCATAAGGGAGAAACGCCGGGAGCGGCTGAACAGAAGATATAACGCCAATATCAAAAGCCCGGCATCGCGGAGAAGCAGATCGATAATCCCCCCTTTGGCCTTACTGCTGACCGTGAAACAGCCGCACTCGATGTCGACCCCTCGAAAGAGGTTGACACTCAAGGCGATGATGAAACTCAGGATGAGCAGATTGGCGAGCAAGACGCCTCCGGGACGGAAGACGCCCAGGATGAGGGTCGCACCGCAAATAATCTCCACCCAGGGCATAACTATAGCGAAAAGGTTTATCAGCGATGTCGGCAAAAGATGATAATTATAAACTATGCGCGCAAACTGAGCCGGGTTGGCCACTTTGTCGATCGCCGCATAGATGAATATGACGCCTACAAAAAGCCGTATTACCAGATTCAGATAATCATTATCAAAAAATTTTCTATTGTCAGCCATATCAGACCCCCTTCTCTATCGGAAGGCCCGCTTTTTCCCACTCTCGCCAGCCGCCGTAAAAGATATAAATTCGCGAGAAGCCCCGGTTGGCCATTTCCCGACCCAGCATCAATGACAGTTCGCATTCCTCCCCGGAACAATAAATAACTACTTCCCTGTCCTTCGCGACCCCCGTCATGACTTTATCCCAGAAATCATCGAAATAATCAAACGGCAAATTAATCGCCCCTCGAATATGCCCGGCGTCATAATCGGCGGTGTCGCGGGCATCCAGAATCATGACCCCCGGAGTTTGAAATTTGGCGGCCGCCTCATCGAGCGAAATGAAAGGAGGATCCCCGGGTTGCGCCGAAGGCGGCACGATCACGGAGTCCGATCCCGAAATCGACGGCCAATTCCCTCTGATCGGAATGCCCCGGCCGGAAAATCTATTGGCTCCGAATGCGAAAATTACAGATATCAAAATAAGCAATATTGCCTGCAGAATGCGTGATCTCATGTTAATCCTTCTACAATTATGACCGCCACCGGTTTATATTTAATCACAGAATATCTAATATCTTTTAATACGGCAGGATTGTCAATTAAATTAGGGCTCCTGCCGCTTTATCGAGAAGCGCTTCGGCGCCACCCCGCACCCCCATAAGAAGAAGGGCCGGCTTAGGGCCGGCCCTGAAATCGACAGAATTGAACTCCAACCTATTAATTCGCTTCGCGGCTCTTATCTTTACTATGCGGTCTCCATCGGCTCAATTAAATCGGAGCGCGTAATCTTCTCCAATTTTATTGCCAGAAGGCTGAATTCTCCCTTCAGAATGTGTCCTGCAACATTCGCAAATTTGTCCGGGTTCAATCCTTGCAGTCCGTATGGATGCCAACAGTCTTTAATGATAACTCTGGCATACCTGCTTGCTTCTTTTCTCGCGGGCATATCTTCCCCCGATAGCCAAAAGGTCCTAAAAAGAAATGTACGGCGGGCTAATTTAGGGGCATACGGTGATGATTGTGCTCTTTCACCTCCTTCCAATACTTTCAGTAGGCATGAAGGGTACTCAATATGTGAGGTATCTAATATCTCTAACTGCTATACGGCGGTAAATAGCGGTATAATAATAATTTCTTCCATATATAATGGCATTTAACATACAGGATTATGATTTAACACAATTCGCAACCTGTTGACCGCACGCTTCTTATAAATATTGACGACCTGCTGTTTGACACCCAAAATTCTGCCGATTTCCCCCTCTTTTTTCCCAACAAGATATAATTTCAACACTTCTTTCTGCCGTTTCGATAGGGTATGATTTATATGCCAGATTATCCTGCGACGCATCCGATCCATCGAATCCTGGGATCCATCATCACTCCGGGCCGATTGATAGGGCGCCCGTTCATTCGGAAATGATTCCAGAATAAGACGGTCAACCAGCACCTCGACAAAGACAATCCTGGGACGGTTAGTCTTCGGCATGGAATAAAAATGTTCCTATTTCTTAATATAACGCGGTAAGGAATCCAGTTTAAAGCCGTATTTTTTTGACAGATCCAGGGTCAACCTGCCGACAGCGGCCGCCCGGTCCATTGGCCCGTAATCAGGCGGAATAGCCGCCACCAGAGAATCATATTCGTTCATCAGGGCCGTCCGCAAAGAATCTTTGCGGAGTCTTTCCTCTCTTTTAAGTACAGCCTGCAGGGTATCGGTCACGGCCCGGTAGCGCATAACCACTTCGTCGCTATCGGCCGCTGAAAAATCACCCCTTAAGGAATCAAGACCGTCTTTGCCTCCACCGGCCGCCATAAATATCTGGTTCAGGCGCTCCATTCGCGATTCATAATAGTTCCGCAGCAATCTTAATGAATCCGACAGGATACGGACCGAGTCGGACGAGATCATAGTCCCGTCCGCCGCCGGGGACTTCAGGGCGGTTATACCCGCCGGCGGCTTGTCGCCTGATACATTGCCGGAAAGCGTCGATTTAAGCACCGAGATTCCGATCAGAACCAGGGTAAGAACGATCGCCAGCAATATTTTAAACGATGTTCGCGCCATAAAAAAAAGCCCATCTTCTTTTCCAGGAAGATAGGCCTGTCAAATTCCTCTGTCAATGGCAAAATTTACGGCGTCACCGTAATGGTCCCGGTCATCGAGGGGTGAATAGAGCAGTGATAAGGATAGCTGCCGGCCGTATTGAAAGTATAGGAATACTTGGCGCCTTGACCCAGATTCCCCGACGACGTAAATTTTCCGTCGTCGCTGGTAACCGTGTGCGTGACCGCATCATTATTGGTCCAGGTGACGGTCGTTCCCATTTTAACCGTCGTACTGCTCGGATTGAAAGCGAAACCGGAGATAGTCACGGCGTTCGGATTGCCGCCTCCCACCCCCCCGCCGGATGAACTGGTCGGATTACTTTTACTGGAGCAGGAATAGAGCAACATTCCGACCGCCAGAACCAGGACTCCTGTGATAATAAAAGAACCTGTCTTCCGCATGTACCGACTCCTTTATAATGGATAATATATGTCTATTATAACCGCGATGACAGGGCCGATTGTTCCCCCAAAATTAAACCCGGCTCATCCTTGAGCCGGGTTTATTCACACCACCGTTCATCCCCCTGTGCGGCGGTATTTTACTCTTGCTGCCGATCACTGTCTATAAATATATACATCATCAGAACAGCGTTTGTTCCCTATTTCTTGATTCGCAGATACAGATAAACCCAGGGCCGTATCATCGACCACCAACCGGTAAACGGCCTTATTTTGCTGTAATTTTTTCCCGATTCGGGATATACCATCGATACCGGAACCTCCGTCACCCGGTACTTTCCCTTCAGGGTATGATAATGTATATAGTACTCCATTTCGTACTTATTCAGCCACGCCTGCTCCAAATTAAATCGTCTATCATCGAATAAGGAAAGCCGATAGGCCCGGAAACCACAGGTGATATCGGTTCCGTGAAACCCGGTGAACAGATTGACCAGGACCGTGAATAATCGGATGGTGACCTTTCGGAACAGCGGGATATTGGGAGAACTTCCCCCGGCCAGATTGCGGGAACCCTGAACGTAGTCATACCGGCCGGCTACTAAAGGCTCCGTCAACCGTTCGATTTCCTCCGGGAGCATTTTTCCGTTGGCCGCCATTATCACGATTATTTGATAATTGTTTTTGCGCCCGTAATTTATCGCTTCTCTGATGCCGCAACCGATCCCCCGATTAGCCTCGTGCCGGATTATCCGGCGGCCGCCGTTCTGCAAAAATTCATAACTGCCGTCAGTGGAACCGTCATCGACAAATAACAGATCATAGGGAGCCTCTTGCGGAAATCGCTCCATCAAATTCCGCAGTTTCTCGCCCTCGTTAAAGACAAAGAGAGCAACCAGAATATTTTTGGCGGGCATTATGATTTCTTTTCGTCCTCTTTGACATACGGAAACCAGACATAGGGCCGCTCGTAGGCATGAATTCGGCAGGTCAGTTCCTTGACCGACTTGATAACCCTCGCCGGATTACCCGCCGCCACCATCATTTCCGGTATGTCACTAACAACCACCGACCCGGCGCCGATCAAGGCGCCTTCACCGATTTTGACCGCCGGAAGGAAGGTGCAATTCGCCCCTATTTTCACCAAGTCACCGACAATTGCTCCCCCGCCGCATTCCTTATAGCGCGGGCAATTCATCGGATGCGGGTCGTCAGTAAAAACCGTGTTCGGCGCCACAAAAACATAATTTCCAAGGGTCACCATTTCCAGGAAACAACCCGAATGGATCCGGCAGGAATCACCGATTTTATTCTCAAATTCGAGCACGGCATTGGTCCCGACCGACACATTATTTCCGATTATATTGTCCTCGCGTATCGATGCCCCTTGCCCGGATTGAAAATGGTCGCCGATTTTGGTCCCGGCATAGATCGTCGTGAACGGCCGTATGACCGATTCCCGTCCTATTATAAGGGGCCGTTCCCCCTCCTTGCTCCCGCGCGGCGGCTGACCCAGCACGGCCGGTCCATAAATTGTGCTCCCCTCGCCGATAGAGACATTCTCGAATATCTTTACATCGCCGAATATTTGAACATTTTTCATAATTTGATAACCTTCCCCCCCTGTTTCAACGACTGATTAGCCGCCTCTAAAATTCTCACCACTCGATAGCCGGCCTGGCCGTCGGTCAAGGGCGCCCGCCCTTGTTCTATGGCGCTGACAAATTCCTTTGACACCAGATTCAGCGCCTCGGTCAATTCGATCCGCGGCGCCATCATATCACCGGTGCGATATTGCACCAGGATATCATAAACCTCTTCCCGATTCTTGATATAGTCCACGCCCTTATCATAGATTTTGACCTTCTCCGACGGTTCCACATCATCGTACACTATCATCTTGCGCGAGCCGCATACCAGTGTCTGGCGGACTTTCACCGGCGCCAGCCAGTTGACATGAATGTGCCCGATTAGATGAGCATCATAACCGACCGAAATGTAGGCGATATTCTCGATATCGCTTTCGAAATGCGCCACCCCTGTCGCCGAAATGGTTCGCGCCGGCTTGGCCAGAAGATAGTCCATGATCGACACATCATGCGGCGCCAGATCCCAGACCACATTGACATCATGCTGAAACAGCCCCAGATTGACCCGCACCGAATCGAAATAATAAATCTCCCCCAGTTCCCCGCTGGCGATAATCTCCTTTATCTTTCTGACCGCCCCCGTGTAGATGAAAGTATGATCGACCATCAGGGTCAATTTGCTTCTCTCCGCCGTCTCGATGAGGACCTCGGCCTGCTCCGATGTGGCCGTCATCGGTTTCTCCAGTAGAACGTGCTTGCCCTGTTTCATCGCCTCCATTGCCAGGGGAAAATGGGTCGAAACCGGGGTTGCGATTACCAGAGCATCGATATCCTTGTGCCGGAGCAATTCGTCGGGATTTCTGGCAAATATTTTGATATTGGGATATAGACGCGAAATGTATTTCAGTCGTTCCTCCCGCAAATCCGCCACCCCCAGAACCCGAACATTCTCAAGGAGCCCGAAGTTTCTGATGAGATTCGGTCCCCAATAGCCGCATCCGATTATGCCGATATTCATCCTTTATTTCCTTTAAAAATAAACACTTGTTCCATCACCTTTCCGGACCTCGATAATAATATTATACCGTCCGCTCTGACGGCCCCGTAAGGGCGACAGGTCATTGTCGTTTTCGCGACCTTCATCAATATAATATGAAACGGTCGAATCCGATGAAAGATGATATTTCAGGCGGACCCGCGGGTCCCCTTTTTCCACAAACCGCTCTATTGAATAATGGGAAAGATCCGGAATCAAGAGACTGTCTTCCGCCCCGACACTATATGTGCCATATAAATCGACCCGCGCTCCCGGCGCCGGAATAATATTTAATTGGATATCGATATACCCGTTTTTCTCGATGGCCTGATTGAACTCGGCGCCGGTCAGCGCCACAAAGGACCAGTAGCGCATTTCATCCTTTCCGATCCCCGTCAAACCTTCAAACACGCGATATGTCGCCTTTTTATAATAAAAAACATCGAGGGGCGGCGCATTAAGCGTGAACTGCGCCTGACGGCCATTAACCGATAGTTTTATCTGCTCGGATGCCCCCTTGGTTCCCTTCAGATCAAGCCCGATTCGCGCCACGCTCCCCGGCGGTAATTTAATATCGGGAGGGACATATATTCTGACCCCGGCCGCCTGATCGCTTCTCTCCAGCGGACAGCGCCATTCCGACCAACTGTTATCGGCGCTCCCCTTTTCATAAATGACAGCCGCCAGCACTAATGTCGGTAATATCAATAACTTCAAGGCCGCGCCAATCCTAATCATTCGGGATATGACAAATAGGAGATAAAGCGACAATCCAAGAATCGCCGCTATTTTCAGTACGATAGCCGCAGAAACCCCGGCGCCGACGCCGACGATATTTATAAATACTGCTTCCGGCAGGGCCATTATTATCAGCGCCAGGATAACAATCACCGCCTTCTTAATCAATTTATTCTTATCCTTCCACGTTTCTTTAATATATCCGGCGATTTTTACCCATACCGCAGCGGCGGCAATAATCAATAGCGGCATCGAACTCAAATTGTATCGCGCCAGGGAATGCATTATGACATGAATGCCGGTGTAATATAGCGGTATCAACAGCAGATATATGAGCCCCGGTTTCTTGTCGACCAGGAACAGCATTATGCCGAACAGAGCCGGAATCACAATCAGTATATGGTACCAATCCGCCATACCCGGCGTCAGAATAAATGTCTGCTTGAAATCGTTGTACGGCTGTCCCCAGAGGCGAATGAATTTCTTTATCAGAAGATTCAGATAGCCGGAGGGATCATGGCTGATTGTATAAGAAACCGGGTAGGTCCAGAAATCTTTCTCGGCATAATCAAGGTCGTATCCCTCATATTTTATGGAAGAACTTGAGCGAAAATTCGCCTCCGAGTAATTGGGATCGCGAACCGCTATCTGGCCGTAGTGCAGACTGGTGACTATCACCCAAGGTAGCGTAATTAGAATAAATGGTACGGCCGCACGCGTAAGATTTGAGACCATCTCTTTTTTTCGATCCCAATTGTCACACATAAAGCCAATCCCGAATGGAACGAACATAAGCGATGCGGTTGGACGCGTGAGAAGCAATATTCCCAGCAGAAAACCTGTCCAGTAAATATATTTTCTTCTCCGGGTTTCATACCATTGAAGAATCAAATAGAAACTGAGAAGGATGAAAAATATTGTCAACGAGTCCGGAGAAACCAATCCCGCCAATAAATTAAAAGGCAAATAAAGGATATATATTATTCCTGATAAAACGGCTGTCCTGGAATCAAACAGCCGCTCCGCAATTTTCATCACCAGCACCACGCACAGCCCGTCGATCAGGGCGTTCAACAGTCGGACTTTCAGAAAGGTCGCGCCCAGGCTAATCAAAAAAATAATGGCCAGATAAACCGGATATACCGGCCCCGATATGAACAGGTACTCCTCTGCCTGCGATATGGTCGGCCGGGAATAGTAGAGCCATTCTATCTGTTCCCCTTTGATATATTTGGCCATAGTGGTTTCGAATTGAACCAGTTGGGCGGTGCTGTCGGCCGCTTGATAATGGTCGGGGTGGCCAAACGTTCCCCCTTGCCCCGCGTAATCGAGCAATCCCAGCGCCGCCGAGGAATAGATTCGGGCGTCCCACATGACCGGAACCGGCTCATAGGCGACAACAAATATCACCCGCACCATCACGCAGGCCGCAAAAAACAGCCATTGCCGGCGGTTGAATTTTAAAAAAGACAGCATGCCAAGATAATTTTATCGGCTTGTTTGGGCCGCTTGATACCACTCTATCGTCCGCTTCAGCCCCTCGTGCAGACTCACCTGCGGGTGCCAGCGCAATCGGGTCCGGATCCGCTCGATATTCAGCACCCGCCGCCGGATATTGTCGATATCGCGCCGGTCGATATGCTCGCACCCGGCCTTGCGTCCCATCAGGTCCGCCAGAAGTTCCACAATCCCCATTATGCTTGTCTCAATGCCGGTTCCCATGTTGAACACCATGCCGTCGGCCCGCGGCGACAAAAGCGCCATCAGCGTTCCCGAAACGGCATCATCTACATAGGTGAAATCGCGGGTCTGAAGGCCGTCGCCATGGATCTGCAGATTTCGCCCGGCCGCAATCGCCTCGATAAATTTTGAAATTACCCCGCAGTACGGATTGGCGGGATTCTGTTTGGGACCATAAATATTGGAATACCTTACGACCGAAACCGGCACATAATAGGTCTCATAGAAAGCGTAGCAGTAATTTTCTCCGGCCAATTTCGACACCGAATAAGGCGAAAAAGTGAGCGGCGCTTCGTCCTCCACGATTGGCAGTATTCTCGGATTGCCGTAAATCGAGGCCGACGATGTATAAACGACGCCTTTCGGCTTTGTCTCCCTGGCCGCCATCAAGACATTAAGTGTCCCCCCGATATTGGTCTCATAATCCTCGCGGGGATTTTTGGTCGAGACAATAATATTGCGCGCCGCCAGATGCGCCACATAATCGACACCATCCATCGCCGAGCGCACCAGTTTATAATCCGTGACAGAGCCCTGAATAAACTCGTACGGCACCGATGGTTCGATATTTTTTCGTTCCCCCGTGAACAGGTCGTCGAGCACGGCCACTTTGCCCCCCGCCCGAACGATCGCTTCCACCAGGTTGGAGCCGACAAAACCGGCTCCCCCGGTCACCAGCACTCTGCTTCCCGTAAAATCGATATTTATCACAGCTATTTCCTCAATCGCAATCCCAGATACAGGAGCGGTTTTGCCAATCGCCACCAGTCACGAAACGGTTTCATTTTGGTGAATTGTTTCCGTCCCCCGTGATAGTAAATGGTGATCGGGACCTCCCGAAATCTGATTTTTCTGCATTTTATCGCCTTGTATAATATATATGGCTCCAGTTCGTATCTGTCAAGCCAGGCCTGATCGATATCGATATCGAAATCCTTGAAGAGAGAAAGTCGAAAGGCCCGAAAACCGTTGGTGGCATCGGTCACTCGCTTCAGAACCAGTATTGAAAAAAATAAGGAATATAATTGCGTTGTCACCATCCGGAACGGCCGGTCATTTACCACCCGACCGCCTTTCAGCCGTCTCGACCCCTGCACAAAATCGTACTCCCCTCTCGCAATCGGCCCGACCACTCGTTCTATCTCGGTCGGTTCGTGCTGATCGTCACCGGATAGAACAGCCCCAATTTCGTACCCCTTTTCAATTCCGTATTTTATTCCGGTTCTGATACCGGCTCCTACACCCCGATTGATTTCATGACGAAGCACCGTCGCCCCGGCCGCTTTTGCCTCTTCCGATGTTCCGTCGCTGGAACAATCATCAACCACCGCAATCTCATCGGCCATCCCGATCCTCTTGACCTTTTCCACCACTCGCCCTATTTTCCCCGATTCGTTATATGCCGGAAGTATCACCAGAAGTTTCTTACCCACTCGCCTGCGCCCCCTCCGACATCGCCTCCTTCCTCAACTGACTCAGTGAAAGATGCTCTTTCTTCAGGAAATAGAAGCCCATGAGCGTGATGGGAATGAACTGCGCCGCATGAAGCACAATAGCGCAGGACAGGGCATTGTCGTGCCCGATACCGTACATCCGGAGCGTTAATATCACGCCGGCATGATAGACGCCGATAAATCCCGGCGATGACGGTATCAAAATCAGTATTGAAACCACTACCAGCAGTACATAAGAGGCATATATAGGAAGGTGATATCCAAAAGCGTAAAAGACGAAAATATTCGAAATACCCATACAGAGCCAGAGGAAAATGGTGTGCGCCGATACCCATAACAATTCGCGCCAGCTTTTCATGAATAATAGACCGCGGGAAAATTTCAAAACGGTATGATTCACTTTCTCCCGTGTCGACGCCGGCAGAAAGAAGAGGTATTTCGACAGCAGCCGTCCCGATCCTTCGGGTCGCATGACAATAGTCACCGCAAATATCAATCCTATCACCGCTACGATTAATGACAGGAATATGCCCAGTTTGAATCGGGAATCGACCGGAAGCGGCGTGATCAAAAGCACCACCGCCAGTATCAAGAGAAGAGCCAGAAGATCGAAAACCATCCGCTCCACGAAAATCGTCGCCAGCGACGCCGATTTTGTAATTTCCTTGTCCTGCTTGGAAAGCGAGTACGCCCGGACAAATTCCCCCAGACGAAGCGGCAGGACATTATTGGCCATGAAGCCGATGCAGGTGGCCGCCAGAAGATTCTTATAGGGCACTTTTGCGATCGGGCGCAACATATATTTCCAGCGTTCGGCCCGCTGATACATGGCGAAACAGACGAAAAAAATGTTCGGGATGAGCCAGAAGTAGTTGGCCTCTTTCATCGCCCGCCCCAGTTGACTTATATCGACATTCCGAAGAATTATGAACAGAAACACGGCGGAAATACCGATACCGATGACCACCGACCAGAATTTACTTTTCAACATCGAATCGATTCCTTAACCGATGACCTTCTCCATTGCCGCCATAAATTCCTCCCCGGCCCGATCCCAGTTGAATCGCCCGGCCCATTCCCGGCCCCCCTTTTCCAGCCGACAGCGTGTTCCCTCATCTGTTATCACCGCCAGAATTTTATTCGCCAACTGATTGATATCGCCATAAGGGTATAAAAGCCCGGTTTCATTATCGACCACCGAATCTTTCAAACCCGGCACATTGGCCGCAATAACCGTCGTCCCGCAGGCGTTGGCCTCGATATTGGTCAGACCCCAGCCTTCTTTCAGCGACGGGTACACCGCCACATGGCTCCGCCTGATTATTTCCACTTTATCCTCAAGACTCACAAAACCGGGGAAATGAACCCGATCGGCAATTTTAAGATCTTCGGCCAGCGCTTTCAATTTCGGCAGATAGTCGCCGCTTCCGACTATTTTCAACTGCGCTTCCGGGACCTTGTCCAAAACCAGTTTGAAAGCCGCTATCAAATGATCCACTGATTTATATTTCTTGACCCGACCCAGATAAAGTATTGTGGGACTCTCATACTTCCTTATCGAAGCATCATGATTATAGATGGCGGCGTCTATGCCGCAATGCACGATTGAGATATTTTCCCGGGGGATTCCCCGGCGGGCGATATCATCCGCGGTCGATTCCGAAATCACATTGAACTTGCACTTTTTATAGACCTTCACCAGCGGCCGCTCCGAAAAATAAATATAAAATCCCAAAAGGAAATTTATCTCCTTGAAGACCGTCGTGGAAAACAGATGCGGCACCACCACCAGGGTCGGGATGTCCATATAAAGTGGCGTATAAAACGGTATTTTATTTATATCCTCGATCATGAGGTCAAACCGTTCCGAACGTACCAGACGCCGAAGGTGCCATGGGGCCACCAGATTGAAATTGAAGCGGCTTCCCCGCCGAATGATGCGGACCCCCTGGATCACTTCCTCCGGGGCGGCACCGGGAAAGGAGGAACAGAAAAGAGTGACGCGGTGCCCTTTTTTTACCAAGCGCCGAAGCAGTTCCTCGAGATGAACCTCGGCTCCGCCGGCCTGCGGATTGGTTAAATCCTGCCAGTTCAGCGCCAGAATGTTCAACGCCCGCCCCCGGCCGTATCGGCCCCGGTTTCCACATTTTGAATCTGATAGAACAACTGCCGCGATTGGTCATCATCGGGATGCTTCTGTACCCAATCCGTCACCAGTTGACGCAATTTTCCGTAATACTTGTTTTGATAGTACATCGCCACCAGCGCCCGGTAGGCATCGACATAATCAGGATAACCGGCGTGGATGGTCTCCAGGATATTGATCGCTTCCGATAACCGCCCCTCGTGGCGAGCGGTAATCGCCCAATTGAAAAGTAATTCCGTTTTATCCGGGACCTCGGCGTTGTTAATGAATGTTCTTATGGTATCGTCTTTTTTCATTATGGTCAGCAGAGTCACGCCGTAACCATACAAATCAGAAGATTCCGGCAATACTTTCAATCCTTGACGGACATAAGCGAATGCGCCTTCCAGGTTCCCCGCCTTGCGCAGGGAATCGGCCAGAATCAGAAAGCCCTGCGCATAGTTCCCTGTCAGGCGGGCGGCATTTTCATCTTTATATACATTCGGGTCGGCGATTCCCCGGTAACTGTACAATTCCGTGTAGAACTTCTTCATATCGTCGTAGTCGACCTGATCCTTTTTGCTGATCGGCGACAATTTATAGAGCATTCCGTCCAGTACCAGATTATCCTGAATCGATTTTCCGCCCAGTTTCTTGCTGCTCTCCGGCGTGCTGACCGTCATATAAACAGGATATTTCCAGTTATTGGCCGTTATGATATGCTCCAGCACTTGGTCCTGGACGCGCATGACCCCTTTGGTATCGCGGTTATAATAAGCGCGCAATCCGTCGATGGCCGCATCATCCATCATAATCGGAACCTTCAATTGATCCCGGAGTTGCTTTATATACCAGCCCATATTGGCCAGAGACAGATTGACCACCCGGACATCCTGCCGGATTCCGTAAACATCCTGCAGACACCAGACCGGGAAAGTGTCATTGTCGCCGTTGGTTACCATTATGGCGTCTTTGCCGCAGGTCATCAAAAGGTTATTGGCGTAATCATACGGCATATAATTGCGCGAGCGGTCATTGTAGAAATAATTGGCCGTCAGAGGAAAAAGCGGCAGGAGAACCATCAAACAGGAGATTCCGAAAACTGACTTTTGTACGGGCCGCGAAAACTTTTTTACCGCATCCCGGATCAAATCGATCACTGCGGCGATTCCCAGGCCGATGGCCAGACCGAAAAAGACAAAGGCCGGGGTGAAGAAATAATCCCGATCCCGGACTTCGAGATAATCCTCGCCGGTCACCTTGTCGATTCGGGTCCCGTCCGCGAAATTCATGTACAGCACCAGTCCCACCGAACATATTAATATCAGTACCAGAAAAGGCAGACCGATATCCGGCTTGCGGCGGATTGTCTCCCAGATTCCGAACAGGCCGAGGATCAAAACAAAAAAGAAGCGGCCACCCGGAAACCCGTACTGATCCCGAAAGAAATGCCAGAACCCCATCCGGCGGTAATCGCCGAATTGATTGACCCATTCACCGCGGCGCACAAACATCCGCGCCGTCATCGATTCCGCTCCGTACTGCTTTCTTTCCAGATATCCGACCAGGGCAGTAAGCGATTGTGATGGATTATTCTCATTGATCGTCGGTTGCCGGGCCGAACGGATCGGAATATAGACATGTATCGAATAACCAATCGCCGCCAATATGACTATGAATATGGCCGTCCGCCAGCTTATATCCTTTAAGTACAATCCCAATCCGATAATGACTGCTAATCCGACTACTAAACCCCAGATAAACGGCCAGAAACCGATAATTACGAGTGAGATGGCGACCACTCCCGCCAGAATCATCCAGTTGATATGTTTCCACAGCGCCCAGGCCACCGCCGCGATACAGGCCACCGTAAGAATCAAAAAGGCCCGGTAGCCGTCGAAAATCAAGCCGACCAGAAGTAACGTCGCCGGGGCCAGAGCATATATAGCCATAACCAGCCATCCACCCGATTGCGCCGACTCTCTTCTCAACCCGATAAATTTGAAAAGCCCAATCAAACCCCAGATCGTAAGAGCGGCCAGCCCGATCCACCCCAGGGGAATATTTTTGATTCCTTCGAGCGATGCCCCGATCTCCTTTCCGAACAAATGACGGGCAAAGGCTTCGGCCATTACCGGATAGAGAGGAAACAACGTGACCAGATATAATCCGATCGCAATCAATGTCGGCCGCTCGATTTTGTGCATCAGGGCCGCATGAAAAAGAAATATCGTAAAAAGAATCAACACCGGAAGATACATCGGAATTTCACCCGGCCGTGACGACAGTTCAAAAATAAAATACAATTCTATAAAGAAGAAAAATGATACCACCGCCCACTCCCTTGCTCCGCTCTTCCGGTCGAGAATGAAATAGAGCGCCAGAACGGGAATCATCACATAAATCGTCAGATGAATGCCGACCCCCAGAAGGGCCAAAAACGGAATCAGAAGCATGATGCGGTTCCCGGCGGGCGTTCCCCGCTCATCGAAATATCTGAGCGCCAGCCAGTATATGATCATCATCAGAAGGATCGCCAGAGCATAAACTTCCGCTTCCACCGAATTACCCCACTGGGTATTGGCCAGCGCCATAAACAGCGCCCCGGTGAAACCGCCGATATAAATCGTTATCCGACGATAGATGTCGCCGTTATCGTCATACCAGTGCCGAATCAGCCGCACCGCTACCAGATAGCCGAACAGGGCGGCGGCGGCGGATGATACGACCGAGAGAAGATTGACCCTGACTGCCATATCCGCCGCGATCGGCAGCATCGTGAAAAAACGCCCCAATATCACCACCAAAGGCGAACCGGGCGGGTGGGGCACTCCCAATATATAGGCGCTGGCAATGAATTCCCCGCAGTCCCAAAAGGAAAGGGTTGGGGCCTTGGTCATGTAATAGATTATAAATGTAATCAGGAAAACCAGGCCCGCCACGATGGCATTCGCCCGGTCGAAGTTATTCTTTTTGGAATTAACGAATGTCCCCGATAGCAAGTTTTCCTCACGTTTCAGCAATTGGCTAACTCTTTATACAAAACAGAGTTGGAAATATAGCACAAATTCCCGAATTGTCCAGCAGGATTTTATCGCTTATTGGTTATCGCCCTGGCATAATCCTTTCCATTTTTTATAAGGTAACGGCCGAATAATTTATGCTTGACAGGACAATCAATTAGACCGTTTTTTTAGAGTGACAACGTCAGTCATGGCGAAATCTTAATATCACCGCGTTTGCTGGGAGTGCAATAATATGAAAAAAATATCGACCTTTTCCGCGATCATCTTCGCGACTTGTTGCGCCTCATGGTGTCAGCCGGCTTGCGCCGCCCATCCATCCGATTCCGCTGATACCCTTTGGAGTGTCGCTCCAAAAATTTACATCGATTGCCCCGATATTGAATCCGAAAAATGCGACATTGAGTATTTTCGAACGGAACTGGGTTTTGTCAATTTCGTGAGAGATCGTCAGGAGGCCGATATTCATATTCTCATTA
Source organism: Candidatus Zixiibacteriota bacterium (assembly GCA_900498245.1). NCBI lineage: Bacteria > Pseudomonadati > Candidatus Zixiibacteriota > Candidatus Zixiibacteriota bacterium. The sequence continues at coordinate 2,009,528 of LS998015.1, forward strand.
CAGCCCGAACTACCGGCGGCGGCGGAACTCAGTATTCACTCGAATTTAACGGTTTTAATCACTTTGCCGGAAAGAAAGATACTCTCATATATTCCTGCAAAGATTCCGATTCCGAAGATGCCATACGGGGCGCTCTCCTCCGAACTCTTAAACTCGGCCTGGCTTCCTATATCGGCAGAACCCCTCTGGCACCATTTCTGAACGTCCAGTATTCGCGGCCATCACGGCCCGAGGCCGCCGTGGATAAATGGAATTACTGGGTCTTTTCGATTTCCATCGACGGCTGGGTCCAGGGCACCAAGTCTTTCCGGGAATTCTACGACTACATCACCCTTGCCGCCAAGCGAACCACTGAACAAAATAAAATTCTCTTCTCCGCCTGGAGCAACTATCATGAGAATAAATATACCATGCCCGATTACCGAGCCCTCAGCATTTCCCGGGGCTGGGGTTCCGATATCGAATATATAAAAAGCCTGGGCGGGAAATGGTCGGTGGGGCTGTATCAATCGATCTTTTCTTCGACGTACGATAATCGTGATTTGGGAGGTTCCACTCTGGCGCTGGCAGAATACGACATTTTTCCCTACAGCGAATCCACCCGTCGTCTCCTGACATTACGTTATCGAGTTGGCTTGCAGTACTTGGATTATCATGAACCGACGATTTATGACAAAAACTGGCAGTGGCTGACCTCCGAACTCTTTGCCGTCACTGCCGACCTGAAACGCCCTTGGGGCTCCATTTACACGGTCCTCTCCGGGTCTCATTATTTTTATGATTTTAGAAGGAATTATTTGCAGTTATATACTCGCCTGTCGCTCCAGGTTGTCAAGGGCTTATCATTTAATATCACGGCCAGCGGTGCGCGCGTTCACAACCAGATTTATCTGCCGAAGGGAGATTTAAGTCAGGAAGATATCATTTTGCAGAGAAAAGATATGGAAACCAGTTACAATTACTGGGTCAATTTTGGCGTCAGTTATTCCTTCGGATCTATCTATAATAATATTGTAAATCCGCGCCTGGAAAATTAATACATCACCCACCTTCATAAATAAAAAAGCGGCCCCAATTTAGGGCCGCTTCATATGGCGCTCCATAATTTTTATGTTTTCTCGTGCAGAACCCGATCCAGTATTCCGTTCACAAACGAGGCCGATTCCAGCGTGCTGTATTTTTTGGCCAGTTCAATCGCTTCATCGATCGCCACCTTCACCGGGATATCGGGCATATGTTCCACTTCACATATCGCCATTCGGAGAATATTCTTATCCACAATGGCGATTCTCTCGATTTTCCAGTTGGTCGCCAGTTGCGCGATATATTTATCTATCCCCTTCAGATTCTTGATGACCGCGAAATAAAGGGCCTCCGCGAACGAACGTGATTTGTCATCGAGTCCGCTCTGCCCGATTATTGTCACAGCAATCTCCCCCTCGGTCTGCCCTCCCTGCTCAAAAGCGTAGAGGGCTTTCAGCACATATTCCCGGGCGCGATGTCTATTGCTCATTCACTTCCCTATTTCGCGATATAGATTGGCCATCTCGATTCCGGTCTGGGCGGCGTCCCACCCCTTGTTGCCGGCCTTGGTTCCCGCCCGTTCGATCGCCTGCTCCAGGGTATCGGCGGTAATGATACCGTAAATCACCGGCAGTCCGGTATCGAGCGCCAGACGAGCGATCCCTTTCGAGGTCTCATTGGCGATATAATCGAAATGCGGTGTATCGCCTTTAATTACCGCCCCGAGGCAAATGACACAATCATACTTCTTAGATTCGGCCAGTTTGGCCGCGGCGTACGGTATCTCGAACGAGCCCGGCACCCAGGCCACCGCGATATCGGTTTCATTGGCCTGATGGCGCACCAGACAGTCGATTGCCCCCTCGAGCAATTTCGTTGTCAGCAGACTATTGAAACGGCTGACCACGATCCCGAATTTCAAACCGGCGGCGTTCAGTTTTCCGGCTATTTCCTTGTACGGCATAGCGCCTCCTATATCATGGTTAATAAATGTCCGAGTTTATCTCTCTTTGTTTCCAGATACTTCAAATTATGCTTGGTCGGCGGTATCTGAACCGGGATTCTCTCCGTAATCGTCAATCCATACCCTTCAAGACCGATTACCTTGCGCGGATTATTCGTCAGAAGCCGTATGGACGTCAAGCCCAAATCGGCCAGAATCTGGGCCCCGATGCCATAGTCACGCAGATCGGGAGCAAAGCCGAGTTCCACATTCGCTTCCACCGTATCCCGGCCCCTGTCCTGAAGTTCATAAGCGAGGATTTTGTTGGCCAGACCGATCCCCCGCCCTTCCTGGCGCATATAAAGCAAAACCCCGGTTCCTTCCTTCTCTATCATCTTCATCGCTTCCGCCAGTTGATCCCCGCAATCACAGCGCGCCGAACCGAAAACATCCCCTGTCAGGCACTGCGAATGAACCCGCACCAGGACATTCTTCTTTCCCGCCACGTCACCCTTGACGACCGCCAGATGATGATGCTCGTCGATCTGCGATTTATATAAGTGCAATTTGAACTGCCCGTACCGTGTCGGAAAATCGACCACCGTAATTTTGTCCACCAGTTTTTCTGTCCGCCGCCGGTATTCGATCAGGTCCTTCACCGTTATCAATTTGAGATTGAGTTCCTTTGCCAGTTCGAAAAGTCTCGGCACGCGGGCCATCGTGCCGTCCTTATCCATAATCTCACAAAGGACCCCGACCGGTTTCATTCCGGCCAGACGAGCCAAATCGACCGATGCCTCCGTGTGCCCGGCTCGCGCCAAAACCCCGCCGCTGAGGGCCTGAATCGGGAAAATATGCCCCGGGCGGCATAAATCTTCGGCCTTGGAATCATCCGCCGCCAAGACTTCAATGGTTCTGGCCCGGTCCGCGGCCGAAATCCCGGTCGTCGTCCCCCGGCAGGCATCGACCGATACCGTAAAACGGGTTCCGTGGAGGGCGCTGTTCGATTCTACCATCGGGTGAAGTTTCAATCGGGCGATCCGGTCCCCGGTCAAGGGGGCGCAAATCAATCCCCGTCCATGTATCGCCAGGAAATTGATGGCCTCGGCCGTCACCTTTTCCGCGGCCATGATGAAATCCCCTTCGTTCTCGCGGTCCTCATCATCGACCACGATCACCATCCGACCCTTTTTTATTTCCTCAATCGCTTCCGGAATTTTGTTAAACTCGCTCATCTATGCTCCAATCTTGGTTCACCATCCGCTATCCATCAACTTATCAATGGTCAAATTGTTCCGATTTTCTTGAGAAAGAAATCGGGCAATATATTTGCCGATTATATCGAATTCCAGATTTACCCTGTCCCCGACTTTGAAATTCCCCGCTGTCGTCATAGTTCGGGTATGGGGAATCAGGTTCACCGTCAACTTGTTTTCATTAATATCATTTATTGTCAAACTTATTCCATTAATCGCAATCGATCCTTTAGGTACAATATAACGCCGGTCCCCAGATGGGCACTCCACCCTCAATTCAAATGCCTCCCCCGACTTCTTGATGGCACTCACAGTACCGATCCCGTCGATATGCCCTGTCACGAAATGCCCCCCCAGTCGCCCTGTTGGAAGAAGCGCTCTTTCCAAATTGACTCTCGAACCGCCGCGATAATCCGGCACGATAGTCCGACTGACGCTCTCCGGCGAAGCCTCCACCGCGAACTCTTTTTTCCCGAATTCTATCACCGTCAGGCAACAGCCGTCGATCGCGATTGACTCCCCCAGGGACAGATCCGAAAACAGTTTATCCGGCGCAATTTTTATCGTCCTGTAATTTTGCCGTTGCCCGATTTCCGTCACTGTCCCGATCGTTTCCACCAGTCCGGTAAACATTACTTCCCCTCCGGATATCCGGTAAAAAGCATATCTTTCCCGCATCGTTCGAATTTATATTCTCTATATTTGACCGCCTCTGTCAGGCGGCGAATATGCAAATCACCGATTCCCTCCAGCCCCTTCCCAATTAGCAGGGGGGCGATCATGAGATGATGCTTATCAACCAGTCCTTCTTTCAGAAATGACGTGGCCAGCCGGCTGCCCCCTTCAATCAAAAGAGACTGAATTCCGAACTGTCCCGCGACCTCAAGAAAATCTTTCAAAACCAAGCCCTTCTTGTTTTTTCTGATTGTCCAGACGATGAGATTCTTCTTTCCTATCTTTCCGGCCGCTTCCTGCGATGTCGCCACAATTGTTTTCGCATCATCATTATTTTTGAAGATATTGAAATGATTTGATATATCGGGGTGTTCTGTTAAAATAATCCGATATGGATTTTTCCCTTTTACCAGGCGAACCGTCAACTGCGGATTGTCGGCCCGGACGGTGCCGGACCCCACCGCTACGGCATCGCATTCGGCTCTCAATCTATGCGCGAATTTGAGCGCCTCCGGCCCGGATATCCACTTCGAATCGCCGGTCAGGGTTGCTATCCGCCCATCCAAAGATTGCGCCGTCTTCAAAACAACAAACGGTCTTCCCGTGGCGATATATTTCAGGTAAATTTCATTCAAATGACTGGCATCGTTTTCAAGCAATCCTCGTTCCGTCTTTATGCCATTACTATTCAATATCTTAGCCCCTTTTCCATCAACCAATGGATTAGGGTCGGTAATGGCATAAATTACCCTTTTTATGCCCGCTTCTATAATGGCGTCCGTACACGGCCTGGTCCGCCCGTAATGACAGCATGGCTCAAGATTTACATAAAGATCGCCCCCTCTGGCCCGACCGCCGGCCTCTTTCAGCGCCAGAACTTCCGCATGGGCGGTTCCGGCCCGGCGATGATATCCTTCTCCGACTATCCGCCCCTCTTTCACCACCACCGCCCCCACCATCGGGTTGGGCGACGTCTTGCCTCGGCCCCGTTTCGCCAGAGAAAGGGCCAGTTTCATATATCGCGATGACGAATCTTCGGCCATAAAAAAAACCCCATATGAATCGGGGTATTTTATCCGGATATATAAATATCCTTTCTTCTTCCATCCGGACTATACCGTCGGGACCGGAGTTGCACCGGTTCAGTCCCATTTTCACGGGAGTCGCGGCCTGTCACCGCCGATCGAGGAATTTCACCTCACCCCGAAGAACTTTACTAATATATATTAATTGTAACGATAAGCAAGAAGATTTGGGTGGGAATTATTTTTTAAAATCGACATACGCAGTAAATTTAATCTATCTTCTCGTCCTTTAAACCCATCAGATTTTCCATCGTTTCCAGTACCGTCTCGACCTTAAATGGTTTCGTTATCAGGCTGTCAACTCCCTTGTCCATCAGGTCGGTGATACTATATTCGACTTCCCAGCCGCTGATAAGAATGGTTCGTATACGGGGATCGAAACTCCTGATTTTGGTAATCAGATCGAGACCGCTTATTCCCGGCAGGCCCAGATCCGAAATCAGGACATCGAATTTTTCTTTCCCAGAAAGCATGATTGCTTCCTCGCCGCTGCCGGCGGTTCTGGTTTCAAATCCGTACGATGTCAGCATTTCTTTCAGAACATCTTTTAAATCCGGTTTGTCCTCGACTATCAGGAGACGTAGACCACCGGTTTCCCGCCCTTTTTCCTTGTCCGACATCATTCTATTATCTTGATCACTCAAAAGGGGCAGTTCGATCGTGAAAGTGGTGCCCTTATGCGGCGTGGAACTGACTTTGATATCGCCTCCGTGTGCCCGGATAATATCTCGGCTTATCGAAAGCCCCAGACCCGTTCCCTTTTCCCCTTTGGTGGTATAGAATGGTTCGAAAATTCGGCGCGCCACATCCGGCTCGATCCCTTCCCCGGTGTCGGTGACTTTCACTTCTGCCGTCTGGCCGCTCAAGTGGCAGGATACTGTGATTTCCCCCCCTTGGGGCATCGCGTCCAGGGCGTTTAACAGAAGATTTGTGAAAACCTCCCGTATTTCCGATTGATCGGCCAGAATCGTGGCCGCCTCCCCCATCTCCTTCTTGAGGACGATTTTCTCGGCCCGCTCATGATTCAGGCGCTCCCATCGCGGCCGGACCATTTCGATGGCGTCATTTATTATTTCCTGCAGATCCGAAACTGTCTTCTGTTTGTCCTTCTTGGGGCGATAGAGCTGGCGGAGTCTCTGAAGAATCTCCCCCGAATCGAGAGCCGAACGCTCAATCAGGCTGATATCTTTCCTGATTTTGTCTATCAATTCGTTCCCCGCTTCGGCTGCTGTCTTGAGTGTCACTATTTGACAGCGGCCCAATATCGCTCCCATGACATTGTTCAGATCATGAAAGACGCCGCTGGCCAGTTCGCCCATCGTTCGCAGATTCTCCAGCGCATTCAGCCGGTCGTGCCATTTCTGTGTCTGCTCCGAATAGATTTCGATGGTATGATCCTGTTCCCGGGCCCGGAATATGCGCGCCAGGTAACGGGCGAATGTTTCCAGCATCGGCAGGTGACTGTGAAGATAATCGCCGGTGATCGGCGAACCGATATTCAGTATCCCCAGGATATTTTTCTCTCCCATAATCGGTATATGAATGATGGATCGAACCCCTTCTTTATAGACCGCATACTCGGTCCGATTTGATATGGCCGAACCGAGGTTCCCCTGGCTGTAAGGTTTGCCGCTCTGCACGACTTTTTCGAACGTGGTGCCTTCCAGGGGAATTATAACATTGCTCATCAGACTGGAATTTTTGGAGGCCGTAACGGCTCCCTCGATGACCAGATGATTCTCCAGGGGATTGTACTTCACCAGAGAGACCCGATTGATATGGATAAAATCGTTAATTGCCTGATACAGGAATTCCGTCATCCGTTGCCGCGACATATCCCCGGCCGCCATCTCGTCCATGGTCGCGAAAATTCTGCCCCAATCCGGCTGGGTCTGAAAGTGGCGCGTATGAACCGCCGCCACCATCCGTCTGAGCCGGTTGAAAAACAGGGCCAGCGAATACGAAGTGATATTCGGAACCACACCCGTCAGCAAATACTCCGGATCGTTCCCGATACGCCCCCCCATAAGGAACCGTACCGACGGCGGGACTTTCATTTCCATCGGGTAAGCCGGCACCGATCCTATCGGAATAAAGGATCGTTCGTCATCCATCGCTTGATTGAAAATCTCGGCTTCGGTTTCGGTCACGTACGACGGCAATTCCTCATAATGAGAAATCTGACCGGCCATTTTGCGCAGGGCGAATCCTTTCCCGCTCCGATAGTAGAGGGCCACCATCCCTCCCCCCAGGAATTCCGCCAGCCAATCCGGGAGAGCCCGCAGAAAAAGATCGGGACTGCGCGCTTCGGCCATCAATCCCAGCAACTGCCGGGCTATTTCGCCGGAGCCGGCCAACTGATCGTTGATATTGAAAATCAGATTAAAGTAATCCGACACCGTGAATTCCTGCAGAATGTCGCGAATCTCCCCTTCTTCGACCCTGTCATCGGCGCTCATTAATCCGCCGACGACCAGATTCTCGACCGTAATCGGTCGGAAATATTTGCCGTCGATCGTCAGGGAATGAGCGGATAATTCGAATTTCTTATAGACAATGGCGTCAAAAATTTCCGGGGAATATTCTCCCCCAAATAGCCCCGCCGGGATATAAAGAAAATTCTCTTCTTTGAAATTTAGCAGTTTGTCGGTAACGCAATAAAACAGGCCGGGCAAAACCGTCGTCAAATAGAGACGCGAACTGTGCCTGGCCGCGGGATTTCCCTTGGCGCCGATCAGGGCCGAATATTGATCTTCACTCAGAATTTTTATCTTGTAACTCATCTGCTTTTGTCCCGGGGCCGGTGCCTTGATATCACCTCCCTGTTGCTCTTGGTCAGTTCCCTTTCAGAATCGATAGAGCCCGCTCCGTCGATTTTTCGAGCATCCCCATGATCCGCTCCGTATCGCCGTTAGTATGCTCGCCTCTGATTCTCAAAAGATCTATGGAGCCCTGAATCGTGGTCATCGGTTCCTTCAGCCGTTTCACGATATTGTTTTCATCGGCCGGATGATTTTCCCAGGGAATGATCCTTGTTTCATTCTTGAGAAGCGTCCGGCTCAATTGCACCAGTTTTATACCGTTGGCCAGCCGGGTGGTCAAGGCTTTGCAGAAACTTATCGCCGCCGAATCGTAGGCGAAGCGGTTCCACTCCCGCATTTCTCCCAGGGTAATCGTTCCATAGGTGAGCCCGTTTATGATAACGGGGATTATCAACGCCGACTGGACCCCCTTGAATAGAAGCATATTGGCCTCGCCGCTTTCGACCGCCGAAGAAGCATCATTCTGATTAATCAAAAGAGGGCGGCTTTCTGCAAGGGCCAGGTAGTGCCAGGGAATAAGTTCCTTCGATATTACCACCGGCTCGGCATTGATTTCCGCAAACGGGCGAATCGTCTTCAGAGATTCCGTCACCAGTCTCGTCCGATCATCGCTGATTGACGTAATCCGGCAAAACGTTGTCCCGACACTTTTCAAAAGGATTTCGCAGGCCGCCTCGGACAGGGATTCGATATCCCCGCATCTTTCCACGGTCGCTTCGAATGCCGCCAGCGTGCCCAGATACCGGTCTCTCTCCTGCGCCAGATAACGGCTGATCTCCGCTTCGACAATCGGTGCGATAGCCGTCGCCAGGAATTCGGCCCGGACCAACTCCCGCGGGCCCAGCCGCCCCGGTTTGGGATGCCCCAGCGTGATAATGCCGATAGCCGCTCCCCCGCCGACAACCGGTATCGCCAGAAGCGACCTCTGCCCGCAACTGGCAAACAGGGAATCGGCCCGAAAGTCCGCGCGATTCAAAATGTCACCGACTGCAAGACTCTGGCGGCTCTCGAACAGATGATCGATATAATTTTCCTTGAAAACCGGACTGGTCACGCCGCCCAGGAGGACATTTCCGTTAATCCCGGCGATATAGCGCCGCAGATTATGACGGTACTTTTCCCGCACCGCCAGCGAAAAATACTCAGCCCCGGTGGCCCGGTGAAAGAGACGGTACAATTCCGGCAGAATTCCCTTCAAATCGGTGCGCTGAACGGTCAGGTTCCGCGCTTCCGTCAAGAGCCGCAAAGTATTCTCGGCGTAGCCCCGGCGGACATCCTCGTAAAATTTCGTCAAACGGGATGAAATCGCGTTCTCGATTCTAAACATCGCTTCGCCGACATTTCTATTTCTATCGGGTTCTTTTTCGGCGCCGACAAGAATCAGGGCCTGAACTTTTTCCTTAATGGACGGCGTTACGATAAATGCATTCGGCAGCGATTCCTTTATTTGAGCCATAAGGTCCGGAATCGGTTGATGCCGGTCCGTAATATTCTTTATCAATTCTTTCCTGTCGTCCGCCAGACCGTGCCATCGGAATAATGAAAATCGATCCTCGCGGTTTATCCGCCTGATAACCGCCGCTTCTTCCCAATGTAATTTGCGACAGAGCAGTTCCGGCAGGATTCGAAACAGTTGATCGGCATTCTGCGCCTCATCAATGGCGCGAATAATATACTCGGTGCCATCCGAAAACTTGCTTTGATGACCCTCTGTCAAATCCTGGTTTCTCTTGACCGGGAGCCAAACCGATACTCCGGCCAATAGGAGAGCGATACCGGCGACAATGCCTATCGCCGACGCCAGTTCCTGATAGACCGGCTCGGATAAAAAGGGAATTCGCCAAAACAGCATCTGATGGCCGGCCAGTTGAATTACGGAAACCACGCCGAGAATCAGCATCCCGGAAAACGCATAGCGATAACTTTCTTTATTATCCTTGAACGCCTTTTCCCTGATTTTGGCCATGAAAATCAAAAGAAGGACAAAAATGAAGGCGAAAAACAGATCGAGAATAAATTGTGTCACGGCGCCTCTCCTGATTTCAGAAATGGTTATTTGCCTTGGGCTTATCCTTTTTCATATTGTCGGCAAATTTTGTCCTTTCTGCACCGTCCACAACCGATCGAAAGATGACTGCGCCCCATAAAAATTGGGCGCCGCCCACAGTTTAACGCCCCTGTTCAGTTGCGCAGACCTTGCACATGCCCCGCTAATACCCGTTCCGGCAACCTCTTAGAAAGTTCCTGCCGTCCCGGCACTCCCCTTGCGAATAAATACCCGCAAATTGGCGGAAAGGATTCTCTAAACTCGCCTTTGGCGATGGGGAGGTTCAATGAAAAAATATTCGCTGAAGATATCTCTTCTTTTTATGGCCGTCGTCATGACGGCGGCTCTGATCGGATGTTCCGACAATTCGGTCTCGGATGTGACTCCTGTCGCCGGAACCTCCGTACAGGATTATTTCCCCCTGAAAGCCGGCGCTACGGTCGATTATACGGTGCAGGACAAGGTCCATCAGATCGTATCCCACCAGAAATTTACCGTCGCCGGACCGGTGGTCTTCAACGGTCAGTCCAATTATCAGTGGATTTACCGTTCCGTCGAATATCCCAACTATCGTGACACCGGTTTCTTCTGCATCGATGGGAACGCACTATATTATTATGAAAACCCCGGCGCCCAGCCGGAGAAGATTCTTGAAGGTCCTCTCATCATCGGTAAATCGTGGGAGCGGTTCGCCCCCACCAACAACTGGTCGAACGACACCACCACTCTGATCGATATCCTGACCGGGAATAACGGCAAGGGTGAAGATTCTCTCGTCACCGGCGGCGGGATTCAGACCGAATATGATCTTGAGGACGACGGCGGAACTATCGCCACGAAAAATTTCCCGACCACGGGCGGCAATTATGCCATCGTTGCGGCGGTCGAGGAGCTTACGCTCGCCGACGGCAACAGCTATATTAATTGCCTCCGGATCGAGAATAGGACGGGCGCGTACATCAATTATTACTGGTATGCGCCGGGGGCCGGTCTGGTCCGCTATGTAATCGGGGCCAATCCCGGAGTTCCCTCCGATGGCCAGATAGTAGGCGAAATGGCCTCACAGCGGCCGTTCTGAGCCCTGTTCGCGGGTCGATTGTTTTGTCTCTGAAACGCCGGTCGGGTGGTCCCCCGACCGGCTGCTTTATTTAATATTCAGCGTGTGAAGCCATCAACCGACGGCTCTTTGATAATTTTTGAAATGCACCTTGGCGACTTTGTCCAGCGCCTCGGCGCCGTACTTCCGCACAAACTGCACCGCCGCCCGATCGACAATATCACCGGCCCCCTTCGGCAGGGCCATGCCGTAAAGCGAAGAATATTTTTCCATCTGTTTGATAAATCCGGCCCGGGCCAGGATCGAGGCCGCCGCCACCTGCGCGATCGCCTCCGCCCGCACCTCTTGATGCAGAACGATCTGCTTGCCCTTCTCCATCAGGGCCTTTTCGATGAAATCGGTCTTTCCGAATTTATCAGAGATAGCCAGATCGACCTTGTGGTCCGAGGCGATATTTTCTATCACCCGGCTGTGCCCCCAGGCCAAAAGACGGTTCAAATTTCTGATTTTAGCATAAAGTTGATTGTACTTCTCCGGCCCGATAAGGACCACGGTATGATGAAAATTCGCTTCGATCCAGGCGCTGAGCGAAACGATTTTGCCGTCGGTGATTTTCTTCGAATCGCGAACCCCGGCCGCCGTCAGCTTTTCCGCCTCTTCCCGATTGCAGAGAACCCCGGCTATCACCAGGGGACCGAAGAAATCCCCCTTACCGGATTCATCCACCCCTAAAATATTTTCGGCCGTTTCCTTCCTAATTGGCCCGCTCCATATATTCATTGGTCCGGGTATCGATTCTGACTTTATCCCCCTCTTTAACGAACAGGGGAACTTTTATCTGCAGACCGGTTTCCACTTTGGCCGGTTTCATGATATTCGATACGGAGTCACCCTTCACCGCCGGCTCCGATTCCGTCACTACCAGAACCACCGATGCCGGCAGTTCCACCGAAATCGGCCGCCCCTCGAAAAAGAGCATATCATACTCGTGATTTTCCATCAGGTACCATTTGGCGTCACCCAGATGCTCGGCGTCTATCGTGTACTGCTCGTACGATTTGATATCCATAAACGTGTATTCATCGCCCTGGGAATAAAGATACTGCAGGGTCCGCATTTCCAGATCCGGCTGATCGAAATTCTCGGTGGTCAGGAAAGATTTTTCGATAACCTGCCCGGTTATAAGATGTTTCATTTTGGCCTTCACATGCGGGCGCCCGCGGCCCATCTTGACATGCTGAAAATCGACAATTATATACGGTGCTCCCTCATACATCATCTTGGCACCTTTTCGGAACTCATTGGGAGAAATCATCCAACCTCCATAATCATTTGCCGCGCCAATATAGAGAAAATGACCCGGTCTGGCAACTGATTTATGATTGATTGGCCGCCGCGTTGGCGCGACTCCGATGACCCTTTGATTTCGGCTGGGGAAGAATGATTGTGAAGATTGTTCCCGTCTCCAGTGATGAGCAAAAATCGATCAGCCCGCCGTGAAGCGAAACTATCTTTTGTGCCAGGGAAAGGCCCAAACCTGCCCCCGACGGCGAACCGGAGTAGAATGGCGTGAATATCTTCTCCCTGGCCTCCTCGGGAATCCCCGGTCCGTTGTCGGCGATATTTATCTCAAGCCCCTGTTTTACATTTATCAGATTGATTGCGACTCGGCCATTCTTTCCGGAAATCGCTTTGCAGCCATTATCAATTACATTCCCGAGGGCTTGCTTCAGGAGAAGAGGATCTCCGCTCACCAAACACCCCGCCTGACAATTATTTTCCAGGGTGATTGTAACTTCGGGGTATTTTCTTTGATGCGACTCTCTCACTTCGGCCAGCAGGGCTTCCATATTGAATTCCTGCCCGTCCAGTTTCAGGGGTTTGGCGAAATCGAGAAACCGCCCCACCAGCTCCGCCGCCTCTCTGGCCTCCTTCAGAAGCGACCCGACATTTTCTTTCACCGGGGTGCTTTCTTCGGTTCGCTTGTCGATAAGTCTGGCGAACCCCATTATGGCCGCCGTCGAGTTCCTCAATTGGTGCGCCAAACCTCCCGACATTTCACCCAGCGATGCCATCCGGCGATTCAACTCCAACTCCTGCTGCAACCGCCTGGCCTCGGTCCGATCATTCAATATCAGGGAAAGCCCCAGACGGTCCCCCTCGCTGTCAAGTAAAGGGGTTATGGAAGCCGACAAAATAATTTCCCCCCGCTCGGTATCCGGCAACTGCAGGTCCCGGGCTTGTATCGAGTCCCCCTCCGCAAGGTACTCATCGATCAGATTCAGGAGCCCCGGATATGGCCCCAGCGTCACGCGGAAATTTTCCCCGCCCCGGGCGCCGTATTCCAGACCAAGCATGCCGGCCGCGGCGCGGTTGAGAGTAGCCACCTGCCCGTCGTTGTCAATCGTGATGACTCCGGTCTGAATCGACTTCAATATATAATTGTTGTATATTTCCAGGTCTTCGGCTCTCCGGGTGATATAGTCATTGAGCCGCCTTAATTCCTCTTCTTTCCCCTTTAAATCATTAATGATTCCCTCGTAGGTGTCGATCAATTCGGCGACCTCATTATTCGCCGTACTGTCATATTTTCCGAAAGCCGCCGCCTTTTCTTTCAATCGATTAAAGGGATTGATAACGAAATGGATCAGGCGAATCGACGCATATATTATGACCGCGATTCCGAGAATGGCGAAATAAATCAAAATCTTCCCGGCATTTTGCACCGATCCCAGAAGCGTGTTTTCCTTGCCGGCCACGACCACATACCGCGAGCCGAGATGCTCCGCCGGGAAAAATACCAGACTGGTGGCGGTTTCATCGTTATACCGATAAAGGCTCTGATTGTGAAGAAGCGGCCGCAGATCCGCAAGCGCCAGGGTCGGATCGAATGTCATAAAAATGCTGTCGGTCCCCGCCTCCTTCTGAATCTCCAATACCCGCTCGTAGGTCATCGGAATCAGGGACAGCGTTTTCACCCCGTAATTTTTTTTGATGGCTGATGCGGCACTATCCGACATGGTCAGCGAATGCTCCCAAATCAAATCATCGGTCGCTGCCACGGCCGCTTCCGTCAATTCCTCCCGGACCTGGTTTTCCAGCGATTCCCGCACTCTGAAAAGGGCATAGTGCGACGCAAAATTCAGGGCCACCATGACCAGAACGATAAGCGCCACTCCCAGGCTTACTTCCACCTGAAAATCTTTTTTCTTGGTCTTCATACCTTTCCGTATGAATTATCGGCGGAACGCGGATTTGATTGAGATTGAGATGACGGCCGACTGTCAGGCCGCCATAAAGTGACGCCAGTAGAAAGAAATGATCTGATCGCCGTAAATTATGGCGATTATCGCCGCCACGGCCAGAAACGGCCCGAAAGGGATCATCCGGGTGGAGCGAAGTTTCTTCGAAAAAATCATCATGACCGCCGCAATTACCAGCCCGATTACGGCTCCTCCCATGAACACCACGATTACCTTCTGCCATCCGAGAAACGCCCCCAGCATCGCCGCCATCTTAATGTCGCCCCCGCCCATGCTTTCTTTCTTGAACAGCCAGTCGCCCAGCATCGCCACCAGATAGAGCGCTCCGCCCCCGACCAGAAGACCTATAACCGACGAGAGTATTCCGATGCCGCCGGGCATAAATGACGTTCCCAGCCCGACAATAATACCCGGTATCGTCACGACATCAGGAATAATCTGAAAATCGAGATCGACAAAAAATATCACCAGCAACACCGACGTTACGAATGAATAAATGAGAAACTGCCCCGAGAGGCCATAGTGCCAGAAATAAAATATATAGGCCATGCCGTTCAGAAATTCCACTAAAGGATAGCGAAATGATATCGGCTTTCGGCAGTAGCGGCATTTCCCCCTCAATATCAGGTAACTGATGACCGGAATATTATCATAAAATTTAATCGGCTTCTTGCACGATGGGCAGAAGGAGCGGCTCAATCCGATTTCGATTTTTCGGGGCAGGCGGTAAATCAAAACATTTAAAAATGATCCGATGACCAGCCCGAAAATAAAAATCCAGATATAAATATAAAACGGCATCATTAATTGAATTATCGGCCGATAGCCGGATTATCTGAACTCGCCGAGCCGGAACATCAGAAGCGCCGCCGCTGTCGGCCCGGCGTTTTCGGTGCGCAAAATCCTCTTTCCCAGCGAGACCGCCAAAATTCCCTTTTCTCGGGCCGCCTGCAGTTCTCCCGCCGAAAAACCTGATTCCGATCCGACGATGAGAGTGAAATATTTTTGCTCCGTATCCGGATGAAATATCCCGAATGAGTTCTCGCCCGCCGTGGGATCGAAAATCACGGTCTGACCCAGATTGGCCAGCGAAAATAATTTCTCAAAATGAATCGGCGCTTCGATGGCCGGTATCAGCGACCGCCCGCATTGCTTCATCGCCGCGATCGCCACCTTGCGCCACCTCTCCCCTTTGCGCCTTCCCGACAATTCGTCATCGATGCGCACTTTGGCCTTCTCGGTGATAACCGGCACAAAGCGCGAGACCCCCAATTCCGTTCCTTTTTCTATTACCTCGTCGAATTTGTATCCGGTCGAAAGACCCCCCGCCAGCGTGACATAATGCATCGGCTCCCCGAAATTCCGAACCGGCGCAAAAATCCGGCATTTGACACTTTTCTCGGCTATCGCCTCGATCTGAGTCCGGTAGGCATTGCCGCATCCGTCGACAATCATCGCGCTTTCACCTTTTGTCAGGCGGAGAACTTTTTGAAGGTGATGCGCCTCTTCCCCCGTTAAGATGGCCAGGTCACCATTGATATTTTCCGGGGATGTATAAAAAATCGGGAGCATCAAAGATGTATCGTGTAGGCCAGCCACTGGCCGTCCTGGTTTATTTCAGTTTTTTCCAGATGGAATTGGCTCAATAATTCGCTCATGGCCGGCTTATCCTGGAGGAGCAACCCGGACAGGAGCAAAATTCCTCCCGGTCGGACCGCTTCCAGCATCGCCGCCATCAATTCTATAATCGTGCTTTTAATAAGATTGGCCGCAAAAAAATCAAACTTTTCTCCGGCTGCTTTTTCGATCGACCCAAACTGAATCTTCACCTTCTCATCCACCCCGTTTATCACGATATTCTCTCCGGAATTCTGAACCGCTACGAGATCAATATCGACCCCGGTCACCCGTTCGGCGCCCAGTTTGGCCGCCAGAATCGATAAAATTCCCGATCCACACCCGAGGTCGAACATCGTCTGACCCGCTTTAAAATGCTTCAATATTTCTTTGATGCACAACTGGGTCGTTTCGTGGCTCCCCGTTCCGAACGCCATTTTGGGCTCAATTATTATTTCGATGCGGCTGGTGAATTGCCCCTTTTCCCAGGGCGGTTTGATAATGACATCTTCCACCCGGATCGGCTTAATAGAATCCTTGTAGGCCTGCTCCCACTCCACATTCGCTATCACTTTGGTCCGGATCATATCAGGGGAAAAACCGCCGTGAGAATCGGCCCGGCCGATATACCGGGACAGTTCTTCTTTGAATGACAGGCCCCGGCTGTACGGAACATAAAATCGGATTCCAACTTCGGGCGAGTCCTCCTCCTCTTCGAGAATGACGCCTTTGGAATAATTATCTATGATAAAATCGCAGATCGGCTCATGAATCGCCCGGGGCACCGAAAAAACCGCTTCGTAATATTTTTCTTCCTTACCATTCTGCCCCTTCATATTTAAATTCCCAGCGATTCCTTCAGTTTTGACAGGAATGATTTATCCGCGCGCGGCGGAGCAAACGACGGTGACTGGCTCAATTTGTCCAGGAGCTTTTTATCTTCGGCCGAAAGATTGGTCGGGATCCAGACCGTGACCTGCACCATTTCGTCACCCGTCCCCCGCGAATTCAAATGCGGGACCCCCTTGCCTTTCAGCCGAAAAACCTTCCCGCTCTGCGTCCCGGCCGGAATCTTGAGACTATGATTCCCGTTCAGAGTCGGCACCGCTATCTCTCCCCCCAGCGCCGCCAGCGTGAACGAAATCGGCATCATGCAGACAATATTGTCCCCCTGACGGCTGAAAAAATCATGCTCGGTTTCCTCGAAAACAACAATAAGATTGCCGCTCTGTCCGTGGTTGCGCGCCGCGTTCCCTTCCCCCTCCATCGACATATAGTTCCCCGAGGACACTCCCGCCGGAACCTTCACTTTCACCGTTCCCGTTGCCGCCGTCCGGCCCTCGCCGTTGCACTTACGGCACGCTTCGCCGATTACTGTCCCCTCTCCCCGGCAGGTCGGACAGGTTCGGACCTGCTGGATCGTGCCCAGGAAAGTTCTTGTCATGGTTCGAATTTGCCCCGCCCCGCGGCAGTCGGGACAGGTCTTCCGCGACGAGCCCGGCGACAGTCCGCTCCCACCGCATTCCCCGCACTCTTCATACCGCTTCACCTTCAGAGTTTTCTCCGTCCCGGTAGCGATTTCCTCCAAAGTGAGAGTGACTCTCACGCGGAGATCCTCTCCTCTATTGTACCTTTCCCCGCGCCCGCCGCCGAAGAACTCCTCAAAACCGCCTCCGAATCCCCCGAAGTCGCGCATAAATGCCCGCAGGGCCTCGTTCAAATCGAACCCGCCGAAATCGAATCCGCCGAAACCGCCGCCCGATAGACCGGCCGACCCGAACTGATCATAAGTCCGCCGCTTCTGAGGGTCTTTTAGAACCTCATACGCCTCCGTCGCCTCTTTGAATTTATCCTCGGCCTCTTTACTCCCCGGATTGCGATCGGGATGAAATTTCATCGCCATTTTGCGATAAGCCGACTTAATCTCATCTTCCGATGCCGAACGCGGCACTCCCAGCGTATTGTAATAATCTTTATCAGGCATTGAAGTATTACTTATAATATATCAGGCAAACAATTATATTATAATTACTTATCCTTATCATCATCTACCACTTCAAAATCGGCGTCAACCGCCCCGTCGCCTTTCGACGGCCCCGAAGACTCCCCGGTCGGACCGCCCGCCTCTCCACCCGGCGCCTGCTGTTCGCCCGCCGCTCCCGCTTGCTGTTGCGAGGCCTGCTTGTACATCTCTTCCGCCAGTTTGTGCGACGCCTGCATTAATTCTTCCTTGGCCTGGTTGATCGTCTCAGCCGAGTCGGAACTTAAAGCGGAACGGAGTTTCTCCAATTTTTCATTTATCAGTTTCCGTTCCTCTTCCGAAACCTTGTCGCCATAATCCTTGAGCGTCTTCTCGGTCGTATAAATAAACTGATCCGCTTCGTTCCGAGCCCGGACCAGGCTTTCTTTCTTCTTGTCTTCGTCGGCGTGCGACTCGGCATCTTTCACCAACTTCTGGATTTCCTGCTCCGAGAGTCCCGATGACGCCTGAATCCGGATCGATTGCTCTTTTCCCGTCCCCAAATCCTTGGCCGAGACATGCACGATACCGTTGGCGTCAATATCGAATGAGACTTCGATCTGCGGTATCCCGCGCGGCGCCGCCGGAATTCCGACCAAATCGAACCGCCCCAGGGTCCGGTTATCGATCGCCATCTGGCGTTCCCCCTGAAGCACATGAATACTCACCGCCGTCTGATTATCTGAAGCGGTCGAAAATATCTGGCTCTTACGGGTCGGAATGGTCGTGTTGCGGTCAATGAGTTTTGTCATCACTCCGCCCAGAGTCTCGATTCCGAGCGATAGCGGCGTCACATCGAGCAAAACCACATCCTTCATATCCCCGGCCAGAACACCACCCTGAATCGCCGCTCCAATCGCCACCACTTCATCCGGATTGACTCCCTTATGCGGCTCTCTTCCGAAAAGGGTTTTGACAATCTCCTGCACCTTCGGCATCCTGGTCATCCCGCCCACCAGGATAACCTCGTCAATCTCAGCCGGTGTCAGTTTGGCGTCTTCGAGCGCCCGTCGGCACGGACCCTGCGTTCTTTGCAATAGATCATCCGTCAACTGCTCCAGTTTGGCCCGGGTCAGGGTCAAATCGAGATGCCTTGGTCCGCTCTGGTCGGCCGTAATAAAGGGCAAATTTATATTGGTCTGCATGGTCGTGGAAAGCTCGCACTTGGCCTTTTCCGCCGCCTCTTTGAGCCGTTGCAGGGCCATCCGGTCCTGACGCAGATCGATTCCGTTCGTTTTGCGGAATTCATCGGCCATCCAGTCGATAACCCGCTGATCGAAATCGTCACCGCCCAGATGAGTATCACCGTTGGTCGAGCGCACCTCGAACACGCCGTCACCCAGTTCCAGAATGGAAATATCGAAGGTCCCGCCCCCCAGATCAAAGACTGCAATCTTTTCGTTTTTCTTTTTCTGCAGGCCGTACGCCAGCGACGCCGCCGTCGGCTCATTGATAATTCTCAGTACCTCCAGACCGGCGATTCGCCCTGCGTCCTTGGTTGCCTGACGCTGGGAGTCATTGAAATAAGCCGGCACCGTAATCACCGCCTGCTTGACTTCCGTCCCGAGATAATCTTCCGCCGTCTTCTTAAGGGCCTGAAGAATCATCGCCGATATCTGCGGCGGCGCGTACCGCTTGTCGCCTATCACGACGACCACTTCCCCTTTTTCATCCGAGGCCACTTTATACGGGACTATCTTTTCTTCCGCTTCGACTTCATTGTGCTTCCGTCCCATGAAGCGCTTTATCGAAAAAACCGTATTTTCAGGATTGGTTACCGCCTGGCGTTTTGCCGCCGCCCCTACCAGTCTTTCTCCCGACTTCGTGAACGCCACCACCGACGGCGTCGTGCGGCCGCCCTCCTGGTTGGGAATAACAACTGTCTCGTTCCCTTCCAGAACCGCCACACAAGAGTTGGTCGTCCCTAAATCGATTCCTATGACCTTTCCCATATTTCTGCTCCTGTCTATATTAAATATATTATTCCGCTTCTGAAGGCGGTTCTTCCTCCGCCGTTCCGCTCTTGCCCCGGCTGACCGCTACCCTGGTGTGACGAATCACCTTTCCGTTAAGTTGGTACCCGGCCGCGAGCTCCTGCGCCACCGTCCCGTCCGGGTATTCATCCGAATCAATTTGCATCATGGCATCGTGCCAGCTCGGATCGAATTTTTCTCCCACCGCCTTTATCCGTTCCACCCCGGCCTTCTTCAAAAGCTCACTGAAATGCTGATAGGTAAGTTCCATTCCTCTCAGAAAGGCTTCAAACTCTTCCGACTTTTTTCCCGCCGGAACCGCTTCCAGGGCCCGGTGAAAATTATCAACCACTTCCAGAAATTGAACGATCAGATTCTCATTGGCGTTCCTGATAACCTCTTCGAATTGACGGCTTGTCCGCTTCTTGTAATTATCGAATTCCGCCGCCAGGCGAAGATACCGATCCTCCAACTGCTTGATTTTCTCCCCATATTCTTTCTCAACCGTCTCGATTGTTCGCTCCGGGGATTCCGTCCCGTTCTGTTTCTGTTCGTCTCCGGACATATCCGTGGCGTCCTTTTCCGCGTTATTTGTATCTCGCTCCAACTCCTTCTCTCTTTCATCCTGCCCGTTCATCTTCCCCTCACATATCCGAAAGCGCGTCGGTCAAAGAACGCGCCGTAAATTCCACGATGGAAACTAATTTTGAATAAGGCATCCGGGTCGGGCCGATAACCCCGATGGTCCCGGATAACTTTCCCGCATTGTAGCGCGATATCACCAGAGAACAACTTTGAATCTGATCCATTTCATTTTCGCTCCCGATGGTGATGACAATGCCTTCCCCGATTGCCTTGGCTTCTATATAGTCGATAAGCGACTTTTGTTCCTCGAGAAGTTTCACGAATTCCCGCAATTTGTCCCGATCCGCAAATTCCGGCTGGGTGATTAATTTGTCGGTCCCGACAAAATGAAGTTTCTCCTCCCGCGAATCGCTCCAGACCGGTGATTGGGAATCGACAAAAAGTTTTATCAGGCGCGGCGACCCGCCGCTGTCGGCCAGTCTTTCTTTCAGCGTTTTGCGGATATGCCCCAGAGTTAACCCGACCAGCCGCTCGTTTAAAATCTGCTCGATTTGCCGCAATTCCTCGACTTCAATATTCGACTCCACTTCGAGCAGAATGGTCCGGGCCAGTCCCGATTTCACAGCCACAATTACAAGGATTTTCCCATCCGCCACGGGGATCAAATCGATTTTTGTCAAAATCCCTTCATCGAAGCGGGGACTGACGCTGATACCCAGTTGGCTGGTAATTTCGCCCAAAACCTTGCTGGTCTGACTCAGGATGGTGTCTAACCCCTGGTTGGCCGCCCCCATCGTCGCCTTGATCTTGGCCTTTTCAGTTTCATTCAACGGCTCGGGACGAAGTAGCATATCCACAAAAACCCGATAGCCGACATCGGTCGGTATCCGCCCTGCCGAAGTATGCGGCTGCCGAATCAGCCCCATTTCCTCCAGATCCTGCATCGTGTTTCTGATGGTCGCGGGCGACAGCCCCATCCGAAACTTATTCGCAATCACCCTCGACCCGACCGGATCGGCCGTCTGCACATAATGCATTATCAGGTTCTGCAGTATTTTTAACTCACGCTGACTTAAGTTTTCAAAAGCCATATTACTTCTTTATTATACAACAACTTATTGCCAAAGTTTGGCAATCCGCCTGTCGGAGTGCCAACTAATCTACGATAACCTCTGGCCAAGTCAAGAAATAAATTACGGGGCCGGTGGCCCCGTAATAATAGAAAATATTTTGGGGGGATGAATCCTGATTATTTCTGCGGATCGGCCTTGGCGGAATCTTTGCCCGGATCGACCGTTTCCTCTCTCTTTGTCTCAGCCCGATCGTCTATGCCATTACCGTTGCGGTCGATAAATTCGTCATACTCTTTCTTGTCGGATCCTTTTTCCTTCTTTTCCTTATTCTTCTGGTTACCGGCATTGCTGTCGGGTATTGTCAATTCCCTGTCGGGAGGCGGCGTTATCTTTCCGCCCCCCTTTTTCTCTACTGCCATCCCTGATGAGAAGCATAGAAGAAGGGCCGTAATCAGGATTATCGGAATTCTCTTTTTCATTTCTGCACCTTCTTCAAAATACTCATTTCAACATTTCGGCGTCAACCGGATTTTATCGCCGTTTCTTTTCTCCGCCACCCCGTTCACCGGAACCGGAACTTTTACCCGATGACTGGCCGGACTGCTTTTCCGGCTGTGATACCCGGCGTTCTTCACCACCGCTCCGCTGTTGCTGCGGCTGCGGCTTTTCCCGATATGTGCCTTGCGATTCGCCGCCGTTATTTCTCTGCGGTTCGGAGCGGCCCTCGACCTTCCGCTGTTCTGTCGGCTGGGTCGTGGTTCGCCCACGGTTTTCATATGTCTGGCCGGTCGTGCTTCTTTCCTGTCTTCTCGGGAACTGCTGATAATTCTGCCGTTTGGTCGTCTGCTGCTGCGTGTTACTCTCATAGGTCCGCTTTACCGGACGCTCGTATGTCTTGCCGGTCGATTCATAGGTTCGGCCGGTCCGTCCCGATTCATAGGTTCTCTCTTTTCCGACCGCGGTCTGTCCCTTGGTTACCCGCCCTTCATTATAGGTTCGGGTTTCCTTGCCGATGTTCACATCCCGCTGGCGAATCGCCGATTCCTTGTAGGTCTCTTTTAGACGGACCTGCTTGTCATATTCGGGATAGCCGTTGCGAACCGGGTTTAGATACCCCCGGGTGGCGACCTCCCGATAGCGCGACTTCACACCCGCCCGCGTCCTGACAATATTATTATCAAGTATGACCGAGCGATACCGCACCACATCGACATGGCTCTCCCAGCAGTATCCGAAATGATCGTATATCGTCACCCAATGATAGCCGAAATATATCCTCGGGATGAAAAGCGGCGCGCAACCCCAGTATATGCCGTCGATATAAACGGTGGCGCCGATCGGGTAATCGATATAAATCGATCCGCAATAACTCCAGTCGGGATAATTGTAATGATATACCGGCCGGAAATAGTAATCGTGCCATTCTTTGACCTGAAATGATGTAATATCGAAAGCCCTCGGGCAATCGTTGTAGGCGCATCCGAAATAAGAGGCGTTCACGTAATCGATAAAATCTTCCGGGTCATCGTTGCAGACCAGACCCGAACCGTTGAACCAATCCGGTATGCGAAGCGGTTCCCGTGAGGCCACAATCTGAATATATTCCGTTCCCACCGGGCCCTGAACCGACAACTGGTAATTGTCGTTTCTTTCCGGCAGACGGTATATCTTTCCGCCCCGAATAAAGCCGTCATCCTGCGGGGATGTCGGGTAGAGCAGATTGACATTTCCCCTGGTGTCGAGATTATATATCGCCACATAACAGTCGTTATTGGCCCGGAACGAAATTGCTATGTCGTCCCCCTGGTAATACGAGTTGTCATCCGTCCAGACTTCCGCATTGAGATAGCGGTCGGTTCGGATGCTTTGCGTATAATCGTAATTCCTTTCAAAAGGAACGATATCCGCTCTGGCGGGAAGACTTATGGCCGCCAGAAGCAGAAGGCCTGAAAATATGGTTAGCCGTTTCATTTTACTCACCTCGTTTTGTTACTTTATAATAATTCCCTTAAGTTCTCTCAAATAACCGGTCTCGTGCTGAGGACGAGCCAATTCCGGGTTACCCGTGGCCGTCTGATAACCCCAGTCGAAACGAACCGTATTCGGCTTGGAAATCGCCGTCACGCGCAATTTGGCGTAGTGATTGTCACTCGTCCAGATAATGTAGGTATGACCGAGGATCAGTTCCGCCCAGCCGATATTCGACCAGCCGCTCGACGGCGAATAGGAAATATCATCGAAAGTATCGGTATAGCCCATATCCTGGAGATCCGTACTCGTATTGCCCGCGTCGAGATAAAAAACATCGTTCGCCGAATAATAATCTATATAGAAATCGGCGTTGGCGTTGTCGAACGGGACAATCAACCCGCTGGAAAAATCATATCCGGAACTATTCGGAAAATTGTTGGCGTCGGCCAGCACCAGGCCGGTTCCTTCCGGACGCGGCGTATCGAATACCGATTCGTGTGACAACTCCGATTCATGATTATTCTGATCGTATGCCGTCACCGCGTAAAAATAGGTCGTGCCGTTTTGCACGTCGCTGTCGACATATTCCTCGGAATTAGGTCCCACATCCGCCAGAAAATAAAAATCGGTGTCGTTGGAACTCCAGTACACCCGGTAACCGGCCAGATCCGAAACCCGCACCGGCAGCCAGTACAAATAAACGGCCTGATCGCCGGTTATGGAATATACTCCCTGCGGTGCCGGCGGCGCAGTATCAATTTCGACATATTTGGTTGTCGTTTTTTCGCACCCGATTATTACCAGGCTCAGGATCCCAACGATTATCAGTATTGCTTTTTTCATATCCAATCTCCTTTTCTTTTATTCCGTTATCCTGTAAAACAAAACCCGTGCCAATATAGTTACTGTCTTGATTTACAATTAGATACGCCACAGGAGAGCCCCACAAGCGCGGTTCGAAGCACAAAAAATGGTCAATTGCACCGGATGGTGCACCGAATTAAGATGACTCGGAAAGATTATATTCCTTGATCTTCATCCGCAACGTATTGCGATGAATTCCAAGAACTTCCGCCGATTTTCCTATATTCCACTCAAGCCGGTCCAGAACTTTCTTGATATGATATTTTTCAACGTCCGCCAGTTTCTCGCCCCCCGCGATTTCTCCTTCTAGGTTCGCCGCCAGTCCCGGCAATTCCCGGGCTGTAATTATTTCCTCTCTGGCCAGGACCACCGCTCTTTCTATCACATTTTGAAGTTCCCGCACATTTCCCGGCCAGTTGTATGATACCAGCGCCGAGGCCGCGCTCGAGTCTATCCCCGAAATATTCTTCCCCAGTTTGCGGCAGAAATCCTTCAAAAATCTGTCGGCCAGAATAAGGATGTCGCCCGGGCGCTCCATGAGCGATGGCATATGAATCGTGATGACATTGAGCCGATAGTACAAATCGTCGCGGAACTTCCCTTCCTTAATCATCTGCTCCAGGTCCTTGTTGGTCGCGGCAATCAGACGCACGTCGAGTGTCACCGCCTCCTCGCCTCCCAGCCGCTCGATCTTTCGCTCTTCGATTACCCGCAAAAGTTTCGCCTGCATCGTCAGCGGCATATCGCCGATTTCGTCCAGAAAAATCGTGCCCCCGTCGGCGATTTCGAACCGCCCCAGTTTGCGCTTCTCCGCCCCGGTAAACGCTCCCCGCTCATACCCGAACAGTTCCGATTCGAGAAGATTTTCCGGTATGGCCGCACAATTGACCGCCACAAATCGGTTCTCTTTCCGGGGTGATAATGAATGCACCGCCCGCGCCGCCAGTTCCTTGCCGGTCCCCGACGCCCCCGTTATTAAAACCGTCGTATCCCCCGGCGCCGCCAGATTGATCAGTTCCAGCGCCTTTTGAATGGCCGTCGATTCCCCGATTATTTCTCCCGACCCGAATCTTTCGCTGACCGTATCGTTGAGAAGTTTGTGCTCCAGCACCAGGCGATGCTGCTCGGCCGCCTTATTCAAATTTAAAAGCAGTTCCTCCAATTCCACCGGCTTGATCTGATAATGGAACGCCCCCTGCTTCATCGCCGCAACCGCCGTCTCGACCGACCCGAACGCCGTCAAGACTATGATCTGAATGAAAGGATTCATCTCCCGGAGCCGTCCGATTAATTCAATCCCGCTCATCCCCGGCATCTTCATATCGACCACCGCCAGCGGGGAGAAAAATGACGAATAAATTTGAAGCGCTTCTTCGCCGGATGCCGCCTGCCGCGGCTCGAAACCATTCTTCGCCAGATACCCGGCCAGCATCTCCCTCTGCGCGGCCTCATCATCGACCAGGAGCAATTTTATATTTTTCATTCTTCGTAAGTTATTCTCTTTTAGGCCGCAAACCAATAAAAAAAAGCCCCTTCGACATCCGAAGGGGCCCCAGAAAATTTATACGAATTTATTGTCCGCCGCCGAAAAAGACATTCACGCCGAACCGGAACGAAAGAAAATTCACGTTATGATCGAACTTGTAATCGACATCCCGGTAAGTCGCCTTCTGGCTCTTAAGCGGGGCGAAATGATATTCTCCCTCCAAAAACAGCCCGCCATTGTCGGAAGTGTAACGAAGTATTCCGGCGCCCAATGACATCCCCAAGCCCGGTTTGTAAGATAATTCCCGAAGACGGTTCAAATCCTTCTCGGTCCAGGTCGCGAATTTGGCGAAATCGGCCCCGGCCTTGATCTTCACATACGGTTCCCAATCCGATTCGCCGACAAACGCATACTTGCAATAAGCGCCGACATTATAAAAACGATAGTGCATATTGCTATAGAGTTTTACCGG
The DNA here is from genome assembly GCA_900498245.1 of Candidatus Zixiibacteriota bacterium. Lineage (NCBI taxonomy): Bacteria > Pseudomonadati > Candidatus Zixiibacteriota > Candidatus Zixiibacteriota bacterium. The sequence goes on from LS998015.1 coordinate 2,035,760, forward strand.
AAATTGGGTATATGTGAAATAACCGCCGAGTGACAGATTTTCCTTCAGAAAATAACCGCCGGAAAGGCCGAAATCAAAACCGGTTTTGGCCCCCATCGAATCGTTCCAGTTCTTCAAATCGCCCATCGGCAGGGAAAGTCCGGTATAAACGCCAACCTCAAAATTACGCGTCTTTCCCCCTTCATCCTGTGCCATGGCGCCTGCCGCGAGGATTAACACAATTGCGGTCGTGATCAGCAGAACTGACTTTTTCATTATCATTTCCTCAGATTTTTAAATTCCTGTATTCGTTGTTTTTCAAACCGGACCCGTTCCGGCCTGAGGGGATTGCCGTTACCACCCCTCGCCAATCCAAATTAAGCGTCTAAATAATTACCCAATTGACGATTTGTCAACTGATTTGTGAAATTTATCTTTCAAATAATATTCGCGTCCCCGTCACCCAAGTCCTTATACCAGAAAGAATATCACCGACAGACCCGCTATCCCCCACATCATCGGCTTGATCTCCCGGAAACGACCCGAAACCAATTTCAGAAATGTATATGATATAAAGCCGAATGCCAGACCGGTGCTGATACTGTAACTCAGCGCAATCATGATTATTATCATAAACGCCGGGAACGCTTCATCGAGCCGTGAAAATTCAATATGCACCACCTCCCGCATCATGAACAGCCCCACCATTACCAGCGCCGGCCCGGTCGCGAACGATGGTACCACGCCAATCACCGGGATAAAAATCAATCCCAGAAGGAACAGGATGCCGACCACCACCGAGGTCATCCCGGTCCGCCCGCCCTGCTCGATCCCCGCTCCCGATTCGATATACGAGGTCGTCGTCGAGGTCCCGAAAACCGCCCCCAGCATCGTCGCGAACGCGTCGATTCCCAGAAGCAAATCGATTTTGCGGATATCCCCTTTCTCATCCACTATTCCGGCCTTGTAACTGCAGGCAATTATGGTCCCGATACTGTCGAACATATCCATGAACATCAGGGTGAAAATTGTCCCCATGAGACTCCCTTTAAGGGCGCCCCAGATATCGAGCCGGAACGCTATGGGGGAGATGTCAATATTGAGCGAAATCACACTCGACGGCAATTTCGCGAGCCCGAAAACTATCGCCAGTATCGTGCTGGTCAATATCCCGATAATAAGCGAGCCCTTGATCTTGAAACTCTCCAGAATAATCATGACCAGGAGTCCCGCCAGCCCGATTAGAACTCCCGGGGTCATATTTCCCGCCGCCACGAGCGTGCTGTCATTTTTTACGATAATTCCGATATTGACCAGCCCGATAAACGTGATAAACAGGCCGATCCCGACCGAGATCGCGTAAATAAGTGACCTCGGAATCGCCGCCACCAGTCTCTTCCTGATACCGACCACGGTCAGAATAAAAAAGAACAGCCCTGATAAAAACACGATCCCCAGCGCCGTTGGCCAGGAGACTTTTTCGCCCAGAACAATCGAATAGGCGAAAAAGGCATTCAGCCCCATTCCCGGCGCCATAGCAATCGGGGTGTTCGAGAGAAGTCCCGTTATGATGGTCGAAAGGGCCGTCACGATACAGGTCACGGCGATTAGGGCATTTTTATCCATTCCGGTCACCGCCAGTATTTCCGGATTGACAAACATGATGTACGCCATCGTCAGAAAGGTCGTGACTCCGGCGACAACTTCGGTTTTAAATGACTTTTTTGATATTTGATCCTGGCCTCTAAACTCCATATTACCTCCTCAAATCGCCGGAAAATAATATCTTCAGGTCAAAAATCAAGAACCTTTTATGGAGATTGCCTGCCACTGCCGGGCCCACCCATCGCTTGGATGCCACCCCCAAATTCGGGGCTGAGGGATTATGGCGGATGGGATTTGGGGGTGAATGTTTTCTGCATGACAATTTGTAGGGCGGAACCCCAGACGAAGTCTTGCGGTTCCGCCATCCCTTGCGCGGCACGGCGTGCCGTGCCCTTCTTCGCCTACACCCAAGGGGCGGCAGATATCCTGTCCACCCGAACGCCCAAATCCGGTTTCAATCGGAACATCAAATCCCGGTCATGATAAACCGGAGAAAACCATAAAAAATACCTTGGACATTTTTATAAATGTGCTATAGTTTAATAAAGAAGACACTAAAAAGATAACAGGTCCCGGGTCATTCTTGAAAAAAGTATTCGCTGTCATTTCGCTTTTTTGCTTGATTGGAGCGATGCTGTATGGCTTTCCCGAGCGTTGCCTGCTTGCACCGCAACATTGCATTTCCAAGGTGACCCATGACCTCGACCTCTGCGGCGCGCCCGCGCCGAATCATTTAGCGAAATGCGGCGGCTGCGCGGGCCATCCTGCGGGCGAATCGGCGGGTTCATGCCGAAAAAAGCCGGGCGGGCTCCCGGCGACAGATTCGCCGCTCAAACCCGATTCCAAATCCGACTGCACCCGCCTGTGCCAGTCACTGGTGGCTGACGGTCCGAATCGCATAATATCAAGCAATCACGTCCTGGCCAAATCCGAGATTACATATTTCTTTCCCCTCCGGGAATCTGTTTCTACCGGAAATTTCGAAAATATTCCTCCCTGGGGGATTAATCCCCGGATTGCTGCGACTGTTTTACGAATTTGATTGACAGAATAATCCTTTGATTCGCACTTTGAAAATTCAGCACCACAGAACAAAATACAAAGGAGATTATTTTGAAAAGAAATCCGCTTATTATAGCAGTCTTGTTGGCTTTCCTGACGGTCTTTGTTGCCGGTAGTGCGGTTTTGGCCGATAGCAATTGCTCCAAAGACTGCAAGAATAAGAGTGAGTGTTCCAAAAACTGCAGCCCGACTGACTGCAAGGGCAAGGCGCAGTGCGCCGATTCCTGCAAGGCCGTATGCAATAATAAAACAGATTGCTCGGCCAGGGCGGAATGCGCCAAGAAGATGCCGGGTGCATGCAACCCGGAGGCCTGCAAACAGGCCCATTCTAAGGCTACGCCCGACAAATAATCCGCCTTTTGCAGGCTGAGTTATTTGCTTATAGGAGGATCACCTGTACCGAGGCGGTCCTCCTATTTATTTACTTCCCTTGCGCGGCCCGGCCACCGTCGGGCCCGTTCATTTCTTATACTGTGCGCGGCAGACATCCTTCCTGCTCGTACGCATTTATAGACTTTGCCCATCCCGTGCGCAGCAGGTATCCTACCTGCCCGAGGGCCTATATCATATGACCATCTCCTTCATGCTACCCGGACAAATTAAATTAACCACCTAAAATCCCGATCAATATCCAAAGGCCCATTCTTCTCACCTGAATAGTCACCCGCGCTCGAATATTTCCAGCCCGTTTGTGATACCGCCAATCCGGCCTTAACAGGGTTTTGATGTATATAATTTAATTTGATGCGAAATTGCTCCTCGGAAGTGATAATTAAGTCGTCGAATCTTGGTTTCCATAAATTGAATTGGCCGTGGCACCCGATGCCGCCTTTTTGCATCAGAATATCCTTAATCCTTAACGCGCTTCTGCGCTTAAAACCGTGAACAAACTCCGACAATACGGAAATCTCCCCAAAACCGAATAGGCCGTGCAAATGAGTCGGCATTAAGACATATCCCACCGCTGAAATTCGGAATTGCTCCAATTCCCGGCGAAGTTGATTCAGGCAGGCCAGAGCGAATTCCTGATTTGAAAAATATGGGGTCCGGTCCTTGGTGGTTATGGTAATGAATACCAGAGCCGGGCCCGTAATTTTTAGTCTTCTTCGCACAACCATGGCAAAAAATACCGGATTAGTGTGACAAGGGATGTCAGGGAAAATGAAAGAATATATATTTAGCGAACGGGCAGGTAGGATACCTGCCGCTCACAGAATGAATCTTCTTGACTTCATTCCTATTGATATTATCTTAAAATAGATAAAATAATCCTGACCTCTTGCGAGCCAGCCACTTCTGTAAGGCCGGGGGTATAAAATGAAGGCTTTTGTTATATTTTGGGCATCCTGCCTCATATTGGCGTCTTCCACCTTTTCCGCCACCGTTGTTCATGAAAACATAATGCATGGGCTGACTTATGGTATCGCGATCGACGCTGAGACATTGACGGTTACGGTTGGGAATAAAACCGCGCCGATTATCAAAGATTATCCCCGCGAACTTGATAGCTCCGGAAAAGAAGAATGGGATAATGATATGAGGCGTCTCTTGACCGCCGACACTTCCGCCTGGGTTTTACTCTCCTATGACCGCTTTGATGTATATGTGGATTCGGCTTATTACGCTCATAATACCCCGGCAATTGACCAATTCTGGGACAAATTTGAACCCAGATATGAGTTAATGGAACAGCAAACCGGTTGGAGCGCCGAGAAGTGGTATGGCAGAAAATTGCAAATAAATGTTTCTGCTTCTATTGGATGCTATGGGGGATATGCTATGCCAGGAAATGCTGTGATTCATTTTTCTGATCCAATATATCAATGTGGCTGGCCTTATTATGAAAATGGACAAGAGTTATATGGAAACCCTGGGGAATTTGGGGATTATTGGCCATATATGGCTTATGCTCTGCATGAAACAATGCATGCAATAAATCCGTACCCAATTTATGTTAGACTTTGGCTTACAGAGGGTTTTTCAGAATATAATATGTATAATATTTTAACTAATTCTGGGGATATTAATCAAGAAACAATGGATACTTATATTTATCAAGGAACTAGTGCTTATAATTGGCTAGGTTATGTTGCAAATGATTATCGTGATACAAGCGGGTATAATAGCGAGATTCAACTAAGCAATGGTTATGATATTACTGCATGGATGTTTAGCATGTTAAGAGATAATTATTCCTTGGACTGGAATGATTTTTATAAGTGGACAGATAATAATGGAGAGACTTTGGATAAAGCTTATAACGATTTGCCTGGATGGTATTATATAGACATGGCTGTGATTGACTTTTTTGCAAGATCTTCGAGCATTGGAACATTTGACAATGCAAAGCCTGTTTTTAGATATGATGGGCCAAGCGGGCCTGGATGGGGTGTAAGGCAGTGGAAAGATTTGAATTGGTATGCTGATTTAAGTGCTTCATTGACAGCATCAACATTTAACCTCAAGCCGGGAGAAACAACCAACTTAATCGCCTCAATTAGTAATTTTGGCGGCGTATCTCTGATTGGTGTTTCCGTTAGAATTTATAATGGAAGCGATCTGCTGAATGAACAGTTCGTGAATGTCCCGGCGCCCGGTGGCATTCAAGTTACTGTCCCTTTCACCGGACAGGAAGGCACTTATAATTTCAGGGTGGCCGTCGATGAAGCGAATCTCAAAGTCGAAACGAATGAAGATAATAATGACGCGGCTCTTGAGGTCGGCTTCTACCCCACCTGCGGCGATATCAACGGCGACAACAATATCAATATCCTCGATGTCAGTTATCTGATAAATTTCTTGTATAAGAGCGGCGGTGCGCCTCATTGCAACGCCCCTTATTATTTCTGCGCCGACGCCAATGGAAATCAATCGGTAAACATTCTGGATGTTTCGTACATTATCAACTATTTATATAAACACGGCCCGGCGCTGAATTGCCGATAGCAGTTCCGCCATCCCCTTCCTGTGCGCGCCAGGTATCCTACCTGCCCGAGGGCTTATATTCAAATGTTTAGCGGGGTTTTGCCGAAGACCCTTGTCCGAGGTGTGACCCCGCGGTTTTCTGCGTACCGTCGGTCCCGGCTTGCCCCGGAATCCAAATATATTTGTAGGTCGAAATCCCCCGAGATCCGGCTCCTGCCGGACGACGGGGTTTCGACATCTTCTTTAGTCTTAGTAAGTCCGAGCCCCTGTGGTTCGGACATTGCCCCTAACAGGATTTCGAATATTTAGCGAGGTCTTGCCGGGGACTGTGCGCGGCCCGGCCTTTGACGGATACGTCCAATTGTAGCGGCAGCAAGTTGTAGGGCGGAACCCCAGACGAAGTCTTGCGGTTCCGCCATCCCGTGCGCGGTAGGTATCCTACCTGCCCGAGGGCCCATATTATATAACCATTGCTGTGCGCGGCAGACTTTAGTCTGCCCGATCGTCTCATGGAATCCGTTCATTCCCTCTCAAAGCATTTTCCACATCACTTTGGTGTCAATCTGCCGCCGGGGAGTATCAGTGAAGGGATAAATAAATTTATGACGCAATATCACTGCATAAAAAAGAAATCGATTGAGGCTTCATATTTCAAAACTAAGCCGATCATGCAAATTTGTACCTTTCTCCCAACCATTACGGGTAAGGTCTCTTACCGCAATTTTTCCCGGCGGAATACAGGAAAAAAATTTTGCAGAACAAACCCAAATCCCTGTAACTTTATATATATCAATCAGATATCTGAAATCAACTTGGCTTCGTTTTCCATGGCCCCTTGCGCCCCAACAGGTTACAAGTCCGGAAAAATTGCTTTCAAGGCAAAAGAGAGCAAAATCCGCGGAGGGGGATATATTATTCCAATCATCTCGAATTTGCGCCTCCACAAGCCCCCCAGGCCCCTTAACGCGTATCGGTGCCCCACAGCTCTGCTGTGGGTATATTCAATTTTATGTCTTTGCCGAGTATATTCCCGCGCGCGACCCGGCCACTGCCGCTCCCGCCCACCGCTCGGGTGCCACCCCCAAATTCGGGGCTGAGGGATTATGGTGGCGGTAATTTGGGGGTGATTGTTCCTATGCGCGGCAGCATTTGTAGGTCGAAATCCCCCAAGTCCGGCGTCAGCCGGACGACGGGGTTTCGACACTATCATAAACCGCCCCCCCTGCGGTCGGTTCCGCTCGCCAAGGGAAATAAAAAAGCGGCCCATCTGCATGAGCCGCTCTCTATACAAAATGATAAGTACTTTATTCTTCTTTGGACTTTTTAATCTCGGCGATCACCTTCTCGGTGATTTCGCGCGGCACCTCTTCGTAATGCGAGAAGGCCCGGGTATAAACTCCCTGCCCCGAGGTCATCGAGCGCAGGTCCACCGAGTAGTTGTAGAGTTCCGCCTGCGGCACGGTCGCCCGTATCCGCTGATACCGCCCGTCCGGATCCATGCCCATGATTTTTCCCCGGCGGCTCGAAAGGTTCCCCATCACGTCGCCGGTGAAATCATCGGGAACCATGATTTCGATATTATCGATCGGTTCCAGCAGAATCGGATTGCATTTCAGGAAACCCTCTTTGAAGGCCATCGACGCCGCGATCTTGAATGCCATATCCGAGGAATCGACCTCGTGATACGACCCGTAATAGACCGCCACGATGACGTCGACGACCGGGGAACTGGAAAGACCGCCTTCGAGCATCGCCTCGATTACCCCTTTTTCCACCGACGGGATATACTTATTGGGGATTGTTCCGCCAGTGATTTCATCGCGGAACTCGAATCCGGCGCCCCGCTTGTTCGGCTCCAGGCGCAAATAGACATCGCCGTACTGCCCCCGTCCACCCGACTGCTTTTTGTATTTATGCTGCAATTCGACCTTGGTTTTGATGGTCTCGCGATACGGAATCCGAGGTTTGAACAGGTCGACATCCACCCCGAATTTCTTTTTCAATTTTTCCACGATTACTTCGGTATGGGTCGAGCCCTGGCTCAGAAGAACTGTCTGTCGCAGGGCCGGGTCGACAATAATTCGAAACGTCGGATCTTCGTCTTTGAGTTTCTGAAGTCCCATCGAAAGTTTTTCTTCGTCGCCCTTGGTCTTCGGCCGGACCCCGGTATCCATCACCGGCTCCGGGAACTCGATTTTGGGCACCACTACCCGCGGTTCCTTATCGCCGAGCGTATCCCCCATTTTGGCCGATTTCAGTTTCACCAGCGCCGCGATATCGCCGGCTGGAGCCGCCTCGACTTCGGACCGCTCCTTGCCGGAGATAGAATAAATCTGGCTGGCCCGTTCCGTATTGCTCTGGTTATGATTGTTGAGATCCAGGCCCTGGCTGATTTTGCCGGAGAGAACCTTGAAAAGAGAAATGTCTCCGATATGCGCTTCCGCCATCGATTTGAAAATATATGCCAAAGGCTTTCCGCCGGCATCGACATTAATCGCCACCACTTCCTCTTTTCCCGCCGCCATGACATTGACCGGCGAGATATCTTTGGGCGACGGCAGAAAATCGGTCACAAAATCGAGAAGCAGGGCGCCCCCGGTCATTCGATCGGCCGAACCGAACAGGATCGGGAAAATGCTCTTTTTGAGAATCCCCTTTTTGAGTCCCTCCAGAATTTCACCCGGTGTCAACTCCCCTTTGTCGAAAAATTTCTCGAGCAGGGCGTCGTCGGCTTCGGCAATCGTCTCGACCATTTTCTGACGGGCCGCTCCTGCGGCCTCTCTGAAATTGGCCGGGATATCGGCTTCCGTGGCCGCCCCGTTCGCCCCGAATGTAACCGCTTTCATCCTTATCAGGTCGATAATCCCTTTATGCTCCAGTGCCTCGCCCATCAGAATCTGAACCGGCACCGCCTTCATTCCGAACCGTTCCTGAAGTTGTTTCACCACGTCGGCGGTTTTGACATGCTCCTTTTCAACCTTGTTTATGAAGAAAAGCCGCGGCAGGTTATATTTCTCGATATATTTGTATTGGATTTCCGTGCCGACTTCCATCCCGGAGTTGGCGTTGAGGACGATTATGGCCGTTTCCGACACGTTCAGTCCGACAATTAACTCCCCGATAAAGTCCGGGTGCCCCGGCAGGTCCAGGAGATTTATTTTCTGGTTTTTCCACGGCAACACCAGGAGCGAGAGACCTATCGATGATTTTCGGGCGATTTCAGCGTCGGTAAAATCCGACAGCGAGGTGCCGTCGTCGACCTTTCCCTGGCGGTTCGTTATTCCGGCCGTATATGCGAGGGAATCAGCCAGGCTGGTTTTGCCGCAGCCGCGCTGGCCGATGAAAGCGATATTTTTAATCTGTTCGGTGTCGTATACCTTCACCAGGAATCCTCCTTATTCTTGCGGACCAATATTAAAAATACAGTTTTTCAGTATACGCACTCGCTCTTCCGTTGTCAAATTCTTTTATGGTTCCGCTGGCTATGACAAGACTGCCCGTTCGGCATTCGAAATCGGTCAATTCAGAGCCACCTTTATTTTCGTTTTTTTGGCCTCCCTGGTATCTTTTCAACCGGCGAAAAAAGCCCCCAAGATTGTTACCAATTTCACAAGCGCTGATCCGCTCTGCGCCTCCCGCTTCTGTGCCACCGGTCATTTTTTTGCTTTTTAAAATACCGCCATATCTTCTTTGTCTCTTACCCCAATACTTCCTTGGGACTTAATATTTGTTTCTTTTTTCACAATCTTTTTGGTTTGGGGTGGTTTTTTGGGGTGGGGTAGGGCTGGGGCAGATTGTGACATGATTCACAATCTTGTCGATTGTGGTGGTGCTTTGGGAGGGTGGTTATGGAGGTGGTCCGGGGGGGTTGGTTTGGTTCTTTGGCGGCTGTTGAATTGGGGTCATGAGGTCGGCTG